>CAYXEK010000083.1:0-10792 GCA_964463985.1 uncultured Verrucomicrobiota bacterium
GGGGCGAACCCTCCGGGTGAGCCGCAGCACAGTTTGGGCCGACCTCATTTCCGAATCCTGCAACGAATCGCAGATGCGCCCACTTGGCGGGGAATGACATTTTGTTGCTTGACCAAATAACCAAGCTTTGATATTTTGTTTTGCATGACAGACGTGAAAGACAGAATGATGCAGGCACGGGCCGATATTTTCAAGGCGCTTGGGCATCCCGCGCGTCTTGCCATGGTCATGTTCCTGGGCAAAGGCGAACGATGCGTTTGTGAACTCCAGGAACTGGTGGGGTCGGATGTTTCCACCGTGTCCAAGCATCTGACGGTGCTCCGTTCGGCCGGGCTGGTCGCCAGCGACAAGCGCGGGAAACAGGTTTTTTACTCGCTGCGGCTTCCCTGCACGCTCGGTTTCGTGGATTGCGTCAACAGCGCGCTGGCAGCAAAGACTGACTAAACATAATTTTTTTTGGGTTGATATTTGGCCATATGGCCAAGCATACAGGAGGCAGGCAAATGATCGCCTGGAAGCGGGAATGGAAGAGTCTGGCCTTGATTGTGGGCGCGTTTCTGGCGTGTTTCTATCTGCCTGTGGGCCAGGCGCGTTTCGACAGGGCGGTGCTTGAGGCGCTGAAACTGGCGAAGTGGTACGCTCAGGAACATGTGCTCCTGTGCCTGGTTCCAGCGTTTTTTATCGCCGGCGCCATCGCTGTCTTCGTCAGCCAGAACGCCGTGATGAAGTACTTCGGGCCGAAGGCGTCGAAGTGGATGTCCTATTCCGTGGCGTCGGTTTCGGGGACGATCCTCGCTGTCTGCTCCTGCACGGTGCTTCCCCTGTTTGGCGGCATCTACATGCGTGGCGCAGGGCTGGGGCCGGCCATCGCCTTCCTCTATTCCGGGCCGGCGATCAACGTGCTGGCCATCGTGCTGACGGCCCGGGTGCTGGGATGGCAACTGGGCACGGCCAGGGCCATCGGCGCGGTCGTGTTCAGCGTCATTATCGGTCTGCTGATGCATTTGATCTTCCTCAAGGAGGAGCGGGCCAAGGCCGCGCAGTCGCAGGACGTGTATCTGGGAGATGACGGGCAGGGCGCCCGCCCCCTGTGGCAAGTGGCGTTGTACTTCTTCTCGATGATCGGAATCCTGGTTTTTGCCAACTGGAGCAAGCCGATGGAGACGGCAGGCCTGTGGTACGCGATCTTCCGGGCCAAGTGGATTGTCACGGCCCTGTTTGCCGCGCTACTGGGTGTCTGCCTGTGGCGTTTCCTGAAGGTGCGTCCGGCATGGATCGTCCTGGCGGCGATTCCCGCGGCCCTGCTGGCGCTTGCGTTTCCGGGACACCCGGTTCTGGTTTTCGCGGCAGGATCGTCCGGCCTGGCGGCGCTGACCTTCTTCGGTGGCGCGGAACTGGAGGATTGGCGCGACCAGACCTGGAGCTTCGCCAGGCAGATTCTCCCCCTGCTGTTCGGGGGCGTGCTGGCGGCCGGTTTCTTCCTGGGCAGTCCCGCAAGCAGGGACGCCGGAATCATCCCGAACGTTTGGATTCAGGCGCTGGTCGGCGATTCGCCGTCGGCGCTGATCGGTTTGATTTCCGGCGGCGGCAGCCATGTGCCCGGATGGATGGCCCTGCTCTGGCCGGTCTGGACAAACTTCTTCGCTTCGGTCACCGGTGCGCTGATGTACTTTGCCACGCTGACCGAGGTGCCGATCCTTCGTGGACTCCTCGACAGCGGGATGGGACAGGGACCCGCGTTGGCGCTTCTGCTGGCCGGTCCGGCGCTTTCGCTGCCGAATATGCTGGTGATTAATTCGATTCTGGGCCCCAGGAAGACGCTGACCTTCGTCGGGCTCGTGGTGATTATGGCGACGGTCACGGGGATCGTGTTCGGCGCAATCGTGAAATGAAGGGAGCATGCAATGAGACGAATCCAGATACTGGGCACGGGTTGCCCGAAGTGCAAGATGCTGACGGCCAATGCCGAGGCGGCGGTCAAGGCGCTCGGCGTCGAAGCCACCATCGAAAAGGTCGAGAACCTCGCCGAGATCATGAAGTTTGGCGTCATGATGACGCCGGCCCTCGTGGTCGATGGCCAGGTAAAAAGCGCGGGCAAGGTATTGAGCGCGGAGGACATCAAAGCGTTCCTGGCGTGAGGACGACGATAGCCGGAGCAGCGCCATGCGCGCAAGTAATGCGTTTGCTTGCGGTCCGTATCCGAAACTGATTTGTGCGTGTCGTCGGACGGCGCATACTGCAAAGCCGGTGTGTTGAATTGAAGGAAAGGGGGATGGACATGAATAAAAATGCCGGTAAGCAGTACCAAGTATCATCCTGCGGAGGCGGGAGTGGCTGCGGCGGGACGGGCAAGTGGATCTGGATTGCGCTGGCCGCCGCCCTGGCGGGTGTGCTGACCGTCAAGCACGCGGGCAGGAAGCCTGCCATCGCTCCGCCGGCAGCGGGCGAACCGCCGGCGGCGGTGGAAGCGAGCGCCTTGCCGCAGACAGCGTCGGAACCCGCGGCGCAAAGCAAGCAAATCCCGCATTTAGTGGACCTTGGGGCGGACAAATGCATCCCGTGCAAAATGATGGCTCCCATCCTGGAGGAGTTGAAGCAGACCCATGCCGGGAGAATGGATGTCGTGTTTATTGACGTCTGGGAGAACCCGGACGCCGCGAAGCACTACGGGATCAACGTGATCCCGACGCAGATCTTCTACGACGCTGGCGGCAAGGAACTGTTCCGCCACGAGGGGTTTTTCGGCAAGGAAGACATCCTGGCGAAGTGGAAGGAATTGGGCGTGAGCCTTTAATGGAACAAATCTTCACAGCACTTTCCCGAGCCGTCGAAGGCTCCGCCTCATTGGCGCTGAGCGCGGCCTTCGTGTGGGGCATGCTGAGCATTCTACTGAGCCCCTGCCACCTGGCGAGCATTCCGCTCATCGTTGGCTTCATCGGCCAGCAGGGCCGAATGACCACGCGGCGGGCCTTCGCGATTTCGCTGCTGTTCTCGGCCGGTATCCTTATCACCATCGGGGTGATCGGCGCCATTACGGCGGCGGCGGGCCGGATGCTGGGGGATGTCGGCCGATGGGGGAACTATGGCGTGGCGGTCATTTTCTTCGTCGTGGGCCTGTATCTGCTCGACGCGATCCGGATCCCGATGCCGGGAGCAGCCCAGCCGTCCGGGAAGCGCAAGGGGATGCCGGCGGCGTTCGTTTTGGGTCTCGTATTTGGCGTTGCGCTTGGCCCTTGCACCTTCGCCTACATGGCCCCGATGCTGGCCGTGACGTTCAGGTTGGCGGCGGCGAATCTGCCTTACGGGACACTCCTGCTCATTCTCTACGGCGTCGGGCACTGCGCGGTGATCGTTCTCGCGGGTACGTTCACCGAGGCGGTTCAGCACTATCTGAACTGGAACGAAAAGTCCAGGGGCGCAGTGATCCTGAAGAAGGCCTGCGGTGTCCTGGTGCTTCTCGGCGGACTTTATCTCGTCTACACGGCGCGGTAGGGCGCAGGAACGGCAAGCCGGTCTGTATGAAGCTTTTTGTGAACTGGGCGGCCAAGCTGACGCCGCAAGCCGGATACGTGGATGGCATGGCGGACTGAAGCGGACCGCAAATCGGAACCGGGATGCAAATGATGAAATCGAAACTCAAAATACTTTTCCTTTGCACCGGGAATTCCTGCCGCAGCCAGATGGCGGAAGGCTGGGCGCGCGCTCTGAAAGGAGGTTTGATCGAAGCCTTCTCTGCCGGCATCGAAACGCACGGGTTGAACCCGGACGCCGTCCGCGTGATGGCGGAGGCCGGCGTGGATATTTCCGGGCAGCGGAGCAAGAACGTGGATTCTCTGGATGCGGTGGACTTCGACTATGTCGTTACTTTATGCGGCCATGCCAATGAAACATGCCCCGCATGGCTCAAGGACCAGGCTGAAATCGTCCACGCGGGCTTCGACGATCCGCCCAGACTCGCGGAGCATGCCGCGAACAAGGACGAGGCGCTGGGACACTACCGGCGCGTCCGCGATGAGATCCGGGCTTTTGTGGAGCGGCTGCCGGGGAATCTCGAGCAGGCCGGTAACGGCAAGACGGCGGAATGACAGCAGCATGGCAAGCGTCCTGGCGCGGACATCTGCGGATCATGTGTGGATATTGCGCGGGGGATTTCCACGTTACAACCGTTTATAAGGTTGAAGGGCGGGGATGTTTGCTGTAAGCTAGATGCAATCCGGCGGGTAATGGCCAAAGATGCATATTGAAAAACCTACGGGAATTTTGGAATGCCGCATGCCTGGCGAGCTGCCGCGCTTCCGCTGTGGCGTTATGTCGTCTTTGCATCGTTCCATCCTGACGCTATTCCGGCTTGCAGCGCGGCGGCTTGTGCTTCTTTGCGCCTGCGCCGTCACGGCCGGCGCGCAGGAGACCAACGCCCCGCTTACGCTGGACCAGGCCATCGAAATTGCCCTGTCGCGCAGTCCCGAGGCCCTGGAAGCTGGCTGGCGTCAGGCCGAAGCCGCCGCCCAGGCGGATTTCGCCCGGTCCGGCAGGTGGCCGATCCTGAAGGCGCGCGCCGCCGGCGATTCCTATACCGAGAATCAGCGTCTTGCCCAGGCCACCGCCACGGGGGATGAAGGCGTGTTCGGATCGGAGGCGCTGGCCGGAGAACTGGCCTTCAGCCTTCCAGTCTACACCGGCGGCCGGGTCGCAAGCGGCATCCAGGCCGCCGACCTGGTCCGTCAAGCCGCGGCTGGCCAGCTTACACGAACTCGCGAGGCTGTGGTTTTCAATGTTACCAGCCTTTTCTACGGCATGCTGGCGCAACGCGAGGTCATCCGTTCGGTCGAGTCCGCCGCCCGCGCCATGGAGGAACAGAGCCGCGTCATCGCCGAGCAGGTTGCGGCGCAGAAAGCCGCGCGCGTGGATTTTCTTCGGGCGGAAGTCCGCCTGGCCACGCTCCGGGAAAACGACACCAGGGAGCGCAACAGCCTGAACATCCAGCAGCGCGCATTTGCGGCCGCGCTGGGGTGGGAGGACCCCGCGCCTCCCGTTGCCGTGGGAGAGCTTCCGGATCCTCGGACGGTGATTGCCCCCGATCCGGCGGATGCCCTGGCCATCGCCCTCGCCAAACGGGCCGACTACGCCGCCGCACGACAGCTGGCCGCCGCCTATGAACACGCTTTGGCGGCGGCCAGGTCGGGATACCGCCCGACTGTCGCGCTCCAGGCCGCCTATGGCGAGCGCTGGATGCCCGATCCCAGCGAGCCGCAGACCGGCGCGGACAAGGAACATGGCGCCGGCCGGATTGGAATCGTCGCGGAGTGGAACCTGTTCGAGGGCGGGGCCACCCGGGCCCGGGTGCGCGAGCAAGCGGCTAAGCTGGGCGCCGCGCGGGAACGCGTCCGCAAACTGAAGCTTCAGGTGCGCTATGAGGTTGAGACCGCGCTGGCCGATTTCGAATCCGCGCGGGAGCGCGTCGCGACCACGGGCAAGGCCGTTGAACAGGCGCGCGAGACGTTCCGGATCATCCAGGAGAAGTACGATCTGGGGAAAGGCGCCATGACCGATGTGCTCGATGCGCAGGCGGCGCTGGTCCAGACGGAAACTTCTGCCGCGCGGGCGCTGGCCGACCTGGTTCTGGCCAAAGCCAGCTGTCAATTGGCCATGGGGGAATCGGCATTGAAATGAGCGGGAAGTGGAGGATTGGAATCAGAATATGAAGAACACATCATACTTCCAGCGCACCGGTATTGCTCTTTTGCGCGTTTCCGATTTTCCGGTGTTATGCCGTCGCGTCATACCGCTGGTCGTTTGCCTTGCGGCCGCCGGCTGCGGCACGTCCAGCGTCCCGCCCGCGCAACCGAACCGGAAATCCGCCGCGCCGGTCCAGGTTGCCAGGGTTCAGAAACGGGACTTGTCCAACGCGGTGACTTATACCGGTTCCGTCGAGCCCGTGCGCGTGGCGCGCATGGCATCGCCCGCGGAAGGACCCGTGGTCGAATGTCTTGTCCGTGAAGGCGACCGCGTTCAGGCCGGGCAACGGCTGGCGCGCGTCGGCCGCAGCCGGATCGCCGATACTGCGCTCGCGGCCGCCCAGGAGGAGTTCAGCCGCCAGAAAGCGGAGTTCGGCCGCGTCAAGCAATTGGTTGCGAGCGGTTCCCTGCCCGGCGAACAGTTGGATGTAGCCCGCGCCGGCCTGAAGCGGGCCGAGGCGCAGGTCGCGGCCATGGAGACCGGCAAGGCCGACTACGACATCGCCTCGCCCTGGCCGGGCATCGTCTCGGAAGTCTGGATCGCGGAAGGCGACTATGTCGCGCCGCGCGCGCCTTTGGTTGAAATTTTCGATCCCGCCAGTCTGCTCGTCCGATTCTCCGTTCCCGAGCGGGATCTTCCTTCCATACAGACGGGACTCAAGGTCCAGGTCACGCTGGACGCCTACCCGGGGCGCGTGGTCCCGGCAGAGATCGTTCGCGTCTTCCCCGGCCTCGATCCCGCCACGCGCACCGTCACCGTTGAGGCGGAACTGCGCGAAGCAGTCAGGCTTTGGCGCGGTCTCTTTGCCCGCGTCACGGTTCCCCTGCGTACCGTCAAGAACGCCCTGGTCGTGCCGGATAGCGCGCTGCTCGTCCTGCCCGACGGCGCCGCCGTCGTGTTCGTGGCCGCCGGCGGCCAGGCCTCGCGCCGCAAGGTGCGGGTCGCGCTGGAGGCCGGGGAGTGGCTTGCAATCGAAGACGGCATCGCTGAGGGCGAAATGATCGTTGTCCGTGGGCATGAATCGCTCAAGGATGGATTGCCCGTGCAGGTCATGGAACCGCCCGCCCGTCCGGGCGCCGGCAAACCGACCGCCGCTCCGCGGGACCAATCCGCTCCCAATGCCGGCAGGAAGGCAGTGGCCCTGCCATGAAAATCACGGACATCAGTCTCAAACACCGCGTGGCCGTGACGGTGCTCACTCTGTCGGCGGCCGTACTCGGCTGGTTCGGACTGACGCAGTTGGACGTGGACTATCTCCCGGAAATCACTTACCCGCTGATCAAGATCAGCGTCTGGTGGCGTGGCGCCACGCCGGAAGAGATCGAGACCAACATTGCCGATCCGATCGAGCGGGCGATGGCGACTGTGGACGACCTGGACTACCTGGACAGTTCCAGCATCGAGGGCATGTACAGCCTTAACGTAAATTTCCGGTACGGCACGGATGTGAACGTGGCATACCAGGACGTGATGGCGGTCATGGGCAGGGTTAATCCCCAGCTTCCCACGGACATGGATCCGCCCATGATCTTCAAGGCCGATCCCTCGCAGCTCCCGGTGGCGCAGATCACGCTCGCTTCCGACCTTCGGAGCCTGGTGTGGCTGCGGGACTGGGCCGAGCACTGGCTGGTGGAACGGCTGAGCGCCGTTCCCGGCACGGCGGGAGCGGAAGTGGTGGGCGGACTTAAGCGCGAGATCCGCGTGCATCTCGACCCCGAGCGGCTGAACGCGTACGGCGTCTCGCCGGAGCGGGTGGCGGCGGCCCTGCGCGACGCCAACCGCCAGATCTTTGCCGGACGGGTGACGGTGGAAACGCGGGAGATTATCGCCCGTACCATGGGCGAGTTCGAGAGCCTGGATGAAATCCGCGATACCGTGATCGCGCGCGGCGGGAACGGGGCGCTGGTCGCCGTGCGCGATGTCGCCACGGTCGAGGATGCGCACGAGGAACTCCGGGTCAACACCCGTTTCAACGGACAACCCTGCGTCAAGTTGAACGTGCTCAAGCAGGCCGAGGCCAACACGGTGCGCGTGGCGCGCGACGTGCAGGCGCTGCTCGAACGGTTGCGCGACGAGATACCCGCGGACATCGAATTCGGCATGGTGGAGAACCAGGCGGACTACGTGATGGGCGCCATCTTGAGCGTGCGGGATTCAGCGATCCTGGCCGGCGTGCTGGTGATCCTTGTCACTTATCTGTTTTTGGGGCACTGGCGGCAGGCGGCCGTCATGGTGATCGCCCTGCCGGTGACCTTGCTCGCCAATTTTTTCGTCATGCGGCTGGCCGGCTTTTCGCTGAACCTGTTCTCGCTCGGAGGATTGGTTGTCGCCCTGGGCGTCATCCTCGACAACTCCACCGTGGTGCTGGAAAACATCACGCGGCTGCGGCACGAGGAGGATGTCCAGGGACATGAACACAGCCTGGACGTGACGGCGCGGGCAACGGCGGAAGTAGGGCCGGCGATGATTGCCGCGACAGTCACCTTCCTGGTAATCTTTCTGCCGTTCCTGTTTGTGCCGGGCATGGCTTCTCTGCTTTTCAGGGAACTGGTGCTGGTGGTGGCCGGGATCGTGCTGCTCTCCCTGCTGGTTGCCACCACGCTTACTCCGTATCTTGCGCACCGCCTGCTGGCCGGGGTGAAGGCGAAGGGTAAGTCAGGGCAACTCGCGGTTGCGTTTGAACGGGCGATTGACCGTCTCACCGCCGGGTATGGGACATGCCTGGGTTTTCTGCTGCGTTTCCGATGGACGGTTGTGCTCGTTTTTCTCGCGCTGGCGGGGTTCGGCGCCTGGCTGTTGCCGCGCGTCGGGTCGGAATTTCTGCCGAAAGTTGACGATGGGCGCGTGATGGTTAAACTGAAAATGCCCGCCGGCACGGCGGTGGGGGAAACGGACCGTATTCTGGCGAGCGTGGAAAAGCAGATCGAAGGCCTGCCGGAAGTCGAGAAAGTATTCGTGATGGCGGGCGGACGGGTGATGGGGCTGATAACCTTTGAAACCGCCAACGAGGGCGAGGTGGACATATACCTCGTGCCCAAAAGCCGGCGCAAGATCAGCACCCAGGAGTTCGTTGCCAGGATTGGGCCATTGATCAGGAAGGCCATGGCGCCGGGCGCCCAGTTCCCCGTGATGAGCATGCCGCTGAAGGGGGTGCACCGCATGGGGCAGCAGGATGTGGAAATCAAGGTTCAGGGCGCGGATATCGGTCCGATTTACGGCTTTGCGCAGCAGGCGGCCGCCAGGCTGAACGAGACGCCGGGGTTGAGCGGCGTGAATATCTCCATGGATATGAGCAAGCCGGAGTATAGGGTATACGTAGACCGCGCCCGCGCCTCGGCCATGGGTATCCCCGTCGGAAATATCGCCGCCACGCTGCGCGGACTAGTCGGCGGCCTGGTGTTTACCGAGTACCGTGACGGCAGCGAATACTATGACATCCGGGTCATGGTTCCCGAACCGCAGTTGCGGAGCAAGGAAGACATTGAAAACCTTCTCGTTGAATCGCGCGCCGGCCGGCCGATCCTCCTGCGCGACGTGGCCGAGGTGCGCCGGTCAGTCGGACCGGTGGAGATCACCCGTGAAAACCAGGTCAAGCAGGTCATCGTGCGGGCTGATGGAGACGGCGTGAGCGTCGGCGAAGCCACGCGCCTCGCTCAAGAAGCCGTCGCCGCCCTGCCGCGTTCCGCCGGCGTGACATTCGAGATGGGCGCCCAGGCCATGATGATGGCCGACAACGCGCGCACCATGGGGATGATCCTGGCGTTTTCCATGTTCTTTGCGTTTGTGGTTCTGGCAATTCAGTTCGAAAGCTACCGCCTGCCGTTCATCATGCTCGTTTCCGTGCCATTCTGCCTGGCCGGCATGGTCTACGCCCTCCGGCTCGCGCACCTGCCCATCGGCGCCACGGTAGCCATCGGCGTTTTCATTGTCATTGCCGCAACGGTCAATGACGGCGTCCTGTTGCTGACCTTTGCCGACGAACTGCGCCGGAAACAAAGCCTGTCTCCGTTTCACGCCGTTTTGAATGCCGCCAAAATCCGGCTGCGCCCCCGCGTCATGACCACTGTCAGCACGATCGCCGGCTTTGTGCCCCTGGCTCTCAATCTGGGCGAAGGCGGCGACCTCCTCATGCCCATGGCCGTGGGCGCAATCGGCGGATTGATCATGGAAATATGCGTGGCCCTGTTCCTGATGCCCTGCCTCTATCTCCTTTTTACCAGGCAGGCCGCCGCCCCGGCCGCATAGGCGATCTTCCTGCGAGTATCGCCGCCGGCGTGAAAGTTCCTGAATGCGCCGGTTTGGACGCGTTGTAAACGAACAGCAGAATATTGAAGGTAAACATAGGAGGTTAAAGGTCAAGTCTACAATAAAGCCGGTGCGTGTGAAATGGCTGGGGCTGGATAAGCAAGGGAGGCGTCTTGAAGGATTGGGGATGAAGCAGGCATCTAGCGCTGCAGAGGCGGCGTCGCGGCTGAAGGTGTTGCGGGAGCATGGGTGGAGTTCATGTCGTGCCTGTGCCGTTTACAGCCGCGGCGCGGAATGGTTGCATCAGGAAACGATTTTAGCAAGAGCAGGCGGCCGTGGTGGAGCGGAGCGGCGCGGGCTTGCACCGGGCAGACCTATCGCGAACTTGGCGGATTATGCTGCGGTTGGCGAAGCGGTGCGGCGTCTGGAATCCCAACGCAAGGCTGACCGGGACATCAGCGCGGCCTGCCGTCAGGTTCTGAAAATATTAGAAATTCAGACGTGACCCAATTGTGAAGATGCCGCTGCCGGCGCCGCTGTATTCGCCCGGGGCGCAAGTCAGTTCCGCAGGAATTGACGCCGCTCTTTTGCGGTGAAGCGGCTTTGGATTGCGCAGGCTCGACCTGCGCTTTTACAGGCTTGCGTTTAACCCGCAGAATCCGGCATAGCCGGACGCACTCCAGGAAGTTGCGCTCCGCCGAATAAACTGAACGCAGGTGCGCACGCAAAAGGCCGGCAAAACCCAAAAAATCTTGAGTTTTGATTGCAAAACATACCGGCGCGTTATATCATGCCGCTGGAAAGGCGCAAG
>CAYXEK010000083.1:10892-15770 GCA_964463985.1 uncultured Verrucomicrobiota bacterium
GTTTTGATTGCAAAACATACCGGCGCGTTATATCATGCCGCTGGAAAGGCGCAAGCCGCCTGGCTTGCCATGGCACTTGCAATGGATGAAAAGCCATCATACAAACAGCCGGGAATACCGCCGCACACAAGCGGGAGAATCAACGGCCTGACCCGGGCGCTATGCCGGATGGGCGCGTCCGCCGCATTGATCCTGGCCCCCGCCGTGCCGGCGGCGGCCGGGGAGGCGCCGCCGCGCCCGCCGCCGGCAGCATCGCTGACCGCCGCCAAGCTGCCGCTTGCAGCGGTCGTCGAGGTTGCCTTGCGCGACAATGCGGAACTCGACAGCATGCGCGCCAGACTGGGGGCCATGCGGGAACGGCCTGTGCGGGCGCGCGCGCTGCCGAACCCCATGCTCCGCTACGGCGTTATGGGGCCGCGCGATGACTACCGGTTTCCGGACGGCGATGAACAGCGGGTCGGCGTGGAGCAGGCTTTCCCCTGGTTTGGCAAACGCGCATTGCGCGGCCAGATCGCCGAGAAGGATGCGGCCGCCATGGAACGCGATTACGAGGCCCTGCGGCGCGAAGTGCGGATGCTTGCGAAAGGCGCATATTATGACCTCTACGCGCTGGAACAGATCCTCGACATTACCCGGCGCGAGGAAGACGTGCTGCAACGGATGGAACAGACCGCCCGGACCAAATACACGGCGGGCTCCGTCCAACAGCAGGATGTAATCAAAGCACAGGCGGAAATTACGATGCTCCGCCAGCGGCTGATCGAACTCGAGCAGCAGGGAAACATGCTGCGCGCAAAACTGAACCAGTTGCTCAACCGTCCCGCCGATGCCTTCCTGGGCGCGCCGGACACACCCCCGCCCGGCGCGGCGGCGCAAGAAATGCAGTCGTTGCTCGCCAACGCGGAACAATGCCGTCCGGAAATCGCGGCGGCGCGCCTGCGCGCGGAACAAGCCGATCTGGACCGCCGCTTGATGGCCCGGGAATACTTTCCGGATTTCACGCTCGGAGTGGAGTCGCGCTTCTTCCGCGAAGGCGACGATATGTTCATGGCGATGATCGCGGTTGACCTGCCCGTGTGGCTCGGCAGGAACCGGGCCGCCGTACGGGAGGCGGAACTGGCGGCCGAATCCCGGCGCGCCGCCATGGAAGCCGCCAGGCGGCAAACAGCTTATGACGTGCAAGACGCCTGCTTTCAACTCACGGCGGCGCAGCGGACACTCGAACTGTACCGGCAGGCTCTTTTACCCCAGGCCGCCGCAAGGTTCGCGGCGAGCGAGGCCGGCTACCGCGCCGGCAAGACGGACTTCCTGGATTTGCTGGAAAGCGAACGATTCCTGCTGGAAGTAAAGGTGATGGCCGCGAATAGCGAAGGCAACCTGGGCCGGCAGTGGGCACGCCTTGAGCGCGCAGCCGGAATGGAGCAGGACGGCGCAGTTATCAGCGAACCGGAATCCGGAGGTAAAGACGATGACCGGTGACACAACCAGAAGCAGGTTCAGTTCCGCCCTCCAACCGGCCGTGGCGGCGCTGCTGGGAATCGCAGTTGGATTTGGTCTGCGCGGGTGTATTAGCGCCGACCGGCGCGAGGAAGCCGCAGGGCTGGCCGCCGCGGAGCGACAGGCGGAGTTGTGGACTTGCTCCATGCACCCGCAGATACGCCAACCCAAGCCGGGCAAATGCCCCATCTGCGCAATGGACCTGGTCCCTGCCGGCGGCGGCGGCACAGACAAGCCCGGCCCGTCGGAGCTGGTCATGAGCCCCGCGGCCAGGAAACTCGCCGAAATACGCCTCGCCCCGGTCGAACGCCGCTTCGCCAGGATTGCCGTGCGCCTGGCCGGCAAGGTGCAGTTCGACGAAACCCGCATTGCCTACATCGCCCCCAGGGTATCCGGGCGTATTGACCGACTTTATGTAAATTTCGTGGGGGTCCGGGTCAACCAGGGCGATCACCTGGCCGACTTCTACAGCCCTGAACTTGTCTCCGCCCAGCAGGAGTTGATCCAGGCGGCGGCGTCCGTGCGGAGTCGGGAGTCAAACGCAGCGTCTGCGGGCCTGGACTCCGCCCGCGCGATATTGGAGTCCGTGCGGGAGAAACTGCGTCTCTGGCAGTTGACGCCCGGACAGATCGCGGAAATCGAGCGCAGCGGCAAGCCCCGCGATCATCTGACTTTCTATTCTCCGCTGGCCGGCATTGTTGTCGAGCGGATGAACACCTATGAAGGCATGTACGTGGAAACCGGAATGAAGTTGTTTACCGTGGCCGATCTCAGCCGCGTCTGGATCAAACTGGACGCTTACGAATCCGACCTTGTCTGGCTGCGGTACGGACAACCGGTCGCGTTGCAGGTGGCCGCCTGTCCGGGTGAGATATTTCAAGGGACGATCGCGTTCATAGACCCCGTGCTCGACCCGACGACCCGGACGGTCAAGGTCCGCGTCAACGCCGAAAACCGCGGCGGCCGGCTCAAGCCGGGGATGTTTGTCCAGGCCGTTGTGGAGGCGGCAAGCACTGCCGCCGGCAAAGTCATTCAGCCGAACCTGGCCGGCAAGTGGATCAGCCCCATGCATCCCGAGATCGTCAAAGATGCCCCCGGAACGTGCGACATCTGCGGCATGCCTCTTGTGCCGGCCGCGGAACTGGGCTACGCCGGCAATGAACCGGGCATGGCAGAGCCCCCGCTGGTCATCCCCGCCTCGGCGCCGCTGATCACCGGGGAACGGGCCGTTGTTTACGTCGCCGTTCCGGGCCGGGAGGGCGCCTTTGAAGGCCGCGAGATCGTCCTCGGGCCGAAGGCCGGCGATTCATACCTGGTGCAATCAGGCTTGCAGGAGGGGGAACTGGTGGTGATGAACGGCGGCTTCAAGATAGACAGCTCCCTCCAGATTCAAGGCCGGGCGAGCATGATGCAGCCGCAGGCAGAGGTAGCCGGCGGCGGGTCTCGAGTGTCAGACGAGAAGACCGAAAATGCGGCGCCTCAGACTCTTTGCCCTGTGATGGGCGGCGCGATCAACAAACAATTTTATGCGGACCATGAGGGGCAGCGGGTGTATTTCTGCTGTCCTTCGTGCAAAGAACCGTTCATGAAAGAGCCCGAGAAGTATCTTGAGAAAATGCGCGCCGCAGGCATACGGCCCGAGGCGGCGCCCCTGGTAACGGACCAGCCCGCCGCAAGCCCGCATGCGGGACATGCGCATTAGCAAAGGATTGCCCGTGGACAACCTGACACCACCGCCCCCAGTTCCATCCCTGGTGGACAAGTTGATCCGTTTCTGCCTGGAGCGGAAACTGGCCGTGGCGCTGCTCGTGCTGGCAATCGTGCTCGGTGGCGTTATCGTGGCGCCCTTCGACTGGCAGATCAAGGGGCTGATCCGTCAACCCGTGCCGGTGGACGCGATCCCGGATATCGGCGAAAACCAGCAGATCGTGTTTACGGACTGGACGGGGCGTTCGCCCAAGGATGTGGATGACCAGGTCACGTATCCCCTTACCGTTTCGCTGCTCGGAATCCCGGGGGTCAAGACGGTGCGCAGCTACTCCATGTTCGGGTTTTCGATGGTGTACATCATCTTCGAGGAAAACGTGGCGTTTGAGGCGGCCCAGAACCGCATCATCGCCCGCTTGAACGGCCTTCCGGCAGGCACGTTGCCTGAAGGGGTCAAACCCGCCCTGGGTCCCTACGCCACGGCGCTGGGCCAGATTTTCTGGTACACGCTGGAGGGCCGGGATCCCGAGGGCGCGCCATCAGGAGGGTGGGACCTCGATGAACTGCGTTCCATCCAGGATTGGACGATCCGCTACCACCTCCAGGCGGCGAAAGGCATTACCGAAGTCGCTTCCGTGGGCGGATTCATCCGCGAATACCAGGTGGACGTAGACCCCGACGCCATGCGGGCGCACAACGTTTCCCTGGAACAGGTGTTTCGCGCCGTGCGCAGGTCGAACCTGGACGTGGGCGCCCGGCAGATTGAACTGAACCGCGTGGAATATCTCATCCGTGCGCGCGGATTCATCCGCAGCCTGGCGGACATTGAGAACACGGTCGTCGCGGTCAACAAAAATGTCCCGATCTATGTCCGCAATGTGGCGAAGGTTTCGCTGGGCCCCGCGTTTCGCGACGGGGCGCTGGACAGGGAAGGCGCGGAAGCCGTCGGCGCCGCTGTCGTGACCCGGTACGGCTTCAACCCCCTGGAAGCCATCAGAAACGTCAAGGCCAAGATCGCCGAAATCGCCCCCGCGCTGCCAGTCAAAGCGGTGGCCGATTACCGCCGGACCACGAAACCGGACCTCGAGTCGTTTGCCCGGACGCAGGGCTTTGAGGCGTTCCAAGGCTCCGACCTCAACCAGGATGCATGGCGGAAGTGGCTGTCCGCAACCCCCCGGGCGCAGTGGCCCCCCGGAGTGACCCTGAGCCGCATCACCATCGTGCCGTTCTACGACCGGACAGGTTTGATCTACGAAACTCTGGGGACGCTCAACTCCGCGCTGTACGAGCAAATCCTGATCACCATGATCGTCATCATCATCATGACGGCGCAGATCAAGTTGTCCATCATCATCAGTTCGGTCATGCCGCTGGCTGTGGGATTTTCCTTCATTGCCATGAAACTGCTCGGCGTGGACGCGAATCTGGTGTCGCTCTCCGGCATCGCCATCGCCATCGGCACCATCGTGGACATGGGCATCATCATGTGCCAGAGCGTGCTCCAGCATCTGGAAGCCGCCGCGCCCGGAGAGAACCGGCTGGAAGTCGTCTATCGCGCAGCCAGCGAAGTCGGCGGCGCCATTCTAACCGCTATCTCCACGACGGTGATCGGGTTCCTGCCCGTGTTTGCCATGACCGGCGCGG
Source organism: uncultured Verrucomicrobiota bacterium (assembly GCA_964463985.1). GTDB lineage: Bacteria > Verrucomicrobiota > Kiritimatiellia > JAAZAB01 > JAAZAB01 > JAXGPF01. Next base: position 15,741 of record CAYXEK010000083.1, read on the forward strand.
AAGGCAAGCTTTTCCGCCCGCTGGCGTTCA
>CAYXEK010000084.1:0-15661 GCA_964463985.1 uncultured Verrucomicrobiota bacterium
TCCCTATGGGTAAATGTAATTGTCGCTGATGGGTAAGTGTAATTGTCGCTGGCCACCTTTTCGATCTCGGGCGGTAGGGGCAGTTCGACACCGTGCTTCACCGGATCGTAGATGTAGCGGTCGGGATCGGCGGCGAGGAGGTCAAACAGGGCGCGGAAGGAGGCAGGCTTCTTCTTGAGGTCGGCTTCGACGCGGTCGAGGATGAAGGGGACGATGCAGTTCTTGGCGATGTACTCGGTGATGTCTTCCTTGGTGTAGTACGCGCCCATCTGCTTCTGGTTGATGTATTTCTCGAAGATGTAGCCGAGCACGTCGGGGTTAATCTCGTCGTCGGCCCGGAGCGGCCGCTCGTCGAGGTGCCAGCGATACTGATCGAAGAAGGCGAAGACCTTCTCGAATGCCTTGTCAGGGATGTCTATGCCGGTGTGCTTCTCTTCCAGGGGGTGGACGGCGAAGATGCCGCCGTTCAGGTACGGGACCGTGCCGAGCAGATCGCGCAGTTCGGCGCTCCGCTCCCGGCGGCCCAACCCGTCGTGGAACAGCTTGAGCAGAAAAGCCCGGTAGAAACTGAGGAACTTGGTCTTGGGTCGGGTCTTCTGCACCATGGCAAGCCGGTTGCGGAGATAGTCCTTGTCCTGGTCGAGAAAGCCCTTCTTCTGAATGAAGTACACGAACTTGAGGCGGTTGAGCATGATTGAGGCGTACCACTCGCACTCGTCCTCGTCGTCAATGCCCTCGATCTGCTTGAGGAATGCCGCATGCTCGGTCTTGAAGCGATCGTAGAAGCGCTTGGTGACCCGGTCCACGTCAAATGCCTGGCGCGCGCGGGCGGTGATGCCGACGAGGGTGAGCTGCTCGTCTTCCTCGATCTTGACCTCCAGGGCTTCGAGTTTCTGGAGGAGCGCCTCGCCATCCTGGCCGGCGGTGTAAGTGTGCTCGCGGCGCGCGATGGGCTTGCCGGGCTCGCGTTTGACCCACTGCCAGGTTTGGAAGCGGCGGTTGGCATCAGCGTAGATGACCAGGTGTTCTCGGACGCTCTTGGCGAGTTGAATCTCGATCTTGCAGCGGGTCTGGTAGTCGTAGGGTCGCCCCTGTCCGGGCAAGGCGCAGAGGTAGGCAGCCATGCCGCGTTTCTCGGCAACGGCGTCAAGGGTGACCGTCTCGTCGCCAACCTTCAGGGGCAGCGATCCGTCATGATCGTCCCAGCCGAGTTCGTTGAGGAAGAGCGCTTTGAAGTCGAACTGGCGAAGGAGTTCACGGGCGGCGGCTTTGTTCATGGATCCTCCCCCGCCCATTCGATGAGCTTCTTCCGGAGCAGCGCCTTGGACGGCAGGTAGAGCCGATATTCGCGGGCGTGGATGTTGGCGTCCTTGGGCAGGGTCAGCTCGACAATGGCGTCTTTTTTGGACTTGCAAAGCAGGAGCCCGATGGTGGGGTTTTCATCGGGCAGTTTTACGTGGCGGTCGAAATAGTTGACATACATCTGCATCTGGCCCAGGTCCTGATGGGTCAGCTTGTCGAGCTTGAGGTCAATTAGGACGTAACACCGGAGAAGCCGGTTGTAGAATACCAGATCCACGAAGAAATGATCCTCGTCGAAGGTGAACCGCTTCTGGCGCGCCTCGAAAAGGAACCCCTTGCCGAGTTCGAGCAGGAAACGCTCCAGATGATTGATAATGGCCGATTCAAGGTCAGTTTCGGAGTAACCGGCCTTCTCGTCAAGGCCCAGGAATTCGAGGACGTATGGCTCCCGGAGGACATCCCGTGGCTTGGCGACAACCTGTCCCTTGGCGGCCAACTGCCGGATGCCCTCCTTGTCGCGGCTGAGGGCCAGACGCTCGTAGAGGGCGGAGGCTTTCTGCCGCTTGAGTTCAGAGAGCGACCAGCCTTGTTGGGCCGCCTCAATCTCGTAGAAACTGCGCTCGTCGGGGTCCTTGATCGTGAGGAGCAGAACATAGTGCGACCAACTAATGGTAAAAGGGTTGCGCGATTTGGCAGACGGTGTTTGCTGAATTTCCCCCGACACCAAAACGCCAGACAGCGTCTGACTTTTCTCAGGGGCCTCCAATTGGTCAGACGGCGTCTGACCAATTCTACCGAAGTATTCCATGAAGAATTGGCGCATCAGTTTTAAGTTGGTAAGCGAATAGCCATTGCCGAATTCCCCGGTCAACCCAGCGGACAATTCCTTGAGTAATTCTGCCCCGTATTCCGCCCGTTTCTCGCCTTTCTGTTCGTGTTCTACGATGCGGCGTCCAATCTCGAAGTTGGTCAATACTTGGAGCGTGTTGACTGCGGACGCGGCGGCGTTGCGCGCGGAGGCAATCAGTTGGCGGACTTCCGCGAGCAACGCGGCGATTCCAGCCTTCTCATGCTTCTCAACGTTTGACATCCTCTTCACCCTTCCGCCTCCATCTTTCCGCCTTCATCCTGCACCAGCCCCATGGAACAGATGATGCGGGGCTCATGGCTCTCTTCTTTCTCGTGGACGATGCAGAGTCGGTCTTCTTCGTAAAGGGCCATCACGAGGTCGGCGAGCGCCTGGTTGGTGATGCCTGACCGGAGTTGACGGTTCAGCGTGTCAACGGCGGTCTGGCGGAGCGGGTAGCGGTAGATCTGCTCGATGGCCTTGTGCAGGATCGGCGACTCGAAGAGCGTGCCCTTGATGTCCTCCGCGTGGGCCTTCAGGCGTTCGTAGGTGCGGAAGCGCGCGCCGGACGGACGGCCGAGCTGGCCGCCAACAATGCGTTCTTCCTTCACGATAAGTTTGACGCCATCCTGAACCAGTTGGTGGTGGTTGGCGTGACGGGGCACACAGGGTGTGTCGGGCTTGCACTCGGCGGCGCGCAGAATGGCGTATTGGGATTCCGTGACGCTCTCCCCCGCCTTGTTCATCCACGCTAGGGCATCGTTACCATCCGCCGTCTTGAGATAGACCAAAACGCCCTCGGGTTTTTCGGCGGCTGGGGTCCAGAGGCGTGAGGAATAGACGACGGGCGGCAAGTTGGGGACGATCTTCTCCAATCCGGGATTGGCGTCAACGGCGTTCTTCCATATCTGGTAGGCGTAAGACGAAAGGTCCACCTCATTGTCTGCCTCGCCGTCGAGGATACCGGCTTTCTCGTTGTAGAGGTCTTTCAGGGTGGTTTCTTCATCCTTCTGATCCTCGAAAAACAGTTCATCGGCGCCAACAACTTCCGCGTTTTCATGCAGGCGCTGACGGACCCGGCTACGGAGTCGGATAATCTTCTCGACCCCTTCGGCGGGCAGGAAAGAATAACAGAAAATAGTGTCGGCTTTCTGGCCGATGCGGTCCACGCGTCCGGCGCGCTGGATAAGTCGGATGATGGCCCATGGCAGGTCGTAATTGACGACGATATGGCAGTCCTGGAGGTTCTGGCCTTCGCTGAGGACATCGGTCGCAACGAGAACACGGAGTTCTTCAAAGGGAACGATGTTGGCGTGTTTTCCGTTGCTGACAGGGCTGAAACGCCAGGCAATGAGCGTGGGATCGCTGGAATCGCCCGTGGCGCCGGCAATACGGTCAACGCCCCTTGTGGTGAGTTGTCGCTCCAGGTAACGGGCGGTGTCGGCGAACTGGGTGAAGATGATGACTTTTTCGCCAGGATGGGCTTTCTTGAGGGTGTCAACGAGAGTCTGGAGTTTTGTGTCGGCTGCCGGATTCCACTGACCGGCGCTCTTGAGGATTTTGAGCAGGCTCTTGGCGTCGCTTTCAAGGTCGTCGCGCAGTTCGGGGATGAACAAATCGTGCCGCAGCCACTTGAAGCGGCGCTTGGCCTGGTTCTCGTAAAACTCGTAGACCTCCTTGGCCCTGGCGCGGAACTGCTCGGGGGTGCGGAGCGGTTGCCGGCAAGCGTTGGCGTCTTCTTCGGCCGCGTCTTGCTCGAAGTCGAGACGGGCATTAACATCGTCGGCATCCTCGTCGTACACCCGCGAGTCGAGCATCTCCACGTCCTGTGTGCCGATTGGCACCGGGAGGTCGTTCTCGATGGCGTGCATATAGACGAAGTTGCGGAGGATGTGGCGTTCGATGGACTGGAGGAACACCGCGCCGCTGCTCTCCAGACGCTTGAAAAGGCCGGTCCGGCAGAAGCCCATGAGGCGTTTGCCGGCGCGCGATAGGTCCTCGATCTGTTTGGCATCGGTTTGCGACGGGGGCTTGTCCGGGGAAGGCGCGACGTAGTTGCCCAGTCCGTAGCGCGGCAGGTCGAGTTTGGCGATGGTTTTGACCACGTCCTCGCAGTAGAGGCGGCCGTACTGATCGTTCCTGTCGCACTCGTCCACGCGAAACTTGAGCGTCTTGGGTACGCGCGTCGGGAAATAGGATCGGCGTCCGTCTTCGAAGGTGAGAAACTTCTGTTTCCGCTGGGTGTCGTACTGGGCGTAGTTGTCCTGGATGAAACTGCGCGTGCGGCGGACGAGGTAGAGACGCATGAGTTCGCGCCAGTCGTCCGGATAGTCGCTATGCTCGAAGGCGGCCAGTGACCGGGGACTGCACTGTAAACGGCTCAGTTCCATCTCGCTGTGTTCCGCAATGAACCGCTCCGGGCGAATGCCGAGGTCGCGGTCCTCGCCGACGAAGAGTCGCAGTTGGTTGGCCAGGTCGAGGTAGCTCTTGTTGTAGGGTGTGGCCGACAGGAGGATGACGCGGCATTCGTTCTTCTCGATATAGTCGCGGATTGCGTGGTAGCGCTTGCCCTCGCGGTTGCGGAGGTTGTGGCTCTCATCCACCACGACGAGGCGGTAGCGCCGACAGACGGGCAATTCGGCGATGGCGCGGGTGATGGGGACAACCTTGGCGTGCAGCCGATAGTGTTCCTTGTAGTCTTCCCACATGCGGACAAGGTTTTTCGGGCAAATGATCAGGGTCTCCAGGCCGTGGTCATCTTCAAAGATGCGGGCTACGGCGGTCGCCATGAGGGTCTTGCCCAGACCGACGACATCGCCGATCATGACACCGCCGCGCTTGTTCAGATGGTGGGCGGCAATTTTGACCGCGGCTTTCTGGAAGTCGAAGAGTCTGTTCCCGAACTCCTTGGGGATGCGGAACTCGGTTAGGCCAGCGCGGGCCTCCTGGGAGAGGCAATAGGCGATCTTCAGGTAGATGTGATACGGCAGGATAGGCGTCTCGCGCGCCCAACTCGTCTCGATAATCTCGACAAGTTCCTTTGAGATGTCGAGGCACCAGTGATCGTTCCAGCGGTCTTCGAACCACTTGGCGAGTTTCTGGGTGGCATCATGGTCGAGCACATCTACGTTCAACTCGCCCTGTTTGGATAGGCCGGCCAAGGTAAGGTTGCTGCTGCCGAGATAGCCGATAATGGGATTGATCGGGTCCGGGCGGAAGAGAAGGTAGAGTTTGGCATGCAAAGGGTGTTTGACGAACAGCTTGACTACAACCTTCTTAGCCTTGATTTGGCCGGCCAGGCGACGGAGTCCTCGCTCGTCTTCCTCGGTGGGCGCGCCGAAGCAGAGCTGGTTGCGGAACTCCTCAGCCAGAGCGCGTTTCCGGCGGAGCGCCGTGGCATTATCCATACGGGCGGGCTCGGTGGAAAGGCTGAGCGTGTCGCGGAGATCGTCAGCCGGAAGCGACTGCATGCCCACCAGGAGGCGACAGCAGTTTCCGTCGCCCCCGCGCCATTTCTCGACGAGAGCATCAATTTGTCGCCATCCTCGAAGGTTGAAGTACCCCACGCAGAAGTCAGACCTCTGCGAGAGGCCCATTGCATCGGAGAGGGCTGTCAGAAGGTGCTTCTCGATGTTGTCGAATATCTGTGGCATTATGTCCGTGCTGTTCTCATGCTCTGGCGCGCTTTCAACGGCTGATCACTTTTAACCTTGGCTATGACGGATAAGTCAATACAACCGAGCCAATTGCAAAAGTCCTGACAAAAAGGTCGGGGTGTAACCCGACCCTCCAGAAACGGGGTGATTTTGCATTTTGGAGGGACGACTTCCACGTCGTCCGTGACTTTTTAAAATTGCTCAACCTGTTACATTTACGTACGTTTTCTTTAATATAGCAGGCCGTTCCCCATCAGGCCAGCAAAAACCTACAGCAACGACAAGGGGATTCGAGCTGGATATACCAGCAGAATTATCTAAAAGTTCTTCCGCCGGCGCCTGAATATTGTTTCGCGCCAAAATCACACCGCCGGTTCGGGGCAATCGCAAACCCCGGATTTTTGGGACGGCCGGACGCGCGGTTTGCCTGATCAACCGGTTATATTAAGATTCGCGGCAACCGGCGTGCTGCTGCGCAGCAGATGGCCGGACAGGCGTTCGGCGAACTGCGCCATGCCGGCGTCGTTGGGGTGGACTTTGTCGGCAAAGAGTTCCTCCCGGTCATCCAGCAGCGCCGCGCCTTCAATCACCGTCACCCGCGGCAGCCCGGCGGCGGCTTGGCGCAGGGCGCGCCGGTAATCTTCCAGGTAGAGTTTAAGGTTGTTGGGCGCAGTGCGTCCGGCCCAGGGCACCGGCGTCAGCAGGTAAATTTCAGCCTGCGGCCGCTGCAGGAGAGTTTCCAGGAGCGTATGCGTTTCGGCCTGAATTTCTTCCAACGGACGATCCTGGTTGAAATCGTTGACGCCGAAGGCCACGGTGACAATATCCCATGGCAATTCCAGCGCCAGACGGCCAAGGGCCGACTGGGCGACGGCGCCGCCCACGCCCAGGTTGTGCAGGTCCCATCCCAAATGCCGGGCGGCTTGCGCGGTCCAGGCCAGGGCGGGCGAGGTGGCGGCCATGCCCTGGGTGATCGAGTCGCCCAGGGCGAGCCAGCGCGTGCGGAGGCGTGGCAGCGGCGCGGCGGATGCGCCATCGGCAACCGCCAGCTTGGAAATAAATACCTCCCGGCAATGCGGCAGGTGAATTTCCACGGCATGCGGCGCGCCGCCGGGCAGCGATACCGTGGCCGCGCAATCCGCGGCGTCCGGCGCCGGGGCGATCGGCGCGGCCGGTTGTCCGTCAATGAACACGTCGCATTGCGAGAGCGGCCGGCAGGATCGGGCGTATTGCAGGCCGATCTGGATTTCCGGCGAATCGGTCCGCAAGGCCAGGCGGACGCCGGCCGTGCAGACCGCGCGCGTCAGGTGGGCGGGGTTATCGCTGTAATGCTTTTCCAGCGCCGCGGTCATGCGGGCGGGATGCCAGGCCCGGCCGCGGGGGACGATACGGGCGGCTCCCTGGATCAATTCGGGGTGGCGGTCAAGGTTGATCTGGTCCACAGCATGTTTCTCCGGGGGGGTACAATCCGAGTTTTAACAGGCGGTTGGCATTGCGCCAGCTGATGTTTTCGAAGGCGTCCGCGGAAATACGGCCGGCGGCGTTGCGCGGCAGTCCCTTCAGCCTGGCAGTGTGGAGGTGAGCGTCAATGAACATGCGAGGCTCTTTCCTTTCGTAAGCGGCGAGGCTGGCTTGGAAACTCCGATTTATTGATGCGGTTTCGATTCTGCCCGGGCCGGGCCGACTGTTTCGGCGCATGAAATGGTGGTGTAATATCAGGGAAGTTCCATTTTGTCACGCTGGAAATCCATTTCTCCGGGCGGCGCGGGCGCCATTAGCGCAATATTGTCATGTTCAAGGGGGCTGACGCAGCTTCGTTTTCTTGACTTTGCGCGCGGGCAAAGTATGATGCACCTTCAAGTTGTATCCGTACGAGGCGGGCGCGGGCGCCTGCCGCCGCGGCTCATTCAAATCGAGGGGAAATGAACCAATCCTTAACTGTGGAATTGGCGCGTTGGGTCGAGGATGACATGGGTGTGCCGCAAAACCTGGCGCCGGTTTATCCCGGGGGATTGCCGGCGGACATGCGCGAATGGGATTACGCCCGCGCCTCCATCTGCGAGGCTTGGGGGGCCATCATGGGCCGGCCGGAGTACACCTGGTATGATCGCCGCGACACCCTGCTGGAAACCTTCGAGGCGCCGGCTTACACGGGCAAGGTGTACCGCCAGCAGACCGGACCCGATGCCTCTCAGTTGGCCGTGGTGTTGGAGCCCAGGGAAGCGCGGTATGTATATCGCCCCGGCGCCGTGGTGCCGTTTTACCATCCGGACGCGATGATGGGGTACGATTTGGGGAACAAAACGCCGATCCTGGACGATCTCCATATGCAGTTCGGCCGCTGCCTGGCGGAGCAGGGGTTTGTGGTGGTATGTTGCGAGGCGTTTCCCTTTAATACCTTGCCGGAACCGCGCGTCAACCAGGGGTTCGCCTGGTGGGAGGCGGCATCGTCAAAATTGCTGAAAGATCATCCGCGCTGGACCGGGATCGGCAAGCTGGCCTCAGATGTGATGCGGGCGGTGGACCTTTTGCTGTTGCAGCCGCGCATGGACCTGAACCGCATTGCCGCGGTGGGGCATTCGCTGGGCGGCAAAATGGCCTTTACCGCCGGCGCCCTGGATGAACGCATCAAGGCTGTCATCGGATCGGATTTCGGCATGGGCTGGGATTTCAGCAACTGGGATGCGCCATGGTATTACGGTCCCCAGGCGCGGAATCCATGGTTCCGGTGGGGCAACCACCACCTCCTGGCCGCCATGGCGCCGCGCCCGTTCCTGTTGGCGGGCGGCGAGTTCGACAAGCCGGAGAGCCGCCAGTATCTGGCCGCCGCCCGGCCCGTGTATGCGCTTTTCGGACAGTCCGAGTCCCTGGGATTCCTCTACCATGCCGCCGGGCATCGCCCACCGCCGGACGCCATGCGCGCGGCTTACCAGTGGCTGGCGGAGCAGTTTACCCTGCCGGCGGAGCCGCCGCCGGCCGTCTGACCGGCGGGTGCGGATTCCGGAGTTCACCTCTTGCCTGAAATCAAAACGAACAACTTGAATAGATGAAACCAGACGGCTCAGCACAGCTTCACCCTCCAGCGGAAGGAAAATTGACGAATAATGAACAGCAGAATATTGAAGTCATTGCCTGCATTATTCGGACGAGTCTCTTCCAAAAATTTTCAGTGTTCGGTGTCGGCAACATAAGACATTGATCTTATGATGTTTGCAATGATTCAGGATTCTGACTGCTGAATCCTGAACCTGAATCCGTGATGAGGCCCGGATGCCACAGATGCGCGGCGCGAAGGATGACGCTGTATTCATATACCGCGAATCCTTCGCAACAAAGCAGATGCGACATCCCGGCCTCACCCGGAGGGCGCTCTTTTCTTCAATCAAACGGGTTGTACTTATGGTGACTATTTAATAAATTGTAAATGGTTGCTTTACACATCATTATGTAATAAAAATAAAATCCCGTCACGGATTCAGGCTGAATTCATTCAGAACGTGAGTGAAGGCGAACCAAGTTTTCCGGTGGGTTTGTTCTTGGCGTCCTTGTGACTTTGTGTGAGAATATTCCGTTTACGAACACTATCTGCTGCGTGCATAATAATCAGGAATGCCATGCAAACCGAATCCCGCCGTTTGATTGACTTTACCCTGCCGTGGGACAATGCGCCGGTTGATTTGTCGTTCGTGTTCGCGGGCGAAAAGCCGGCGGGCCGCCATGGTTTTCTGCAAGCGCGCGGCGGCCGGTTTGTTTTCGAGGACGGCGCGCCCGGCCGTTTCTGGGGCGTCAATTTCAACAGCGCCGCCAATTTCCCTTCCCATGCCTACAGCGAAATCGTCGCCCGGCGCCTGGCGTGTTTCGGGGTCAACCTGGTGCGCTTTCACCAGTTGGACGGCGAATGGTCCACGCCGAATATCTTCCAGTGCACCAAGGGCGCCCGCCTGGAAAATACCCGGCGGCTTGATCCGGAAAGCCTTGACCGCCTGGATTACCTGGTCCATTGTCTGAAAGGACAGGGAATCTACATTTATCTGGACCTGCTGACCTACCGGACTTTCCGCAGCGGCGACGGCGTGCCGGCGGCCTGCCAGTTGCCGGCCGCCGCCCGCCCGTATTCCAATTTCGATCCGCGCCTGATCGAACTCCAGCGCGAATTCAACACGCAAATCTGGACCCATGTCAATCCCTATACCGGCCTGGCCTTCAAGGACGATCCGGCCATTGTCCTGACGGAAATCGCCAACGAAAACGAAGTGTTCAACCGGGCCTGCATGCAGAAACTGGCGGAACCATACCGCTCGCAGTTGACGCAGCGTTACCGCGCCTGGGAGGACCGCCGGGGATTGCCGCCGACGGCCGATCCGGTGGATTTTGCCTCCGGCGCGCCGGCCATGCTGGCTTTTCTGCGTGAAATTCAGCGGGAGTATTACGATGGCATGATCCGGCATCTGCGGGAATTGGGTGTGCGGATTCCCATAGCCGGCACCAACTGGGCCGCCGGCGGCGCGCCTTTGATGGCCGCCCAGCGCGCGGCGGATTTCACCGACGGCCACACTTACTGGTATGAATGGGGCGTGTGGCGTCCGACGGAAAAGCGTTTTCGCAACCGCAGCATGCTGGGCGAGCGCGACCCGTGGTTCCGCGGCCTGACTTTCTGCCGGTTCCTGGACCGGCCTTTCTTCGTTTCCGAGTGGGACGATCCCTGGCCCAACGAATGGCGCGCCGAAAGTCCGCTTTTGCTCGCCGCGGCGGCCGCGTTGCAGGGGTGGGCGGGCGCCGCCATCCACACCTACCGCTACGATTGCCGGGAACAGGTGGACCAGATTGCCGCGCCCATCACCTCCGATGCGCTGGCCGGTATCCCGTACCGCGGCGGGGTGTTTGACACTTTCAACGATCCCGCCAAGTTCGGACTGTTTTATCACGCCGCGCTGTTGCTGCGGCGCGGCGATGTCCGCGAATCAGAGATTCCGGCGGAAGTCGTGCTGCCGGATTTGCCGGACCCCGCGGCGCCCGCACCCGCCGGCAAGATTCATCTTGGCGCCGGCGACGTCCCGGCATTGGCCGGCGCCGCGGAAGTTCGCAAGGTCGGCATCCGCTTCGCCGGCGATCCGGCGGGCGCGCCGCTGCAAGCGCCGATGGACCGGCCGCTGGTTCCGGAAAACCTGCGGGAATTTGTTTCCGATACCGGCGAACTGTACCGCAATCTCGATCGCCGCTATGCCACGATTGACTCCCCGCGCACCAAGGCGGCTTACGGATTCCTGGGCGCGGCCGGCGAAATCGCCCTGCGGGGATTGAAAATCCGGGCGCGGACGGATTTCGGCGTGATTGCCCTGAGTTCGCTTACCGATGCCCCGGTGGCGGAATCCGACAACCTGCTCCTGACTGCCGTGGGCCGGGCGGATAACACCGGCGCCGAGTACAATGCCGACCATACGATCCAGTTTAACCGCGGTCGCGGGCCGATTCAGGTCGAAGTAATCGAAGCGGAACTGGAAATCAGCACACAGGTTGGCGGCCTGAAAATATTCGCCGTCAATACCGCCGGCGCGCTGATCGGGCAGACGCCGTCGTCCGTGAAAGACGGCGCCATAGCTTTTACGCTGGGCGGGCCGTTCCCCTCAATTTACTACCTGATCCAGAAGCAGTGAAGCGCGGCTGGGTGCCAGCGGCTGCAAATTCAGATTAGGCCTTCAACTGGACGCATGTTTCCGGCTGGCCGAGCGGATTGATGGCCGTCACCCACATGCGGCCGGTGGCCGGCTCCATGACCGCCGCTCCGCAGGTGGGAGATGTTTCCCCGGGGTCGCCCGACAGGCGGCAGATCGGGCGCCGGCCCGGGTCTGCGCCGGCGTTTTGGCGGTCGCGTAAAATTAGGTCGAAAATTGCCGGCGCGGTCCATTTTTCCCGCCGTGCCGCCAGGATTTCCAGCGCCCGAGAGAGGCGCGTCCGCGATTGACTGTCGGCCTGGCGGTCGCGGGTTTCTAACCGGGCAAGCTTCGCATCCAGGCAGTGATTGGCATGCGCCATTGGCCGTGCGCCGCCGGCGGTAAAATCGGCCGCGGCGCTGACGGATTTTTCCTGGCAGAAAATCCGGCCCTGAGCATCGGCCGTCCAGTAAGCGTGGCCGCTCAGGATCGGCGCGTCGCGCGTTATCTGCGCGGCGGCTTCCGCGTCCTGGCATTGCAGGATGCGGTGGATCAGCGACAGGTAGTTGACCCCGGGACGGGCGTCGTTCATTCTGAGGTTGTTTACGGCGGTGGAGATGCCCGCGGCGCTGACGGCGATCATTGCGAGCGTGCCGGTCCCCTGCAGCGAGATGGTCTCCGCCAGTCCCGAACGGACGGCGGGTTGACGATGCACGACCCGCGTGAATGGTTCGGTGCCGCTCCGCATGTCCCATGTCTGGGCAAGCAGAGCATTTCCCGATTCCGAAAGTTCCGGCGGGATGGCTACAGCCGTGCAACCGCCGCCCGCGCCTTTCACCGCGTCAATGACATCGGTGAAACCGTTCAATAAAATCAGTTGCGGCATGGAAAGACCGGTCGTCTCGGAGACTCCCTGCATTTCTTCCCAGCCGGCGGCATCGAACTCCCGTGTCGGCGCCAGGCATTTTTCGCAAAAGGCGAGCGTTTCCGCCAGGGTCAGCGGCGGCTGCGCCTTGGCGGCCGCGGCCAGCACCGCCGCTTCCCGCAAATCGTAAAATCCGCGGATGGCCTCCCGGTCCGTCTCGCCGAGTTGACGCCCCATCTCGCGCGGAGTTCCGGTCAGTTTTATCCAGCGCCGCGCATGTTTATCGTCTTGCAACATAACCTGCTTGCTCGTGATTAATTTGCTCCAATTATCCGGACTTATTAATCTTCTCATAATAGAGCCAATTTCAAAACTAACGTTTTGAAAGAATTCAGAATTCAGGAGTCAGAATTCAGAATAAATACAAGAGGTTGGTTATAAACATTTTATATCTATTGCGCTTCTGACTACTGACTTCTGGATGCTGAATACTGCTTTCAAAATCTGACTTTTGAAAGCAACTCAATAATATAGACATTTATTGATCGCAATATTACATCGGTAGGGCGCGCAGTCCCTTGCGCGCCGCGGCGGCCAAGGGACTGGCCGCCCTACCCATTCATTAATAATCGTCCGTTCTATTTTGAGAACCTTAGTATCTGGCACAAACGGGAATAATAGGCGATACCCCATTAAAACCGCAACCTTTATTATGGGGGTGGCGATTTTTGCCGGAATGATGATGAATAACAAAAAACTTATTCATTTATCCCCTGCCGGCGTCACGTTTTGAGATTTCTCTGCAAAAACGCCTTGACAATGACACATTGCGTTCGATAAAGTGCAGTCAATTTAATTGTGGTTTTGGTTCAGTAGCATCCCATATAAAACCGATTTATTCTCTCACCCGCCTTCGTCAAGACTACGGCGGGCAAGCCAATGCCACCAAGCCACAAAGAAGATGGGATTATTCGTCATAGAGTTCCGGCGCGTCGTGTCTCAGTGAATTTCCCCGTTCGAGATTTCATTACTCCGAGCCATTTCATGCAGGAATGTTTCGATTTTTGGCCGGTTCAAGTCGCGTCGCTGCCTATCTGGAAGCCGCGCAAAAAAGCGCCGCACCCAGGTCGCCAGGAACGGCGTCGTATTTTCCTGTGTTCCCGCCGCATTCAATGCGGCGACCTGGCCTTTCGGCCACGTCGGATTGGTATTCAACGGCGCAACACCACTCCGGACAGTTTGACGCATATCACCACTCTCGTTTGCTTTGCTATCCGTCAAGACAATTTGACAATACGCGGGTAGTTAACGATGTTGGAAACATAAGATTAAATGACATTTGAGACGAGGTATGGTATATTTTCCACATGGAAGGCACGGTTCATTTCGAAGACATGTTGAATGAACGCGGAATCAAGCTTGAATGGGCTGAGCGAACCGTGCAGGAGCCAGACAAAGTTGAAGACCACGATGACGGCACTCGGCATTTTATCAAGCAGATACCCGAGTTCGAAAACCGATGGCTCAGAGTAATTGTGAATGTAACGGCAATTCCGGGAAAACGGGTTACAGCATTCTTCGACCGGCGCTTAAGGAGGAAATGAAATATGAGAATCAAGATTGACAAAGACAGTGATTCTCTCTATTTCCGACTCGACGAGAGCCGGATTGTGGAGTCCGAGGAAATTCGGCCCGGTGTGATACTGGATTATGATAATGACAACAGAGTCATAGGCGTAGAATTCCTTGGCATCTCTCATCGGGCAACCAAGGAAGAACTATCCTCCTTGCAGTTCCAAACAGCATAAAACTGAAGACTTCCAACAATTATTTTGCCGGTATTTGAAAAGTTTTTGACGAGATTTTTTACGGCAAAATGCAGACTCCGTCCGCCACGCAGCCGGGCTGAAAGCCGACAGCATGGTAAAAACGCATTTTTTCCGGCAGGATTTCAATCCGCGGACGGATTGTCGAAAACTATCGGTGGCCTGTGGCCGCCACCGCCTCATGGCGTCAACGGACCGCTCGCCCGCAGCGTGCGGCGGCCCGCCGCCGATCCGCGCCCCTTTATTCAATTTCCAACTTCCGGCCACCTTGGCTGCGGTAGCTGTACTGAAGCAGGCAGGGCCGGCTTGCATTTAGATAACGAATTGACATGGAACCTGCCATAATCGCCAGAGCGTTGGAGTTGGGTTTTGCGGCGGCCGGCGGCGCGCCGGCCGGGCCCAGCCTGTCGCAATCCGTTTTTGATCAATGGCTGGCATCCGGATGCGCGGCGGAAATGCATTATCTGTTCCGTCATGCCGTCTTGCGGCAACATCCGGATCGGCTTTTGCCGGGAGTCCGGTGGGTGATAATGGTTGCGGCGCGGTATCTGCCGGGCAGACCCGGGGATCACTATGCCGGCTATGCCCGCCCGCCCGATTACCATGGCGTCATGCGAACGCGGTTGCGGCAGTTGGGGGAATTTATCCGCGATCGAACCGGCGGCTCTGCCCGGTTCCGCGTCTGCGTGGATTCGGCGCCGCTGCCGGAACGCGAATGGGCCTTGCGCGCCGGGCTGGGCTGGCGCGGCCGGCAGGGCGCCATGATTCATCCGCGCTGGGGTTGTTGCCACTTCCTGGGCGCGGTATTGACGGATTGTCCCGCGGCCGGGCATATCCAAGCTGCCCGTGCAGCGCCGGCGGCGGATATGAGCAATCCTTCGGCGCATTGCGGCGATTGCCGGATGTGCGTGTCGGCTTGTCCCAATGGCGCCATCGGGGCGGATGGCCTGGTGGACGCGCGCCGGTGCGCCGCGTATTGGACGGTGGAGCACCGGGGCGTCATTCCCCGCGCGGCGGCAGTTTTTGTGGGCGGGCGCCTCTTTGGCTGCGATTGCTGCACCGCCGTCTGCCCGCGGAACCCGTCCGCGGCCGACCGCACCGGCTTGCTGCCGGAGTTTCTGGACGCGCGGCAAGGGCTGCCCGGGCCGGAGGATTGCCTGGCGTTGACAGAGTCGGAATTTGCAGAAATCTTCCGGGATACGCCGGTCATGCGGCTGGGGCGGGAAAGGCTGCATCGGAATGCGGTAGTGGTATTGCACAACCAGGGCCGGCGGCTGACGCCGGGCGAACCGGACACGCTTACGCCGCTGGCAGCGCGGCAGATTGAGGAATTGAAAACTTTTTAGCCCGTTTCAAAAGTCTTGGACGACGTGGAAGTCGTCCCTCCAAAATGCAAGATCGTCCCGTTTTTGGAGGGTCGGGTTCCATCCCGACCTTTTGGGTTGGACTTTTGAAATTGGCTCTCTTGCCTGAGCGCCATGCAACTTTTCGATGCCCATTGCCATTTGCAGGAT
>CAYXEK010000085.1:0-15245 GCA_964463985.1 uncultured Verrucomicrobiota bacterium
AATTCGCTACGCATCACCGGCACGGCACTACACCAACAAATTTGTCTTACGCCCCCGGCGGCAGAACCGCCAATTGGCGCAGCCCATTGACCACCATTTCCACGGAAATCACCGCCAGCAACAAGCCCATCAGGCGTTCAAAAGCCATCAGCACCCGCGGCCCCAGCACGCGGTAAATAACTCCAGATGCCAGCAATACCGCCGTGCCAAGCACCCAGGCGGCCGACAGCGCGGCGATTACCCCGGCAAACTCCATTCCGGTGCGCGCCGACCACAGTGTGACCGTCGTAATCGCCGACGGCCCGGCGATCAGCGGAATAGCCAGCGGCACGATAAAAGGCTCCGAGTGGGCGTCGGCTTTGAACAAATCTTCCACCCCCTTGAAAATCATGCTTAACGCGATCAGGAAGAGGATAATGCCGCCGGCCAGGCTCAATGACGAAACCGACACGTGCAGCAGGGCCAGCAGACGCCGACCCTGAAATAAAAACAGCAATAATACCGCCAGCCCTATCAGCGACTCACGCAGGATTATTTTCCGCCTCCGCGGCGGGTCCACCGGGCGCAAGACGCTTAAAAACAGCGGGACGTTGCCCAATGGGTCCAAAACTATAAAAAATAAAACTGCCGTAGCCAGGATTTCGCGCCACATAAAGCCTCAAGGTTTGCAGGGAATTTATCACAGCCAGGGGCGGATGGCAAAATTAATCGGCATTGCGGATTCTGCGTTTTTATGCTTGATAAATGATGCGTCTCCGGCATATCATGCGCCATTGATCCATGTCAGACGCATTGATTGCAGTGAATCCGGAGAGGTGGCTGAGTGGTTGAAAGCAGCGGTTTGTTGCAATGGCCGCCCGCCATTGCAACCCTCCGGGGCCGTCATGCGCCGGCCTCTAAAAGCGGCTGCCCTCGCCGCTTTTAGTTTCTACGCAAACCGCTGGCATCAGGGGGTACGGCATGCGGTTAGTGCAGGGCTGAATTTTTTGAGGAGAGGTGGCTGAGTGGTTGAAAGCAGCGGTTTGCTAAACCGCGGTACTGGTAATAACCGGTACCGGGGGTTCGAATCCCCCCCTCTCCGCCAGTTGACGACGGGACAGGGTTTGCCTTTTCACATCCAGCCGATCGCCTGCGACAGCAGCCTGACGTATTCCACGAAGTTCGGCCAGGACACATCCGGCGGAATGCCGTGATCGCATCCGGGAATGTAGCCGCCATCGTCAATCACCGGGCGTATCCGGTTGATTTCATCCACAATTGTTTGGCCGCCGCGGGCCATGGCGCGTTTGTCCACCCCGCCCCGGTAGGCCATATTGCGGCCGAATTTCCGTCGAAATTCATTGATATCATTCCCGGCGGCGACTTCAATGGGGTCGCATGTATTGATGCCGGCTTCGATCCATAAGGGGATCAACTCCCCGATGAACCCGTCGGAATCCATGGCGTAAACCGGCACGCCCGCCCCCCGGATGATCTCGCCCCAATGCCGCCACACCGGCAGCAGATATTTTTTGGCCATATCCGGCGAAATCATGGAAAAACTTTTGTAAGCCATATCCTCCGAAACATGCACGCAATCCGGCACAACGAATGCAAAGGCGCGGCGAAGCAGTTTGGAAATGAAATCATCCCAGAAAGCGATCATCTCGCCGACCAGAGCCGGATCATCGTAAAACATGACGCATAAATTTTCAAATCCAAGCCACTCGCGCAATTGCCAGAATGGACCGTAAAGCGTCTGGGTCAGAAACCAGTTGCGCGGCGCCAGCATCTTGCCGCGTTCTGCCGGGTTTTCCGGCAACCGGCCGGGCGAAAACGCGTCGTATCGCTTCATCATTGCCAGCCAATCGGCGCGGTTTTCCACCGGACATTTAATCCAGCGCCGGGTGACAAAATCGAATTTCTTGCTGCCCTTGCCGCCGAGGTACTCCGGCGTGTATTCCAGTCCGATTTCGCAGATATTGCCTTTCCAATCCTGGACAACCTGTGAATTTTCGCGCCGTTCGATCACTTTCGTCTCGAATTCCGGAATCATCCGGAATTCGCAGGCAAAACCCACGCCCGCCGGAGCATGCGGCTCCGGCCAATCCAACTTCCCCCCGGCCAGCCGGTAAGCATACTGGTGGTAATCTTTGATTTCTGCCGGCAATCCCTCGCCATGCCAGCGATCGAGCGTTGACTCGCGGCCGCCACCCGGCTGGAACGGAATCCGGTCCGGTTTGTCAAACAGCAAGGTTTTTACCATCCGCTCCCTGTTATTCATGATCATCACTCCAGGAACATTTTCAATCATTATTGAGTTGACACGCGCTGCGTTTTGTGGCGCAATTGTATCAAGCAATATATGGCAATATCAATTGACGGCTCAATCATTTTTATGGACGATTCAATCATAAAAACAAACCGTCCAGAAATCTGGCGCGAAACCCAGTTCCGGCAGCCCAGCCCCATGGAACGGCGGCTGGGATTATGGGTGGACCGCATTGGCGCCGGCGCGGGAAATTCGGCCAATCCGGGACGCTTGCGCATCCTGGGACAATATGCGGCGGTGGCCGTTGAATCGGGCCGGGGCAAATTGCGCACCATTTCTCACGGCATACGCAAACTGCGGCAGGGCGATGTCATTTTTCTGACCCCCGCTGAACCTGCATGTTATTACCCTGAGCCGGCCTGGTTTACCCGGTGGGTGGTATGGAACGGATCGGAAGCCGACGCGCTTTTCAAAATGCATTGCCTGGCGACGCGCGAACCGGTCATCCGCGATGCGGCGGCGGCGGTGCAGCGCGCCGGCGGCGAATTAAAGCGCTGCATGAACGGCGAGGATTTGAGCGCCGCCATAGAGCGCAAGGTGATCATCCTCCAGATGCTGCTGGAATTGCGGCGGGGACTGCAATTCCGCGAACCGGCCCGCAAGCCGGCCCTGGTGGCGGTGGTGGAGCATATTGAACGGAACCTGGACCGGCCCTGGAACATGGCCGAACTGGCGCGGCTGGCGCGCTTGAGCATCCCCCATTTCCGGCGGCTGTTTACCGCGTTCACCGGGCGGCCGCCATCCGTGTTCATCGCCGCCAAGCGCGTGGGACGCGCCAAGACCCTGCTGGAGCAGGGCGCTTCCATCAAGGAAACCGCCGCCCTGGTTGGCTATCCCGACCCGGCCTATTTCATGCGAGTCTTCCGCCGGGTTACGGGCGAAACCGCCGGCCATTTTGCCGCCGGCGGCGGGCGCCAGAACTGCGGCAGAGCATAATTCGGACATCGGGATTGAGGTTAACGGTATAAACGCGATGCCAATTCATAACCGCGCCGTCCGCCATTTTCACGCAAACCCCTCACAATTTCAGGCAAGTCCGCGACGGTGGGGGTCAGATCTTTACGCAAAAACCAGAAACAACGAGCATGGAATTCACGATAAATCTGACGCGCCAACTCAATTTTATCCGCCGGCGTATCAGCGTGAAAAACCGGCTCATGCGTTTGGCTGCTGTTTTTCATATATTATTTAGTATTACTTCGAGACCGGGAAATGTCAAATAAAATTGTGGCAGGGCTTTGTAAATTCACACGTATGAGCCAATATCAAAAGTCGTCCCCTGCCACCTTGCGTGGCAGGGACGCAAGGTTGTATAATAAGGGGCAAAGGGGCAAAGGCACAAAGACGGGGCATGGGGTTGATAGATGTTCAGGGGTTCAGCGGTTGAGCGAGGTTCAAGGGTCAGCCAACCTTCAACCTCAAACAACCGTTGAACCTGATTCAACCTCTGGCAACCTCCAACCTCAGCATTTTGCACAACCTTGGTCTCCGGCGGGGCAAGCCCGCCGGGGGACTTCGCGAACCGGCGCGCAATCCGGCCATGGCGGCGGTAGTGGAGCAGATCGAACGGAACCTGGACCGGCCCTGGACGATGACCGAACTGGCGCGGCTGGCGCGCTTGAGCATCCCCCATTTCCGGCGTTTATTTGTCGCGTTTACCGGACGGCCGCCCTCCGTGTTCATCGCCGCCAAGCGCGTGGGCCGCGCCAAGACCCTGCTGGCGCAGAGCGTCTCCATCTGGTCAACGACAATTATTCTTCCAGGACATTCCCCTGTTTTTAGTCGGCAGTTTTTGTAAGTGATTGTAATTAAAGCGCCAAGGTTGTTTAGCAAGTGTTTCTCGTGAACTTTTTAAAAAAGTGTGGCCTACCTTGAATCCGATTCGGTAGAATCGGGATGGAAATAACCCAAGGAGGCCACGGATGAAGGATATTGAAGTTGGTCGGAGATTGCGAGAACAAGTTAATAAATTTTCGGGGATATTTTATCCCCTGTTTTCAAAGCCGCAAGGCTGTTTTATTGAGCAAATGATCTATGGGATACAGGCGGCGCAAGATGTTAAGCTGAGTAATATTGGGCGTGCTTTGGGCGAGGGAATTGCTTTAAAAAAGACGGAGGAGCGGTTAAGTCATCACCTGGCAGCCGAAGGTATGGGGCAGAAAATCAACGAGGCAATAGCGCGTGAGGCTGCGACACGGGTGCGGAACGACACGTTTATTATCATAGACCCCACGGATATTCGCAAGACATATGCGAAAAAGATGCCGTATTTGGCCACAGTGCGTGACGGCAGTACTGGGGAACTGGCTCCTGGATATTGGAGTTGCGTGGCTATGGCGTGCGAACCTGATCGTCGCCGTGTGATACCGTTGCATTTGCGGTTATGGTCAGCCAAGGCGCCTGATTTTGAGAGTGAGAACCAGCAAATCATTGGAGTAATCGACACGGTGTATGGTGCCACTGGAGGACGAGGCGTTTATGTGATAGATCGCGGGGGCGATCGCATCAAGCTGTTTAATCCTTTTTTGGACAAGAAGATACGTTTTATAGCCAGGTTGGTAGGGGATCGCCATTTGATTTTTCGCGGCCGGCACCGCGAAGCGGCTGACTTGGCGCGCGGTTGTCCTATGCGTTATGCGGAAACATTGGTGTGTGAGGAAGGAGGGCGCGAGCGCAGTTATCATTTGGAATACGGTTTTCGTCGTGTAAGCCTGCCTGGCAGGGACGAAGGTTTAACTTTGGTTGTGGTGCGGGGATTTGGAGAGGAGCCATTAATGCTGTTGACCAGTGTGGCAGTCAAATCTTCCCGCGTTTCGTTGTGGTTCATCGTAAAGGGATATCTCTCGCGCTGGATGATAGAAGAAACCATCCGCTTTATTAAACAATGTTATAACCTGGAAGATATACGTGTGCTGCAATATGACCGGTTGAAAAACTTGGTGGCGCTGGTGATGAGCGCCGCCTATTTTGCCGCGGTCTGGCTGGGTGAAAAACTGCGGCTGGCCATTTTATGCCGGCGAGTCGCCAAACTCTCCAAACGTTTTTTCGGCATCCCGGAATTCCATTACTATGCGCTGGCCGATGGAATCCGCACACTCTTTGCGCGTTTGGGACGATGGATACCAGGTCAAATCCCCCCCGATTGCGCCAATCCAGGGGCTAAACAGCTCTTTCTTTTCGAGTAACAAAAAAACAGGGGAATGTCCTGATAATTGACAATTATCTTATCTAATGATACATTGAAACAATGGTTTAAACATGGTTGATTGAATATGGCGTCAAATCGTTATAAACGTATTTTAATAACCGGAGCTTCCGGTTTTTTGGGGCATCATATCGTTCCCCTGATACGGGAAGAATTTGCAGCAGAAGTGTATACGCCCGCACATGCTCAATATAACCTCTTGGATTCGCAAGCGACGTTTCGGTTGTTGCGCGATTTCCGCCCGGATTGCGTGGTGCATCTTGCGGCTAAATCCGGCGGGATTATAGACAATCAGCAGCGTCCGGCCGATTATTTTCACCAGAATATGTCCATGAATCTGCATGTCTTTGAGGCAGCGCAACAATCTGGCGTCCAGAAGCTTATCACGTTCATGGGGGGATGCTCCTATCCATCCGATGCCAAGTCGCCGATTGATGAAGGGCAGATGTGGCGCGGGTTCCCGCAAATCGAAAGCGCGGGTTATTCGGTCGCCAAGAAAACGTTGCTGGTCCAGTCTTGGGCGTACCGCAAACAATATGGCTTGAATTCCATAGTCCTAATTCCCGGCAATGTCTACGGCGAATGGGACAATTTTAATCTCCAGGAATCGCATGTGATTCCTGCGCTAATCCGTAAATACGTGGATGCGACTGAACGCGGCGATGCGGAAATAACCGCTTTCGGCTCCGGCCGGCCGACCCGTGACTTCGTCTATGCCGGCGATGTAGCGGCAACAGTGCCTTGGTTGATGGCAAATTATGACAGCAGCGAACCGGTCAATATTTCCAGCGGCACGCGAACCTCCATCCGGGAACTGGCCGAGACCATCCGCCAAGTGACCGGCTACGAGGGCCGCATCGAGTGGGACACATCGAAACCCGACGGGCAGATTGATAAAATCTTTTCCGTCGATCGCCTGCGGCAACTGGGCTTGTCCTGCCCCACCTCCCTTGAAGAAGGGCTGCGGAAAACCACCGACTGGTTCATCAAAGCGCGCAAGGAAAGGACGGTCCGTCTCTGATGATTATTTCCCGAACGCCTTGTCGCGTCAGCTTCTTCGGCGGCGGCACGGATTTTCCTGAATTTTACTCGCAGTACGGCGGCGCGGTGTTGACAACCACGATCGACAAGTTTTGCTACATCACCGTCCACCGCCTAGCCCCGTTTTTCAAATACCGCATAAAGGCCAACTACGCGCGCACCGAAACAGTCATGACGCCGGCGGAAATCCAGCACCCTTTGATCCGCGAGAGCCTGCTGATGACCGGTGTCACCGACGGTGTGGAAATAGCCCACGTTTCAGACCTGCCAGGCCGTACGGGCCTCGGTACTTCCTCGGCGTTTATCGTCGGGTTGCTCCACGCGCTCCACGTGTTTCAGAAAAAGTGCGTCACGCCCGACCATCTGGCCCGGGAAGCCATTATCATCGAGCGCGAGCGGGTGCGCGATCCCGGCGGGCACCAAGACCAGTATGCGGCCGCGTATGGCGGCCTGCTGCGGCTAGATTTCTCAGGGGCCGGCAACGTGGCGGTCAAGCATCTGGCCATTACGTCCGACCGCATCGACGAACTGCAGGACCAATTAATGATCTTCTACACCGGCATCGAACAATCGGCCGACCACATCCTGGCCGAACAGAAAAACCAGGTGAAGAAAAACGTCCCCGCGTTGCTGGAAATGCTCAAGATGGTCGACGAGGCCGAGCGCATCCTTACGGGCACGGGGGATTTGCGGCAGTTCGGTGAGCTGCTGCATGAGTCTTGGGTACGGAAAAAAACGCTCTCCCCACTGATCACCAACAAGATGGTCGATCAGGCTTATGAAACGGCGCGGACCTGCGGCGCGTTCGGTGGCAAGCTACTCGGTGCAGGCGGGCGCGGGTTTCTCCTACTCTTCGCCCCACCGGAACGCCAACCTACCATCCGCGAAAAGCTGGCTGCGTTCAAGGAGGTTCCCTTTGCCACAACATCCGAGGGGAGCCGGATTATTTTCAAGGCCGAGGAATAACATGTGCAATGAACGAATACCGTGGTTTGAGCCATGCCTGGAAGCCGACGACGCCGAGGCCGTCCGGCAACAGGTTCTGAATGGCTTCGTCAACGAAGGTCCCGCCAACCGCGAATTCGAAGCCCTCTTGGTAAAGTATTTCGATGTTCCGCACGCCTGCACCACACCCAGCTGCACGATGGCCCTCGCCCTAAGCCTCATGGCACTCGGCATCAAGCACGGCGATACCGTGCTTGTCCCCGACATCACGTTCATCGGGACCGCTAGCGCGGTCCGGCTCACAGGCGCGGAACCGATCCTCGTGGACATCCGCCCGACGGATTTCAACATGGATCCAGCCGACGCCGCCCGGCGGCTGAAACCGACCACCCGGGCCATCATCGTCGTCCACCTGAACGGCCGTTCGGCGGACATGGTCGTGTTCCAAAAACTCTGCAAGGAAAAGGGCCTCGCGCTTGTCGAGGACTGCGCCGAGGCGCTGGCTTCGAAAAACGCGGCCGGCTATCTCGGCACACAATCCGACGCCGGCTGCTTCTCGCTCGCTCCTACGAAGGTCATCACCAGCGGCCAGGGTGGATTCATCCTTACCCGGCGCCAGGACGTACGCGACAACATCGTGTGCCTCAAGGACCACGGCCGGCTTTCGCGCGCGAGCGACATACATCCGGTCACCGGCTTCAACTTCAAGCTCACGGACCTCCAGGCTGCGCTGGCCATTTCCCAGTGGAAAAAACTGGAGACACGCATCACCCGCGCGCATGAAATCGACGCGCGCTACACGGCCGGCCTTAAAGGACTGCCGGAATTGAAGTTCCCTGCGCGGCCGACGCACGGTGGGTACATGATGTGGCCTGATTTCAAAATGGAACGACGCGACGATCTCGTCAAACAACTGCTCGATCAAGGCATTACACTCCGACCGTTCTGGCCGGCACTGCACATGCAGCCCGCCTACATGTCAAGTGAGGCGTATCCCGGGGCCATGGACGCGACGAAATACGCCTGCTGGCTGCCCTGCTCCCCGGCGATCACCGACGCCCAAATCGACCGGGTCATTCTGGCCATCCGCGGATTTTTCGGCCCATGAGCGAAACAGCACAAACCCGGCGCATCGCGATCTTCTCGCGCTATAACCTGGCGGAGCAATACGATCTCGCCGCCGAATTCGAGGGCATGCTGAAGGATATGGCCACCCAGTCGCACGTTTTGCACCTAAGCTTTCGCGGCCCCCGTAAAACTTTCTCCATACCTGCCAATCTCCGCGTGGAGGAGCTGCCCCTGCACATCGACAGGCGCTCTCCACGCGATGTGCTCATCAAGTCGATCCTGATGTACTTATATCTCCCAGCGGCAGTCGTCCGCCTTCGCCGGTTCAAACCGGATGTCATCTTCCTGTCCGAAATTCTTCCCATGGTCGGATTGTTCATGAAATGGTTCACCGGCTCGAACGTCGCCACTGCCTACGGCGACTGGCACTTCCATAATTTCTTCGGCGGGAAGGCGTGGGGACGCTGCCTCCTGAAAATCGTTGAAGCCCTCGACCGCTTCGAAGCGCGCCGCCTCACCGGCTTCTTCTGCCGGGCCGCCGCGGCGGGAGAACGCGTCCAGCGCTGGGGCGTACCGGCGGACCGCGTACGCGTCGTCCGCGACGCGCCGGATCCGAACGCCTTCTACCCCCGCGATGGCCGAGACCTTCGCCACCGCTGCGGATTCAAGGACGAGGACGTGGTCCTGCTCTATCACGGGGTCATGCACTCAGGGAAGGGGATTGACAAGCTGATGGACTGGACGAACGAGCTTTACAGGGAAAATCCGGCGATCGGGCTCATACTCGTCGGCGGCGGGCCCGAGCAGGCCGCGTTGCGAAAACGCGCGCGGATGCTGGACATGGGCAGTCGCATCTTTTTCACCGGCTGGCTCAAAACCATCCGGGAGATCGGCGATTACTGCAATGCGGCCGACCTCTGCGTCGCAATGCGGACCAAGTCCGAGGCCAACGACCACGTGGTACCCGGCGCCCTGCTCCACTCCATGGCCTGCCGGAAAGTCGTCATCGGCCCGCGCCTGAGCGGGATCGCGGAAATCATCCACGAAGGCGTCAACGGGTTCCTGTTTACCGCCGATGACGGCGAGGATTTCAAGCGGTTGATCCGCACGTTGATCCGGACCTGGGGCGACTGGGCCGGCGTCAGCGAGCGGGCCTACCGCGACATTCTCGATCACTACTCCGTACAGGCCGCAGCGAAACAGTACGCCCAGGCGCTTAAGCATTTCGCGGAGATATAGTATCCAGAAGGCCGGAGGCCGATTATGCCCAGTCAAAGAAATATTTTCCTGGATCTTTCCACCCTAGCCGGACTCGGTACCCACGCGATCGTCGGTCAAACCGTCCGCATCCGCAAGCCGGACCGCGTGCGGATCGGCGACTATAGCATCATCGACGATTTCACCTACGTCTCCTGCGGAATCACCGTCGGCCAGTACACGCACATCGGCGCGGGCGGCGTGCTCATCGGCGGCGACGCGCACATCACCATCGGCAATTTCGTGAACATTGCGCCGGGCTGTCGGATTATCGCGGCCTCGAACGACTTTACCGGCGGCGGTTTGGTCGGCCCGACCATCCCGAAAGAATTCGCCAGCCCGTCGATCGTCGCGGACATCCAAATCGGCGACCATGCGCTGTTCGGAACTGGCACCGTGATCCTGCCTGGATGCCAAATCCCCGAAGGGATGGCGACCGGCGCGATGACGCTGGTGATCCCTGACACCCGGCTGGAACCGTGGACGCTCTACGCGGGCATTCCGGCCAAGCCCTTACGGAAACGCGCATCTAATGTCATTCTCGAAGCGGCCAAAAAGCTTCTGGAAAAGAAAAAACGACGGAAAGACTGACCCGCAGCAGACGATCATCCTGGCCGGCTAACACGAAACCCGACTTCGGGAACTCCACACAAACACCCCGAAGGCGCTGGTCACCATCACGTGCAAGCCGTTGCTCGAATGGCAGATCGCATGGCTCGCCCGGGGCGGTGGCACGACTTTCCATGTCACGGCCGGCTACTTGGCCGCGCAAATCGAAAGCTGGTTCAAGCATCAGTCCTATTTATGATATTGTCGACCAGTCGGTCGAATGCGGCGATACCGCTGTGCCGCTCGCAACGTCCAAACACCTTGGCACGATGGACGTTCCATGCGGCCAGATAGGCCAACGCTCCATAGCGGTAGTATTCGTGCTCTACCTTCATAGGGATTCCTGCTTGTGTCGGCAACGTGGCATGGTATGGTGTCGCGCTCGGGCCTGGATACTAATTTTTTCGTCATCCGAAAGCACGAACTCATCGTCATGCATGACGGCACCCTCCCAGCGTCGCTCGTAAAAATCCAAGAGTCGGCCAGCCTTCTCGGCAAAGCACGGATCACGGGGGAATATCCAACAGCGGTGTTGCCATGGTTGAATTGAATCTTCGTCCAACAATTGCCAAATCGTGCTGCCGCTAATCGTCGCCTCCAGTCCTGTTCGCTGCGCATACCGAGCAAGTTCCTCGACGCTCCATCGCTAAAGCGGCACGTCCACACGGTTCGGCGTAGCACAAGCCAACGTCTTAACCTGCACGACTACTTCCGGGGGGAAAAGACCGGGGACGTCCCAGCCGTGGTCGCTCTTCCAATCCGGCGATCCGTTGCTCGAAGAAGCGTTTCCGCCATATGCAATCCACTTCCCGGCAAGGATCCAATCATTTTCCGATATCATTCCCGTACCACAGGGACGGGAATGCTGGAATAGTGGAATAATGGTATGTTGAAAATCAAAGAGTTGCAAAATATGGTCGCGCTTTTTTTATTAAACGTGGTTCCGGTATTTTGCTCGCTTGATTGCGCTCCGCAACCCCGTTTTCATTATTCCATCGTTCCATCATTCCAATTTTACATGGGATGCCACTGTTCCGATATCATCGTTATTCAATCTCGAAGCCACTAAAAGCACCATCCAATCGCGCGCATAACAGTAGTCACATCCAAAACCGACTGCAATCTGACGAATGCCGCCGAAACCGGCCGGCTGTTCAAATCAACGCGCCCATCCATCGTGATTCATCTGGCGGCATTGACCGGAGGCATCGAGGCAAACCGCACGCGGCCGGCCGAGTATTTGCACGTTAACTTACAACTCGTTGAAAATATTTTTTACGAATCAGCCCGGCAACGCGTGCGCAAAATAATATACCCGCTTTGCGGCTGCGCTTATCCGCGCGATACTCCTTCGCCCATGACCGAATCAGCATTCTGGCATGGATCGCTGGAACCTACCAGCATTGGCTATGCAACCGCCAAGTTGGCCGGCCTGACAGCGGCGCGCGTTTACCGGGAGCAATACGGCATAGATACTTCCGTGCCGGTGCCCGGCAACATGTACGGAGAATACGACCATTTTGATCCCATGACATGCCATGTCATACCTGCGTTAATCCAAAAATTTGACAAAGCCGCCATGGATGGTACACCTGTCGTGCAAATGTGGGGATCCGGCGCACCGATTCGAGATTTCGTTTATGCCGGAGATGTTGCGCAATGCATGCCTTTTTTCCTTGAAAACGACATTGGCCCGGAGCCCGTCAACATTGCCGGCGGCCATGGCGTATCCATCCGCGACTTGGCAGGAATGATAGCCTGCGCGACCGGTTATCGCGGGGCGATTGATTGGGACACAAAAAAACCCGACGGCCAACCGTTAAAAGTGTTTAACGTCAACAAGATGCAATCTTTGGGCATGCAATGCACAACGCCGTTGGAAACAGGCTTGCGTAAAACTGTCGATTGGTTCCGCCGTTATTCTCCATCTAAAAATCAAGGCGACTGATTGCCAGCGGCGGCATCCAGCATCCGGCGCACGTAACGCCGCGCGCGGCGCACGGCGTCCGGCAGGGATTGTCCTTGCGCCAGCCCGGCGGCCAGCGCCGCTGAAAATGTGCACCCGGTGCCGTGGGTGCTCTTGGCGTTCACCCGGGCATGCTTGAACAACCACACGCGCCCGTCCCCTTGCAACACATCCACACATTGCCGCCCCGGCAGATGTCCGCCCTTGACAACGCAGGCAATACCGTATTTTTCGGCAATCAGCCGCGCCGCCTGCCGCTGGTCCGCCAGGCCGGCAATTGCCATGCCCGCCAGCGCCTCCGCCTCGGGAACATTGGGCGTCGCCACTGTCGCCAGCGGCAATAAACGGCCGCAGAGCGCCTCCACGGCATCCCGGCGCAAAAGGCGCGCGCCGGAGGTCGCCACCATGACCGGGTCCACCACGACAAACCGGAAACGCCGGCGGGCCAGCGCCCGGGCCACTGCCCGGATGATGCCGGCATTGTACAACATGCCGGTCTTCACCGCCTGCACGTCAAATCCTTCGCAGATGGCGTCAATCTGGCGGGTCACCATGTCGGGGGTGACGGGCGTAACTGCGCGCACCGCCTGCGGATTCTGGGCGGTCAGGCAGGTCAAGGCCGTGGTCCCCCACGCGCCCAACGCGGTAAAGGTTTTCAAGTCGGCCTGGATGCCGGCGCCGCCGCCGCTGTCGGAACCGGCGATGGACATGACGGCGGGCGGCAAGCGTGATGATTGAGGAGACATAAGGAGCCAATCTAAACTTTTTGTTTTTTTATCTGTGAATCATGTTCAGCAGCATCCCATAGAAAATCACTTTATGCTCTCACAAAGTCGCCAAGCCACAAAGAAGATGAGGATTATTTAGTACGGAACCGGGTAAGAGGTTGGCCACCCGCCTTCGCTAAAGCTACGGCGGGCACGCATGTGTACCGGAAAGAGCATGGATGTAATCGAATTACGGGGCATAGCGACTGGTATGCCGCGCTGTCCGCTATGCGGACATGGATCGGCGGATACCCGGATACCCGAATTAATTCGCGTATCAGGGTGTCAGCCGATCCGCCAGACCGGCAGATGCCGGTCGGCGCGGCAATTGGCAATACATCTGATCATTTTGTGCATTTTGAGTATTTCTTTATCTGTTTTTATTATAAATCTTTGTGCCTTTGTGTCTTTGTGTGAGTATTTCTGAATCTGTTGATTTACGCCAAACTCCAATTTCCTTAAAGAATGTTGCCGTTTCCCGGTGATAAACCGTATCTATGGGATGACAGTTTGCTTTTTGCGGCAAATTCCTCCTTCGCTACCTTGTTCCGCCTTCTGTCCAAAATATCCGGGACCCGTCTAGGTCCACCACCAGGGGACCGCGCGTACCCCGGGCGCCACATTCATCGGCGCGGGAATATCAGCCATAATGACTGCGCCCTGACCATGGAACTCAGCCAATCGCATCCACTTGGCAAGGCTGTCGGCGTGGCGCGGCATGACCGTGGCGGTTGCCTTGATTTCGACCGGGTATAGACGGCCATCATATTCGACAAGCAAATCCACCTCCAACCCATCGTGTGAACGCCAATAATAAAGAGGCGGCGGCAGGCCGCGATGGCAAAACGCCTTGACCCAGGCGGCAATCACCGCGGATTCCAGCAATGGTCCGTATAATGGCCCGGATATGAGCGGGGCCGACGAATGCAATCCTGTTAAAAATGTTGCCAGGCCGGTATCCAGAAAATAAAGTTTCGGACTTTTAACCAACCGTTTCCCGAAATTCATGAAATACGGCGGCAACAAAAACACCTGGCCGCTTGCTTCAAGAACCGATATCCATTTCCTGGCAGTAGGCGCCGAGACGCCTGCATCGCGTCCCAGATCGGAGTAATTCAAGATTTGCCCTGTCCGGGCGGCAAGGAGGCGCAAAAAACGCGTAAATGAATTTAAATCTCCAACATTTAAAATCTGGCGTACATCCCGCTCCAGATAAGTTTGAATATAACTCGCACACCATAAATTGCGATCCACATCTGCATTTGCCCGCAGTTCAGGATAAGCGCCGCGCAACAACCAATCCGCCAGGCTGAAATCTGGCGCTTGCGCCGAACTTTGCCCGCTGAAAATATCCGACAGTAAGCTCGGGACAGACGCCGGTGATCCCTTAACTCCCAGGACTTCTTCCAGGGAACAAGGCAATAAATTCAATACCGCCACTCGACCGGCCAAAGATTGGCTGACACCCTGCATGAGTGTAAAATTTTGCGATCCGGTCAGCAGCCATTGCCCCGGCACACGATCAGCGTCTATAGATGTTTTAATATACGAGAGCAGTTCCGGCGCATATTGAATTTCATCAAAAATGACGGGGGGCGGATTTTCAAGAAGAAATCCTTTAGGATCGCTTAAAGCCCTGGCTCGCATGTCCGGATTCTCAAGGGAAACCAAACGATGGGTCGCACCCCAACCCATTCGAAGCAGCGTCGTCTTGCCTACCTGGCGTGCGCCAGTTACCAGAATTGCCGGAAATGTCTTGCAGGCTTGCTTGATTGTGCTTGCTAATACCCTGGTATACATATCCTTAAGATAACTTCGGAAAATTAAAAGTCAAGGTTTTAATTTGCAACATTAGCATCCCATAGCAAACCGCTTGATTCTCTCACAAAGCCGCAAAGTCACAAAGAAGATTCGGATAATTTAACACGGAACCTTTTCTATCCACAGATTACGCAGATTTTCGAACATAAAGAAGAAGGGAATTGTTTACCACAGAGACGGATGAGCAGATGGAGGGATTAGCCTTCGCTAAAGCTACGGCGGGCAAGCACATTCAAAGGAAAGTGCATGTATTTC
>CAYXEK010000086.1:0-5184 GCA_964463985.1 uncultured Verrucomicrobiota bacterium
CACATATTCATAACACCCCATGTCCACCAGGCGCGAGAACCGGTCCAGCCGCTGCCGGCCATCCAGATCCACGCCGCCGGCCTCATTCATCCAGGGCTGAACCACGCCGGCATTGACGCAGGGCGAGTCTTTGCCCAGCCGGTATGCATCGGCCAGCCCGGGTTCCACCGAAAGATTATTCGTGGAATACTGGTTGATCAGCGCGGCGGAGACCAGGGCGCCGCCGGCGGTGCAGCAATTGGAAAACGACACCGCGGTCGAACTGGCTTCAACCGACACATTGGAAGCGCCGGAAGGTCCGGTATTGCCCCAGACAATGCAATTCTGCAAATAGGGATTGGCGCCATTGATCAGGCTGACCCCGCCGCCATGCGTGGCATTGGTGTTGCCGATCACGGTGCAGTTCTGCAGCATCTTGTCACCAGTGCTCGCGCCGGCCAGGTACACGCCGCCGCCCCGGCCCGCGGTATTGCCGAAAACCAGGCAATTGCGCAATGTGCCCTTTGTCATATTCACGCCGCCGCCATATTCCCCGGCGCCCGTGGCATTGTCCCGGATGATGCAGTTGGCAATCAGGCCATTGGCCAATATATCACTGGGCGAAAAAGAAATCCCGCCGCCACTCCGGGAACTGGTATTGGAGGCGATCAGACAATCCGTCATCAGCGCATAGCCGGAACTCCACGGCCCAAATCCAATCCCGCCGGCAGTGCCGGATTGGGTGACATAGACATTGGTGATGGAGGCGTTGCCGACCACCTGGCAATTGCTGATCAGGAAATACCCCTGGGGGATATAGGCATCTATCCCCCCGCCGCTATTGGAGGTGACATTACCGCTGATCACCGAATCTACTATAGCGCCGTAAACGGTAACTTCCACCGACACCCCGCCGCCGCCCTGGATGCCGACGGTATTGGTGGCAAACGCGCGGTTCCCGGAAATGATGCAATTGGAGACCACGCCGGCTTTCATCTGCACCCCGCCGCCGCCGCCCGCGTACGCGCAGCCGTTGGTGATCGTGAAGGCCGAAATCACCGCGCCGGTGTGGTTGAGGTAAAAACAGCGGTTGGTGGTTAAGGGAAAATTGCCGTTGACGATCGTGTCGGCGGGATTGCCGCTGAACCCGCGGATATCCAACGCCTTGTTGACATAGATATACGCCGGGACCGTATACGTGCCGTTGGACACCAGGATGGTGTCGTAATTCACCGCCTTGCCCACGGCGCTGCCGATGGTCAACAGGGCGTCACCCCAGCCGTTGGTGCCGGCGTTGGAGTCGGAACCATCCTCCGCCACGTAAAATGTCGCAGCCATGGCGCTGAATGCCAGCACCTGCATCGCGGCAACCAAACCCGCCAGGCGAATTTTCATACTCCCTCCTATCTTGATGTGTTCAGTATTCGGTGTTCGGCTGTAAAACCTTTAAAACTTGTAGCATGTCCGCCGGCAAAGGGTCAAGCTCCGCCCGGTTTTCCGATTAATTCCTTGTATTTCCCGATTTCCGTCTCAAGGGCTTTCAGGCGTTTCTGGAAGGTGGCGTTTCCTTCCAGGTTCAGACTCTGCCCGTAAGCGGCAATGCCTTCCATGTAATTGTCCCAGGCTTGGCTGATATCCGCTTTCATCTGCGCCAGTTCGCCCGACGCCGGCCGCGGCGCATCCGCTGCGCCCGGCATCCGCCGGGCATGCAATTCTAAAACCAGGCGCATGGCGGTCAAGTTGGCCTGGATCAGCCGGGTTTCATGAAGCGCCGCGGGCGCATCCGACGCTTCCGCCAGTTGCATGACAGCCGTACACTCCGCCCATTGCCGGTCAAGCTCTGATCGCGCCGGGCTGCCAGCCGGCAGCGGCTTACCATCCCCCGCCGCCGCCAGGATTTTTTCCCACCCGGGCGACCGTTCATACAGCCGGACCGTCTTGGCCAGCGGTTCAAACGCGGCAAACCAATCGCCAAACCGTTCCGGCCAGGCCAGGCCGCGCCGCGTGGCCCAAGCGACCGCCAGTTCGCGCGGACCGCGTCCCCGGGCATTCCAGGCCCATTCCGCCAGGGTGTGGTACTGGAAGTCGCCCCAGACTTGCGAAAACTCCGCATTATTCCGCGCGTCCAGGCAGACCACGCCGCTGTAATGTTTTGACAATAAATTGCTGATGGAATGCCGCATTTCAGACCCCAGGTCAAACCTAGACCAGGTCCGGTTCAGGAAAAGTCCGTCATAGCTCGCCACCCAGCCGCCCCGGGCCGCATAATCCAAAATCGGCTTTTTAGGCGAATAATGCGCTTCCACCCGGATGCCTTCCGGCGGAATCATGGCCAGGCACTCTTCAGCCGCCTGAACGTAATGATCTTCCATCCGCAGAAACGTAAAACAGATCCGCCCGGTAAAAGCCGGATGTTTTTGCCGCGCCCGCATCAAGGCCGCCACGCTGGCCTGCGTCTCCAACTGGAACTGGCGCGGCCCATCGCGAAGGCATTCGGCGCAGCCGCACTGCTGCGGGGTGAATTCGGACAGCCAGATGCTCAGATCCCGCACGCCCTGCTC
Organism: uncultured Verrucomicrobiota bacterium; assembly: GCA_964463985.1. Lineage (GTDB taxonomy): Bacteria > Verrucomicrobiota > Kiritimatiellia > JAAZAB01 > JAAZAB01 > JAXGPF01. The sequence continues at coordinate 2,541 of CAYXEK010000086.1, forward strand.
CACCGCATCCTGCACCATTTCATCCATCACCCGGGCAAAGCCGGGATGCGAGGCGCATGGGGCGCGGCATTTCTCGAACTGGTTGGGGCTGGGATGCAGTTTGGCCATGTGGTGGATCGCCGAATCGCCCTTGCCCACCAATTCCGGGTAAGCATTGGTGAATCCGAACTGCCAGAAATAATCCGGATGCGGTGTATGCGGCAGGAGCAGAAAGGCGCGCCGCGCCGCCGCCTGGATTTGATCCAGCGGTATCTGGCCGGGTGGGAAAGACACGGGCGCCCCTTTTTGGAATACCGGCCGCGGCCAGCAAACGGTCAGGTTCAACTTCAAAGCCGCCATCCAGGGGATGAAGCCCGGGGCGGCATACTCGATGTTCCATGGCCCACGCTCATCCATATCCGGCCAGTCGGCGATCTCGGCCAACGGCACCACCGCCATTTCGAGCCCCGTCCGCGCCAGCAGTAATTGCGTCAGGGTCTGCACTGCGTAAAACACGCCCTTATCATGCCACCCGGCCGCCAGCAACCCATTCGTCCCGGCCGGCCGGATCAGGTAAGCCTGGTCGGGGTACCGCGTCCGCTTCAGTCGGTTGGCACCTGCCACGACTTGGCCGTTCAACCGTCCTTGTTCATCCAGCAGGCCGATCTGGATCACGAACTCCGCCCCGGTGGGCGCCTGCCCGCTCCGAGCCTGCCAGGCCGCGCGCAATTCGTTGACCGCCTGCATAACCATGGCGGAGGCGTCCGGCGCCGCGGCCAGGCCGAGCTGGCCCGGCGCCAGGCGCACCGTCCCGGTAACAGCCATTTCCTGCGGCAGAGGAATGAGATAATCCGACCAGCGGATGCCGCCCACCGGTTGATCCTGCGCCAGGACCGGAATCATTCCGGCCAGCAAACCGGCGACTGAAATCAAAATTCTTTTTGTATGCATATTCTGACTACTGACTACTGGGCGCTGAATTCTGCTTTGAAAAGTTTCCATTTGAGCCAATTGCAAAAGTCCTGACAAAAAGGTCGGGGTGAAACCCGACCCTCCAAAAACGGGGTGATTTTGCATTTTGGAGGGACGACTTCCACTTCGTCCGAGACTTTTGAAACTGGCTCATTTATGGCTCGAATTCCGTCGGCGCCGATCCTTTTTCCAACTGGATGGCATCCACCCAGAGGGTGCCGTGCCCCCGCAATTGAAATTCCAGCCCGCACTTCCGGTAGGCGTTGGCCGGAATCGGCCCGGTCACCGAATACCGCTGCCACTCCCTGGTAACCTTCACCGTTTTCCATGCCTTCACCCATTTGTTCCCATCCCATTCCTTCATCCAGTGGCTGCCGAATAGAACTTGCAGGCCGTCCTGATCGCCTTTCATGTAGATTGACCAGGTGTAGGTCTCCGGCTGCGGATGCTGCGGCGCGCTGGCTACCAGGAATCCGGTGTAGGTGAGGGGGCCGTCATCCTTGCGATTGATCAGCTGCAAACACACCCGGCCATGGTAGGGATCTTTTTCCACCAGCGTCATGTTGGAGTTTTCATACCCGATGGCCGCGTTCCCCGCCGGGATGAGATAGTCCGGCAAGCCGGGCAGGGTCGCCTCTTCAAAACTGGGGTTGGGCGCGACATTCTTCATGCCCTTGCGCCCAAAATAATCCACGGCCGGCAAGCGCTCCGGCGGCGGCGGCACACTTTCATCCGGCGCGCTCCGGACCAGGATTTTCACCGGGCCGTCCAGTTTCAAGCCCGCCCCCAGGTCGTAGGCCCGGACGCCGAACGGCTCAATGCCGTCGTTGAAAATTCCGCCGGACACCGCGCAAACGCTATTCGTAAACATGCGTTGGACCACGCCGGACGCCGGCAGGCCGGAGATGGTGAAATCAACCGCCACCTGCCGCTCCAGAGTATTCGCCGCCAGCAGCACTGTCCCGCCGGCCGGGTAACGGAACAATGCCGCCTGCACTGCCGGGAAAAGGTCTTTATCCGGGACGAATTCCGCGGGGCTGTAGGCGATTTCCTGGGGCACGGACGGCGCCAGCAGCGCCGGCGCCAGCACATTCAATTGTTCGATAAACGTCCGGATGGCATCCACCAGCAGTTTGTGCTGCGGAAAGCCGTAATACGCCAGCCCCCGGGCGCCATGGATAATGGATAAATAGCTCTGGCACATCTGTTCCGCCGGCGTCGGCAGCCGCCGGTGGGTGGCCGACCAGTTGCTGCCCATGAGCGTGATCCAGGTCATCTTCCGCGCGGCATCCGCGCGTTGCCGGGTTTGCCGGACGATTTTCGAAACGAAATTTACCGTGCTGCGGTCTTTCAACGTGCCGTCCGGAATCCAATACGGGTCGGTGCACAAAATGTCGCACCAATCCGTCGCCTCCGCCCCCGGCGGAATGTGCGAGGAATACAGCGCCATCGTCGGGTGGTAACCGTCGGTTTCGTTGGTTTTCTTGTACAAATCCCGCCCCTGGACGAACATGTCGAATCCCGCAAACCCGGGTTCGTCGAATGTTTCATAGCCCAGCAAACAGGGATGATCCATCACCGCCCGGAGGCCCGCCAGGTATTCCGGCAGACTGGCCTGGTAAAAACTCTCGAAAATGTCGTTGCGCTGCGCGCGGGTCAGTTTCTTAAAGGCCGGGATGCTGTAATAATTCAG
>CAYXEK010000086.1:5284-15236 GCA_964463985.1 uncultured Verrucomicrobiota bacterium
ACATCGTAAAAAGTCCCCTCGTCGGTGACATAAAAACTCTCAACCTTGACGTCATCCAGCTTCAGCCGGCAGCCCGGCTGGACGGCCAACCCTTCCAAACCGCGCAGTTCGCCAAAAGCTTCCGGCTCGTGAAAGGAATCCCGCACCGGGAACAGAGTGCTGGATTCACGCTTCTCGCCCAAACGCACGCCCTGCGAGTCGAATTCCGGAATCATTTTCGTCCGGGTGATGTTGAAACTGAGCTGGCCGACCTTGCCCTGCTCCGACAACAGCTCCAGCGGGATGGCGATTTCCGCCGTCCATCCCCGTTCATGCTTGGCCGCCGATGACAGCCAGACCGGGTTCCAGCTCCGCTCCCTTTGCGACGCCGTTCCGCTGCCGGCCGCCTTCTGCTCGGCCTTGATATTGTCGCAGTTCAGCATGAAATGGCAGTAATTATGCCGGGCGGCATCGGACGAAATGAAAATTTCCACCGCATCGTCATTGCACACCGCCCCGTCACGGGTCTTCACCGTATTCCGGTCAAACCCCGATTCCAGGTTGACGCATTCCACCCCGAAATACAGCCACTTGTCGTCGAATGTGATCTTAACCCGCGTATCATCGGTGGTGCGGCCCGCCTCACCATGAACCGTAAACGCGCCCAACGGCTCGATCCTGCCCCAGAATGGATCCCCCAGTTTGCCGTCCATGTGCAGGGCGTTCCAATTCGGCTGCCGCTTGAAGCGCACCGCTTCCACCGCCGGCCCCGCCGCCGCTGTACTCATTAATCCCACCGCCAGCAGCATGCCTGTGAGATATTTCAACATATTTTGCAATTCACCTCCAGGTTGTCGTGCCGTAGAACCAATCGCAGTAACTCTTGACCCATTGAATCTGTTCGCGGTGATCTTCCCGGTCAAACCAGCCGTTCTGCAGGATGACGCAACCCTGGACGGCGGTGGCCCTTAAAAGCTCCAGTCCCTTTTTCCACTGCGCCTGCGTGAGCGCCATGGATATCGGCTCTTCCGTAGTGCGCCAGGTTTCGCCATAGTTGTGCGTAAACAAACCCAGCAGGACGGGCTTCCTGGCGGTCAGCTTTTTGAGTTTCACGATCTCGTAATAGCATTGCGCCCGCCAGAAATCCTCGGTGGAAATCCAGGCCCAGAGATTGATCCCGTCAAAATAGTCCAGGTAGGGAACCAACTCCTGCTGGTCTTGAAAAGTGTACCGCACCAGATACAGCTTTAATTCCGGATTGTAGCGTTGCAGGGCCGCCCGGGTCTTCTGAATTTCCGCCGGCCGGCTGGCCTCGTCGCAATTGGCGCTGAGGAAATCGTCAATGATCGCGCCCCTGATGTTCGGATGCCGGCGCGCGAATTCGGCGATCCTTGCGGCGGACTCGGCATACTCGCCATGCTTGCAGGCGCATAACACATTCTCGCACCCGGCGACATGCTGGAACAACCCATCGTCCAGCGCCGCCAGGTCATGCATGGAATTCATGTAAACCACGCTGCCGGCGTCCAGGTAATCGGCGGCGGTTTCCAGGCTGCAATAAGTCCGGCCGGGAACGAATGGCGCCTCCCCGGGAATCTTGTCAAGCACATACCCCCACACCCATAATCCTTTTTTCATGTCAAGCATCCATCTTCTTTGTGCCTTCGCGCCTTCGTGTGAAAATAAAACGGCTTTCCAAGGGAGCTATTGATTTTGGAATATTTCTTCTTGCCCGGAAGAGACATCCAAACCGATCAGGCGCGCGGCGGTGCCGCCCAGGATTTTGTCCCGGTCCGCCGCGGCGATCGGCAGCTGCCGGATGATTTCCAGGGCAAACCGCGCCTGCAGCGGACCCTGCAGCGGCATGTCCGTGCCGAAAACTATCCGGTCCACCCCGGCCAACTCCACCATCCGTTCCATCACGCCCGGATAGACGTACATCAGGAAATGCGCCGTATCCACGTACACGTTCGGCAATTGCATTTCCGTGACCCGTTCCAGTCCTTCCAGGTTCGGGAAATACGGGTATAACCCGTTCTGGTAAATCCCGGCCATGTGCGCCAGCACGAAATTCGTCCGCGGATGCCGCGCGGCGAACTCGGCCACTTTGACCGCGGCGGCGAAGCCCGTGCCGGGCATGCAGGACACATGCGACAGGATCAGCGGAGTCTGCCCGGCGACTTCATCCAGAAATCCGCGGGCGCGGGCCGAGGCAATGTCGTACCCGTGGTAATCGGGATGGATTTTTACACCGATGAATTTTTTGCCCTCGTTGCCCCGGCGCAATAAATCCAAATCCCGGATGGAATCCGGGAAAACCGGATTGACGGTGACGTATCCCCGCAGTTTCTTGGCCGTCTGCAGGGCCGCCGCCAGGTCGGCATTGCCCTCGCGGGCGTCATACATGATGGATTTTGAAGAAGTAACGCAGAGGATGTCAACGCCGGCCTGTTCCAGGTAACGCTCCAGGGTTGCCGCGTCGGCCGCCCAGAACGGCGCCTGGTTGATATTGCCCAGATGGCCGTGTATGTCAATAATCATATTTTCTCCGCTTATTCCCCCTGAATCTCTTCCCCATGCTCACATCCGTGTCCTCGGTGTCATCCGTGGTAAAAATTCTTTACCGTAGAGTCAGTTTCAAAAGTCTCGGACGACGTGGAAGTCGTCCCTCCAAAATGCAAAATCACCCCATTTTTGGAGGGTCGGGTTTCACCCCGACCTTTTTGTCAGGACTTTTGAAATTGGCTCCGTAATATTACCAACCGCTGTGCCAGATGACACGGAGCAGCAGAATTTCAACTTTCAGATTTCCTCTTCCCCTACCCGGTCAATCCATTTCCGCGTCTGGTCCACTGTTTCCAGGCCGATATCCGCGATGCAATTGGAACACAGCACGATGCCTTCCAGCGCGCCGCGCCTGATCCACTTTTCGTAACAGTCAAGCTGGTGCTGCATCTGCTCCGGGGTCAGCGGACAGCGCTCGCCGTAATTCCACATGTAACAGCCGGCCAGGTGCCGTTTGCCCGGCGTTTTTTCCACGCACTTCCGGATGTTCTCGTCCAGTTGCGCCAGGTCGCTGCCTTTCCAGGTCCAGAGCGTGATCACGTCGCACAGTTCCAGGTACTCGCTGACCTGGAAGTCCAACTGGTAGGAATACCATACCATCCATAAATCCAGCCGCCGCCCGGGAAAACCATGCAGCTTGTCCCGGATGGACCGGATGCTGTCCACCGTGTGCCGGGCGATCGTGCCGCTGTTTTTGAAGCCTTCCACCGATTTGAAAAAGTCATCCAGCACCGCGCCGGTGACGTTCTTATATTTTCCCGCCTGGCGCAGGACTTCCTCGATGTCGCTTTTGTTTTCGCTGTTGCGTTTCACGCCGCCGGCGCCGACGGCGGACCAGACCACCTGCCGGCATTCCTTCAGCTTTTCCGATTCGGCGTCGAACGGCGGCACCGGGCCCGCCACCATCGCCACCCGGCAGCAATTGGGAATGCCGAAGAATTTGCAGCCTTCGGCGGCATCCATCCGGTTGACGCCGGGCAGCCTGTAGCCGTTAACTCCGCCCTGCCCGACGCCATGATGGCTGCCGACATTCTGCCCCCACAACCAGAAATTATCCCGTCTTTTTTTCATATTCTCCCGCCCTGTTCAATCATTTATGGCTATTCAGATAATTCACCGCCAAAGAACGCAAGGAACACAAAGATGCTTCTTTTTTTTGCGTTTGAGTTTCTTTGAGGTTTTTGCGCTCTTTCGTGGTTAATTTAAGATGTTGATCTGCCGTTTGTAATTCGATAGTTCCTCCGCCGGCCCGTTTTTGATGATCACGCCGTCTTCCCAGCGGAACCCCTGGCGCTTTTCCGCCAGGAACATGTCCACCATGAACACCATGTTTTCCGCCAGCGTGAAAGTCGAAGATGTTTCTAAAAACGGGTATTCGCATTCCATCTGGCCGCAACCGTGCGCCGGACCGTAAAGGATCGTATGGCCGTAACCCTGCGCCCGGATCCAGTCATGCACCCTGGTCGCCACCGCCGCGGCCGGCGCGCCGGCGCGCATCAGGTCAATCGTCATGTTCATGGCGTCCAGCCCGACCTGCATGAATTTTTGCGTGTCAGCCGGGCACTGCCCCAGGACCACCGGCCGGCCGATGCTGGCGCTGTAGCCGGCGATTTTGGCGCCGACGCTGAAATGAATGATCTCGCCCGCCTGCACTTTGCGATGAGTCGGGCGGCTGATGGCCTGGATCGAGTTCGGCCCGCTGCAGCACCAGATCGGGTAGCCGGTGGCCTCCGCGCCGTTGGCCAGCATGGCCCCGGCGGCAATGCCGGCCAACTGGACTTCCGTCATCCCAGTCTTGATGTTTTCCAGGATGGCCTTGAAACCCAGCTCGGAAATTTTGGCGGCCCGGCGCAGGCAGTTGAGCTCGTTTTCCGTCTTGGCCATGGCTACCGCGCGCACGACTTCGTCGGCATTGACGATCTCCGCCTTGCCGGCCGCCGCCCGCAGATTTTCCATCATGGTGTGCGGAAACATGTGCCAGCCGGCAATCCCGATCCGGCGCGGCTGGTACCCGGCAATGATATCGCGCCACTCCGGCAGCTTGGAGCCGGGATAGTCCGGCTGCGACGACTCCCGGAAGTCCTTGAGTTGCATGATATGCGGTATTTTCGAGCGCGCGGCAGCGAAGGTCCGGCTTTCCGGACCGATCAGCAGGGCCGCCGGCTTTTCCAGGGGAATCAAAACCGCCGCGGTCTCAAAACTCGGCCAATAATCGGAATAATACCGGACATGGGCCGGTTCGGATTCCGTGGAAAACGCCAGCAGTAAATCCAGCCCGGCGGATTGCATCGCCTGCCGCGTGCGGTCGGCGCGCTGTTGAAACTCCGCGTCTGGTATGCTTGGGATATGGGACATGTTCATAGCTCCTTGTGCATTGTCTGAATCGGCGGCCGGCGTGATTCCTCCGCATGGGGAAAGCATAAGGCAAATCCGGATTTGACACAAACGGACAAAACAACTATTTTGTGTAAAAAATGACAATCGCGCGCATAACTTCTTTTAATGAATTTCATGTCCACCCGCTGGTGGCCAGCTATATCCGCCTCTCCGCCGCCACCAACCGCTGGAATTTCCCGAAGGCGGCCGCGCCCTACTGGCGGATTTACTGGAATAACCGGCCGGGCGCCCACATCAGCCAGGGCGGCCGGCGCATTGCCCTCCATCCCGGCATCCTGGCGATCATTCCGCCCGACGCGGTTTTCTCCACGCGCTGCGGCATTCCCGGCGCCATCCAGCATTTTTACCTGCACTTCCTCGTCCACCCGCTGCCGGCCGACGCCCGCGCCGGAATTGTTGCGCTCAGGCTGGAACAGCCGGAACAAGCCATGCTGGAAAAAATCATCCATCTGCTGCGCGCCGACCCGGCGGGGGCCGGCGCCAGCCGGACGCAATTTTCCCTGGCGGTTAACTGTTTGATTGAATGGTCGCTGGCAAGCGCCGCCAAAGCCTGGCGCGCGGCGCCCGCCCTCGACGCGCGCATTCTGAAAGTCATGCGTTACATTGCCGACCGGTTGGGCTCGCCCCTGCCCCATCCAGACCTGGCGCGCCAGGCGGATATGAGCGTCACCGCCTTCCGGACATTGTTCCGGGAGCAAACCGGGCAAACGCCGCACGCCTACATCCGCGCCAAGCGTGTGGAAAAAGCCGCGCAACTGCTGCACACGCGCGACTATTCCATTAAGCAAATCGCCGCCTTAACCGGCTTTTACGATACCCAGCATTTCAGCCGGGTCTTTCACCGCCTGCAGGGGATTACCCCGGCGGAATTCCGGCGCCATGGCGAAAATCCTTTCATCGCCGCCGGCTGATATAAGCGGACGTCCGGCATCCGGACGTGATACAAAAATCAGGGTTGATCGAAATTTTGGACTGCGGTGGCTTGACACCGCTTTGTAGCGCCTGAAAGCGGCGTCAAGCCGCCGCACTCCAAACATTTATGCGCCACCCCCGCTTCGTCAGACTACGCCGGACAAGCCGTGTCCGTGCCCCCCGAAGCCAGGCGCAGGCGGGCGCCGCTACAATCTGGAATCTGGATTTTCCGCGCTGTAGCGGCCGAACTGCGTTCGGCATCCGGAATGCAGCATATAGTTCGACCGCTACACCAGGGGCGGCATGCAAAAACCGCCTGAATCCGGCGTTATTTGGTTGACTTTCCTCCCCGTGTTTAGCAAATTTCCGCACGGGCAACCCGGGAGGCGGCAAGACAATGCATTCAACAGTATGTAAATTCGGCGGCACATCGCTGGCGACGCGCGACCAGATAGAAAAATGCCTGGCCATCATGCTGGCCGATCCGGCCCGGAAATACATGGTAGTATCCGCTCCGGGCAGCCGGCATAAGGGCGATATCAAAATCACCGACCTGCTGATCCGCGCGGCGGGCGAATTCCGGAACAGCCGGCGTTCCGAAGCCGCCGAAGCAGTTGTTTCCCGGTTCGCCGAAATCATTCCGGAAGACCCCGCCATGGTGGGAAACCTCGCCGAAAATCTGCGGCGCCGCCTGGAAAATACCGGCGCGGAAAATTACGTTGAATCGCTCAAGGCGTTCGGCGAGTATGCCTGCGCCCGCGCCGTGCAGGCCATCCTGGAACGCCAGGGCGTCCACGCCGTTTTCATGGACCCGCTTGATTTCGGCTTGCGCATCGCCCACAACGGCGTCAGCGCGCAGCCCGATCACCGCTGCTACAAGCAGATGGGCCGGAAATTGCACGCCGGCGCCGCCGGCGCGCTCGCAATCATTCCCGGCTTTTACGGCTGCGACAAAGACGGGCATCTGCGCACCCTGCCCCGCGGCGGCAGCGACACCAGCGGCGCGGCCGTCGCCCGGGCTGTCGGCGCCGGGATTTATGAAAACTGGACCGACGAGGACGGCCTGCGGCGCGCCGATCCGCGCATTGTCGCCAACGCCGCCACGATTCCATCCATGACCTACGACGAGGCGCGGGAACTGGCTTACATGGGTTTCAAGCTGCAGGACGCCTGCTTCGGCCCGATCAAGGGCACGGGCATCGTCCTGAGCGTGCGCAACACCAACAACCCCAACCATCCCGGCACGCGCATCATGGACGTCCGGGAAGTGGATCCGGAAGAGCGCATTGTCGGCGTCGCCCGCGAGGATGGTTTCGTCTCCATCGGTATGCGCAAGCTGTACATTGACAAGGAAGTCGGCTTCGGCCGGAAAATGCTGGGCGTGCCGGAAAAGCTCAAGCTGCCTTACGAGCATACCCCCGACGGCGTTGACAGCACCGCGCTGGTGCTGGCGAAAAAATACATGCAGACGCCCGAAGCGCTGAACACGGTGGTGGAAAAACTGAAACAAGCCTGCCGCCCCGATACGATGATGATCCGCGACATGGCGCTCGTTTCCATCGCCGGCCAGGGCATGAAGAATCACTACGACGTCCATGCCCGCGCTTTCGCCGCCCTGGCGCGGGAAAAGATTGCTGTCCTGATGATTGACGACGGCGCTGATGATTTGAGCTGCTTCATCGGCGTGGACCAGGACCGCTCAGCCGACGCCGTCCGCGCCATCTACACCGAGTTCTACCCGCCCTGATTCCGCCGCGGCGGCTGCCCAATGCCGCATTTTACGCGGCATCAGTAACCGCGATTCCCCGGCCAGTCGCTTCCGGCCACGGCTGTGTCATTCTCGGAAAAGAAGGCTCGGCAGGGACGCCTCGCCTTACCATTTTGGCCATATCTGCCTGAGGTGGGGCGAACCGTCCCTGGTGAGCCGCAAGCATGACGCAGCCGTGCTTCCGGCCCGCATCCGGCTGAAAACGGGTGACGCCCGCTTTGAGTTATGATATGCTGCACGCATGGAATCTTCGTCAACAGCCAAAACCCAGCCGGCTGCGCCGGATTTCGGCCGCCTGACGCCGGACGCCGTGATCAACGCCGTTGAAGATGCGCTGGGAATGCCCTGCACCAACCAATGCCGCCCCCTGAACAGCTACATCAACCGCGTTTATGAAGTCGGCCTGGCGGATGGCGGCAGCGTGATCGTCAAATTTTACCGCCCGGGCCGCTGGAGCCGCGCGGCGCTCCAGGACGAGCTGGATTTTATCGCGGAACTGCACGCGGCGGAAGTTTCGGTCGTGCCGCCGCTCCCGGGCCGCGATGCAACGCATTTGCACGATTTGGGCGGCACGGCTTTCGCCGTGTTCCCCAAAAAAGGCGGCCGGCCTCTGGACGAACCCGATCGCAACTGCTGGATTCAGCTCGGCCGTCTGATTGCCCGCATGCATGTCGTCGGCGCACAGCGCCTGCCGCGCGACCGCGTCCGGCTGCATCCGCGGCATTCCACCCTCGGCCACCTGCGTTATATTCTGGATTCCGGCACGCTCCCGGCCCAATACCGGGACCGCTACGAGCGGACGGTGATGGAATTGATCGAGCAAATTGCGCCGCTGTTTGAAGGCGTGGAAACGCTGCGCATTCACGGCGACTGCCATTGCGGCAATATCCTCCACCGGCCGGGCGAGGGTTATCACCTGCTGGACTTCGACGACATGGCGGTCGGCCCGGCCATCCAGGACATCTGGCTGATCCTCCCCAACCGACTGCCGGAGGCGCGGACTGAACTGGAATGGGCGCTGGAAGGCTACGAGACCTTCTGCGATTTTCCCCGCGCTACCCTGCGGCTGATCGAACCCCTGCGCGCCATGCGCTTCATCCATTACACCGCCTGGTGCGCCCGGCAGAAAGCCGACGGCGGATTCGCCCGGCTGCTCCCGGAATGGGGCTCCGCCCAGTTCTGGCGCCAGGAAATCGCCGACCTTCAAAACCAGCAGCGCGAGATTTCCGACGCGCTATCCGCCTGATATTTTATTCAGAATTCTGACTCAGGAGCCAATTTCAAAAGTCTCGGACGACGTGGAAGTCGTCCCTCCAAAATGCAAAATCACCCCATTTTTGGAGGGTCGGGTTTCACCCCGACCTTTTTGTCAGGACTTTTGCAATTGGCTCTCAGATGTCTGAATTCTTTCAAAACGCGAGTTTTGCAACACGGATTCAGGCTACAATTTAAGCAGGCGCCGGGCATTCCCGCGGGCGATTTTCTCGAACACCGCCCCGCTGATCAAGCCGCGCGCGCGCAAGTCCTGTAGCAACCCGGGCAACGGCACCTCGGCATCCGCCGCGCAGATATCCGTGCCGAAAGCCAGGCGGTCCTGGAATTCGTTCAGAAACTTCACCGCATACTCCGGATCGCGCGCCAGGGCGTTGTACCCGCTGCCGGCCGACAGGTCGCCCCAGAGATTCTGATACTTGCGCATGAGTTTGGGCACCACACCCTCTTCCTGCACCAATCCCCGGGGATACCCGGCGCGCGACATGGGGGTTTCCAACCGCGCGATTTCCGCCCAGAACGGCGGACCATGCCCCAGGAACACCAGGTTGGGGAACAACTGCAGACAGCGTTCCAGTTGGGGCATGCCGGGCTCGTCGTACAGCCCGTACTTGCCGCCGATGGTTGGCGAACCGTCAAAAATCAGCGGAAACCCGACGGACTGGACATGTTTGAAAAGATTCAAGACCAGCGGGTGCAGGAATGGAAGGTTGGGCATGACCTCGCCGATGCCGCGGCAGCCCCGGTCGCGGAAATAACGCAGCAGGTCGCCCAGCGGTGCATCGCAACTGTTCGTCAGCGCCCGGGGATCAATATTGCAGAACGGGATGAACCGGTCCGGCCACTTATCCGCCATTTCCAGTATATCGTCGTTCGACTGCGGCAGGTATACTTCCGGGCTGACCAACGGCAGGAGCACCGCCTTTTCAATTCCCAGCCGGTCATGCAGCGGGAAAAGCTCCTCCGGCAAGGCAAACCGGTTGGGGAACGGGCACGGCTTGCGGTAGGCATGGGCGTGAATGTCAAGAAACATGATTGCTGGTCTCCAGGGTTCGGATG
>CAYXEK010000087.1:0-15216 GCA_964463985.1 uncultured Verrucomicrobiota bacterium
GGGTGAGCCGCAGCACAGTTTGGGCCGACCTCATTTCCGAAGCCTGCAACGAATCACAGATGCGCCCCGCGTTGGCGTCTAGCGCAGCAGGGTTTCCGAGCTTTTATTTGGGATTCTGCCGGATTGACGCCGGATGACATTTGAATTATTCTGACATAACCGAGTTTGAATCAAGGGCTTTCCGCGCTGCCCGTAAAAATCGCGAAGGAAGAAATGCTGCCGGTTGATTTCCATCCGCCCATCGGGCGCCGCAAGGATACTGCCACCCGCCCGCCTCCCCGCAGCCGCTCCGGCAATGCGGCTGTCAGGTTGCGTCCCGATTGGGAATGGCATGCGCGATGGAACAGTTACTGGTTCGGCGACCGCGAATTGTTTGATTTTTCCCCGCGCGACTTTGACCGGCGCGCCAGCAGGGATTGGTGGCCGGGTTGTTCGCCCGTGATGGCCGGATGATGATTCACCTGGTAAATGCGGCCGGCATCCTGGCCGATTCCGGCAAAACTGGTTCCTTGCCCGCGCCGTTGAAATTTCCGCGGCTGGACAAACTGCCGGGCGGGCGCCCTGCGATAAACATAACAGTGCGCCATCCGGGCGTCCGTGCGGAGTTGCTCTCGCCGGAATTCACGGGGCGGCGTGAACTGGAGGGTAGTTCGCCGTGAGGATTGCGCTGAAATCCATCTGCCGGCGCGTCATATCCGGTGTTACGGGATGATTGTGCTGGATAATTGAGGTTTTACCATGTTAAGGTGAGCCAGTTTCAAAAGTCCCCCGGCGGGCTTGTCCCGCCGGAGACCAAGGTTATGCGAAATGCCGCATGTTGTTGGAATAAAACATTTTGTGTTTTTGCACAACCTTTCGTTCCTGCCAAGCAAGGTGGCAAAGGACGACTTTTGAAATTGGCTCTGTTATATTGGCGTTTGCTGAAATTATGATTGTCTGATTATATGGGGTGCAACCATGCAAAATACAGGGAGTCACAATCTTTCTTTCCTGCGCGAATTCAACCCCTCGCGCCTGACGCTGGGCACGGTGCAGTTCGGACTCAATTACGGCATCGCCAACCGGGCGGGCCAGCCGCCGTTCGGGACAGTATGCGAAATCCTGGCCTGCGCCGCCGGGGCGGGGGTCAATTGCCTGGATACCGCCGCGATTTACGGCAGCAGCGAAGACGTGCTGGGACGCGCTTTGCGCGAAACCGGGTTGGCCGGCCGCATGGCCGTGGTAACCAAGGTGCCGGCCGTGCCGGATGGCCTGGCCGTAGTCCAGGCCGGAGAATTTATCCGCGCTTCGGTAATGGAATCGCTCCGGCGGCTGCGCCTGGATTGCCTGCCGCTGTGCCTGTTTCACCGCGAGGCGGATAGCCGGTACCTGGACGATTTGCTGAAGTTGCGCGCGGCCGGGCTGATCCGCCATGCCGGAGTTTCGGCGGATAATTCCCCCGCGCCGGCCGTGAGCATTGCCGGCGCGCTGCCCGTGGACGCTTTGCAGTTGCCGATGAATGTCCTGGACCGCCGCCATGAAAATTCCGGCGTGTTGCGGATAACGCAAAGCCGCGGGCTGGCCGTTTTTGTCCGCAGCGTTTACCTCCAGGGCTTGCTGCTGATGCCGGAGGAAAACATCATTCCGGAACTGGCGGCGGTGATCCCGGCGCGCCGGCGTCTGAACGCAATCGCCCGGCAGGCCGGGATGGGCATGGACGAATTGGCCCTGCGCTATATCCTGAGCCTGGACGGGGTTACTTCCGTGATTACCGGCGTGGAAACCGTACCGCAGATGCGGCGCAACGCGGAACTGTTCCAACGCGGCGCGCTGCCGGACGACTTGATCTCCGCCATCCGGCAGGCGGCGCCGGACTTGCCCGACCGGTTGCTGTCCCCCAAATACTGGCCCAACCGCATGCTGTCAATTCCTAAGCCGGGCGGGTGACAGTGTAGATTGTGACAAAACTTCGTAGATATTTGCCGTTGCCTTATTCGCCGATTGGCAATTTAATACCCGTGTGTTGATATAATAAAAATCGCTATCGCAATCGGTGTCGGGATCGATTCCGATAGCGATCCCGATACCGATTTGGATTGCGGGTCAAGCCCGCCTGGGGATGATCTATGAATTCACGCGAACGTGTCCACGCCGTCCTGAACCGCCAAACGCCCGATTCCGTGCCGCACGGGCTGTACGATGTGGCGATTGATTCGTTCAATGCCGATACCATCGCCCTGTTCCAGGCGCGCTGCGGAAGGCATCCGCGCGATTGTTTCCGGCATGATTTGCGCGGGATGAAAGTGATTGAACCATTTAACCGCGATCCGGATGTTTATAAGGCCATCCGCGATATTCAATCCGTGGATGATGTGCGCCCGGCCATGGCGCGCTGGAAACCGCCGGCGCCGGACGTCGCCGCCTTGCGCCGAAGGGTTGATGCCCTCCATACCGCGGGGTATCCCGCCGTGGCGGTCGGCACGGTCAGCGATTTCGAAACCCCCTTCAGCCTGCGCGGCCGGGAACAGTTTTTCTGCGACCTGGGCTACCAGGACGAGTGGCTGCCGGTCTTCCTGGACGCCATCACCGACGCCGCCGTGGAGCAGGCCCGCGCGGCCGTCCTGGCCGGCGCCGACATCTTCGGCATCGGCGACGACCTGGGTTCCCAGCGCGGCTTGTTGATCTCGCCCGCGCAATGGCGCGAATGGTTCAAACCGCGCCTGCGGCGGATTGTCCAGACGGTCAACCAGCCGGACTCGCCAACCGCTTTTTTCCTGCACACTGACGGCCAGGTGGGGGAAGTCATCCCTGATTTTATTGACGCCGGCGTGGAAATACTCAATCCAATTCAGCCGGAAGTGCTCAATCCGGCCGAAGTCAAGCGGCTTTACGGCCGGGAATTGATCTTCTTCGGCGCCATCAGCGTGCAGCATACCCTGCCGCTCGGCACTCCGGAACAGGTGGCCGCGGAAGTCAAGTTGCGCATGGAGACCATCGGCGCCGGCGGCGGGTATTTCATGACCCCGTCGCATTTGATCAACCATGACATTCCCTGGGAAAATATCACGGCTTATTTCGACGCCGCCGAACAGTACGGACGCTATTAGTAAGGGAGGTTGACCATGACCATGACCTCGCGGGAACGCATCACAGCGGCAATGGAATTGAAAATCCCCGACAAGACGCCCATGTGTCCGCGGATTGATCCCAAATGGCTCGAGAATGCCGGCCCGAAACTGGCGGCTGAATTTTTACGGGTTACCGATTGCGCGGTTTACTACGATCTGCTCCCGGATGCCGTCCTGTATTTCGGCCAGGAAGCCGCCGAACGGTTGCATTCCGAAACCGCGGGCAGCCTGCGGCATGAAACTCTGGATACGCCCAAAGGGCCGCTGACCCGCCTGATCCATATCGAAACCGACATGATGGACTGGGCCGAAAAACACTTCTTCGAGACGCCCGACGATGTCGAAAAAGCCATGTCCATCCCTTATGTTCCGCCGCAACTCGATCTGGCCGGTTACTGGGAATGGGACGCCAGGGTGGGGGATGACGGCATTGTCATGGCGCATCTGGCCGATGCCTTGTGCTGTCCGGGGTTGTGGTTTTCCCCGGACAATTACGTTATCCATGCCTGCGTGGAGTCCACGGAACTGGTCCTCAAACTGATGGAGCGGGTGAACCGTTCGATCCTGGATGTGGCCGGCTATTGCCTGGACAACGGCGTGCGGTATTTCATGCAATCGGGCGCGGAACTGGCTTCGCAAACCATGATTGGACCGGAATGGTGCGATCAATTCGTGGTGCAATTCGACGGGCCGGTGGCGGAACTCGTCCGCGCGCGCGGCGGTTACACGTGGTGCCACTGCCACGGCAAGATTGCCGGCATTTGCGAAAAACTGGCGGGCATGGGCATCCATGTGCTTTCGCCCTGCGAGAAGCCGCCGCAGGGCAATATCACCCTGGCCGACCTGAAACGCCTGGTCGGCGGCCAGGTGTGCCTGGCGGGCAACCTGGATGACCTGGCATTGCTGGCTTCCGGCGACCTGGCCCGGGTCCGGGCGGAAGCGCTGGACTGCCTGCAGGCCGGCATGCCGGGCGGCGGTTTCATGCTGGGCGGAACGGAAGGCTGCGTCTTTTCCGAAAATACCGCCGCCGCCTACCTGTTCATGGCCTCCCTGCGCGATGAATTCGGCCGGTATTAACCCCTCCGCCGGAATCAAACCATTCCATGTCCACGCCAGCGCCATCCGGCCTTGGGTTGCTACTTTACCGTGAACAAAATTCCCGGGAAGATATACTCATAGCAGCCCATATCCACGGATTTGGTCAGCCGGTCAATGCGCGGCCTTCGGTCCAGGTCGCTTGCCCCATCCATCCAGGGCCGGTATAGTCCGCGGTTGATGCAGGGCGATCCGCTTGACAGTCTGAAATTCCCGGAACCGGCATCCACGACAGCCGGCGCGGAAGTGATCACGTTGTCTGTGTGCGTTGGCGTGGGATATACGCAGCAATTCGTGAAATACAGTTCAGCGCTCGCCGGATAATTCCACACCGTACCGTTGACATCCGCGTTGTCATGGACAATGCTGTTGACCGCCACCAGCGGGCTGGCGTCCGGACCCCACAACCCGGCCGTCTTGCCGGCGGTCAGGGCCGTATTGCTCATAATGGTGCAATTCTCCACCAGCCCGCCGCCGCCGGCCACGTCCAGGTAAACTCCGCCGCCTTCATTTTTGGCTGAATTGCCGGTGATCAGATTGTTGCGCAAATCCACTGTGCCGCCGGCCGTTGACCATATCCATACCCCGCCGCCATGATTAGTGGCGATGTTGTCAACTATGACACAACGGTGAATGCGCAGAATTTTACCGACATCAAGGCCGTCACAGCCGATGCCGCCGCCGCCATAGACCGTAGTTTTATGATAATTGTTGCTGATGAGGCAATCAACGATTTCCGTTTCGGGCGGAGCATTTTTGATAAGTATCCCGCCGCCGGCATTGTTGGCCGTTGCATTGCCGACTAGCACGCAATTGGAAACCACCACCCGCGCCGCGCTGCTCACATACACATACATCCCGCCGCCCTGGATGAGGGCGGTGTTGCCGGTAAGCGTGCAATCGTATACGCCATGCGGCGATTGCAGCCCGCCGCCATGATAGGCTTTGTTGTAACCACGTTGCTCGATGCACAGCTTTATCCCGCCACCGCCATTTGCGACTTGTACCTGCAACGATGGCAGATGGAACTGTCCTTTCGTGATCTGAAAACCACTATGGGCATGGAGTCCTTACGCTGCCGCACTCCGGAAATGATTGAAAAAGAACTCCGGGTGTTTCTTATCGCTTACAACTGCGTGCGGGCGCTGATGGCCGAGGCGGCCATCACGCACGCGCTATCCCGCCAGCGTATTAGCTTTAAAGGGACCATTGACTCCCTGCGATCTTTCATCCCGGTCATGTTCCGTGCCGTTTCAAAACAAGCGCGTTTTCGTCTGCATTCACGCTTGCTGGAAATCCTCGCTGCCGATGCCCTGCCAGTACGCATCGATCGCTCAGAACCCCGCGCCGTCAAAAAGCGACCCAAACATTACCCATTGCTTACCAAGCCTAGACGCATTTTTAATGCGCCTGCTCACAATTATAGACCCACTATCAAACGCCCTCAAGTTATCTTAACTTAGCGCCATTCGGGTCTGCCCTTGACAATTGATAATTTGGGTTGGGCGCGGGTGAGGCGTGGCGGCTTAATGGAATGATGGCGGTCGGGCGGAAAAGTTTAACAAGATGGCAGGCGGGACGCCTGCACCACATCCGGATGTAGCGGTGCCACGGCGTGACGCATTCCGGATGCCGCACACAGTGCGGCCGCTACAGGGGGCAGGACGCTGCACACAGTGCGGCCGCTACAGGGGACAGGACGCCGCACACAGTGCGGCCGCTACAGAAGAGGGGAAACTGGCGACACTGGGGCGATTTTACGCTGACGCCGCCATGACTGCTACACCACGCCCTGATCGAGCATGGCGTTGGCCACTTTCCTGAAGCCGGCGATGTTGGCGCCCTTGACGTAGTCCACAAAGCCGTCGTCCGCCTGGCCGTATTGCACGCAAGCGGCATGGATGGCGCGCATGATTTCCTGAAGCCGGCGGTCCACTTCCGCGCGCGGCCAGGACAGGTGCATGGCATTTTGCGACATTTCCAGCCCCGAAGTCGCCACCCCGCCGGCATTGGCGGCCTTGCCGGGCCCATAGAGGATTTTTGCGGCCTGGAAAACCTCCACGCCTTCGGCGGCGGTGGGCATGTTGGCGCCTTCGCTCACGCACACGCAGCCCTGTTTGACCAGCGTCCGCGCATCATCGGCCGTGATTTCGTTCTGGGTGGCGCAGGGGAAGGCCAGTTGGCCGGGGATGCGCCAGGGCGTTTGGCCGGCCAGGAATTGGGCGCGCGGGAATTTTTTCGCGTATTCCGCCGCGCGCCCGCGCCGGATGTTCTTCAGTTCGATCAGCCAGGCCAGTTTCTCCTCGTCCATGCCGTCCGGGTCGTAAATCGTGCCGGCCGAATCGGAAACGGTCAACACCCTGGCGCCGTTTTGCAGAAGCTTTTCGATGGTATATTGCGCCACATTGCCGGCACCGGAAACCAGCGCGGTTTTGCCGGCGAGTTGTTCGTGGCGGAGCGCGAGCATTTCCGCGGCGAAATACACCAGGCCGTAGCCGGTGGCTTCCTTGCGGATCAGCGAGCCGCCCCAGCCCAGGCCCTTGCCGGTCAGCACGCCGCTGAAATCGCGGGTGAGTTTCTTGTACTGGCCGAACAGGTAGCCGATTTCGCGGGCGCCCACGCCGATGTCGCCGGCCGGGACGTCGGTATTGGGTCCGATATGCCGGAAAAGTTCGTTCATGAACGACTGGCAGAACCGCATCACTTCGCCGTCGCTCTTGCCGTGCGGGTCGAAATCGGCGCCGCCTTTGCCGCCGCCCATGGGGAGGGTGGTGAGCGAATTTTTAAAGGTCTGTTCGAATGCCAGGAATTTCAGGATGCTCAGGTTGACCGAAGCGTGGAAGCGCAAGCCGCCCTTGTAGGGGCCGAGGGCGGAGTTCATTTCCACGCGGAACCCGCGGTTGATTTGAACCGCGCCCTGGTCGTCCACCCACGGCACGCGGAACATAATGACGCGTTCGGGCTCGATCAGGCGTTCGAGGATTTTTTCCGACTTGTAGGCGGGGGTGGTTTCGATGATCGGCAGAATGCTGCCGAGCACTTCGCCCAAGGCCTGCAGGAATTCCGGTTCGCCGGGATTGCGGGCCCGGACCTGCTCCATGATGGCATTGATGGGGTTGCTCATGTGCGATCAGCGCTGCACGCGGGCGTTGCCTTTCCAGATGCTCCAGACCTGGTCCTCGTCCGCCGGCTGGGCGTAGTCGGTCAGCAGCGTGGTGGCCAGGGCGCCGCAGGCCCAGCCGAATTGAATCCATTTCTCCGGCGCCCAGCCTTTCAGGATCGCGTAGAGCATGCCGCCGACAAAGCCATCGCCGCCGCCGATCCGGTCCAGGACGGTGATTTCACGCGGCTCCACCACGTGCCAGTTGGCGCCTTCGGCCATGATGGCGCCCCAGAGGTGGCAGTTGGCGCTGACCACCTCGCGCAGGGTGGTGCCGAACGCCGTGGCGTTGGGGTAGGCCTTTTTCACCCGCTCAATCATGCCCTTAAACCCGTCAATCTTGGCCGCCAGCCCCTTGCCGCCGGCTTCCGGCCCTTCGATCCCGAGGCAAAGCTGGAAATCCTCCTCGTTGCCGGCCAGGACGTCCGCCACCCCGGCGATTTCCGCGAAAATCCGGCGCAATTCCGCCTCGCGGTCTTTCCAGAACGATGCGCGGTAATTCAAATCGAAAGAAATCCGGGTGCCGTATTTCCTGGCCGCCCGTGCCAGTTCCAGGCAGAATGTTCCGGTCTCGGGCGAGAGCGCGGCGATCAGGCCGGAGAGATGCACGATTTGCACGCCTTCCTTGCCGAAAATCCGGTCCAGGTCGAAATCCTTGACGTTTAAAGTCCGGCCGACTTCGCCGGCGCGGTCGTTATGCACGCGCGGCCCGCGCGAACCGTAACCGCTGTCGGCAATGTTGAATTGGTGGCGGTAACCCCAGGGACCGCCCTGGGAGATTTCCCGGCCTTCGTAAGACATGTGCCGGCTGGCAAGGTTGTCCTTGATGAACCGGGCGATCGGGCTGTCCTTGACGAAGGTTGTCAGGACCTTGACCGGCAGGCCGAGTTAGGCGGCCACGCTGGCTACGTTGGTTTCCGCGCTGGTGGCCTGCATGTGGAAGGTGTCGCTGCAATGCACCGGCTGGCCGTTGACGGGCGTGATGCGCACCCCCATGCTGGTGGGCACGAGCAGGGCGGTGGCGCAGTTGGAACGCAATTCGATTTTGGCGCTTGGCATATTTATCCTTTCCCGGCGGTTAGTAAGGTAAATAGGAACTTATACCATTTAATAATGCCATAAGCAAGCCCGATAATCCCGCCCCCAATCCTCCACAAAGCTGCGTCATTCTCCGCGGCTCGCCCGAAGGACTCGCCCTCGCCAAGGAAGATTTTCCCAACATGGCAGGGCATGGTCTCCGCACCGCACCGTCATTCCCGGGAATAACGCAACCCTGCGCGGGTGGCCCGAGCTTCATCGCCCGCTGTTTTTTCCCCGTAACGGATGGCGGTCAGGCGAAGAACGGATCACCTTGTCAATCGTCAGCCGGATCGGCCGAAGAGTCGGCCCCCAGGCCAGCCGGTCACCGGCGGCATATCCGAACAGCGCCATGCCCATCGGGCTGAGCACGGAAATTCTGGTGGCGCCGCCGTCGGCATTTTCGGGGACCACCAGGGTGACCGTAATTTTCTTGTTGAAATCCAGATCGGTCAGCCATATCTGCGAATCCAGCGCCGCCACGTTGTCGGGCAGGCGCGTCTCCGGGAAAATCCGCGCCTGGCGCAACTCGTCGCTGAGCGTACGCGCGTACTCCAGCGTCATCCCGCTGTACATGGCCAGTGCCTCATCCAGCAGTTTGCGCATCACCCGGGCATCGCTGCGGCTGATGCAAATGCATTTCGAATTACGCGACACTTCCGCCTCCCTTCCGTTGACACAAGGTTTCTTGCCATTCCCGGTATTCCCGGGGCAGGTCCGTGCAGGCTCCGCCGCCCACGCAGTCGAGTTGATGGTCATGGCCGGCCTGGACGAAGAGGGACGCTGGCCAGGCAGACTCGTTGAACTCACCGACCGGTTTCCCCGCGCGGGCCGGAGTTGGCGGCGGCCGCTGGGTCAGTTTGCGGGCGCCGTAATGCGGGCACGCTCGCGCCGGCGTACCGGACTGGCGGCTCAGCCGGCCGTCAAATATGCGGCGCCTTGCCGCTGCAGCGGATGTCTCGGGGAAGAAAAACGTTGTTAACCAGCGCATGCTCCACCTCCCTGGTTGCAAAAATAAAAACCATTGACGCATCGTCCTGCCTGTCATCGGCGGCTGCCTGCCATCGCGCCGTGCGGGACCGGTTGGACTTCAGCCGGTTCCGGCCAAACCCCGTGGGCTTCATCCGGATCCAGCACCTGCAACGCCTGGTCGGGAATTTGGCATTCCAGCAAAGCCCGCCGGACTGCCGGGCGCATCATGCGCCGGGCAATCATGGCAAGGGCGGCGAGATATTCATTGCAAAAACCTTCCGACGTCACCAGCAGGAAGATAAACCGCACCGGCTGCCCGTCCGGGTTGCCCCAGCTCACACCGGCCGGGCAAATGGCCAGGCTGGCGGCCAGACCGAAGAATCCGCGCAGCCGCACATGCGGAAACGCAGTTTCGCATTCCGTCGCGCTCGGTCTTTGCGCTTCGCCCTGCATGACGCGCCGCAGGATATCGGCCCGGCTGGCGCGCGGCAACTGGTTGTGCAGCGCCAGGTTGTTAATGAGACTCGCCAATGCCTGGCGCTTATGGCGCGGGCGCAGGCCGGTCTGGATGAGCTTGCCCCAGAACATCCCGCGGAAACTCACCCGCCGCTCGGGCGGAGTGGAGAGCAGGATTAACGGGACATCCACGCTCTGGGCGACGGTATCGGGCAGGGACCCGGCAAAGGGCGCGCTCATGCGCAGCGCGCTGGGCGCCCCCAGCACCAGCGTATCGCCTTTTTCAAGATAAGCCGTAATGCCTTGCGCCACGCTGGGCGCGCTGCGCACCTCCATCCGCACCTGCATATCCAGCAGGCGATCCGCGCAGGCGTTCAGGACCGCCGCCGGGTTATCGGCGTTTTCCGTGCTTTTGGCGAAGGCTACGGGCGACAGCACGCGCAGCAGATGGATAGGCGCGCAGGCCGCGCGCGCGGTTTCCCGGGCCACCCACAATTGCTGCAGGACATTGACCCCGCCCTCCGTCGCCACGACTACCCGGCCGGCCGGCGCGTGCCTCGGATGGCGGATGAAGACCGCCGGCGCCCCAAGCTGGTGCGCCAGCCAGAGCACATCCTGCAGGTTGTGCGGGTCGCTGAGCCACTCTGCGACGATCAGGCTGACGCGGTTCAGCCGGGCCGTCTGGCAAATCATGCTGTTAGCCGATTCCCCGGCGCCACCGGCCGCATGATCCCGCGGAGCCGTCATACCGTCCGGCAGGCGGATGACTGCAATCCGCACCGTACGGCGGCCGGCGAGCATTTCCGCATATTTCCGCAGCACCGGCTCGGACTGGCGCGATGTCAAGAGCGCGACGGTGGTTTCAAACAGCATTAATTTTTTCATGGACACGCCCTCCGTACCGGCCGAACATTCATTAAAACTTGCATATACCATGAGCAAGATGCATGCCAAAGCGCTGTGCATGACGGGAAGCGGCCGGGGCATGCAGGACAGCGCATGGCGGTTTGGATGCGCGCATCTTTTGGCAGCCGCTGGGGCGTGGGATGGAAACGCGCTGTGCGGCGGAAAAATGCGTGGCGTAGAGAAGTGCGCCGGGCTGGTGGAGTATGGATTTTACGGGGCAGCCATGAGGCGAACTGCCCCAGCCGGGGCAAAACGCTCCAGCGCTGGCAAGCCGATCAGGCGCGGCCGGCTGGGAGCGTGGATTTCAATTTGGCGCGCAGGGTTTTGCGGTCAATGCCCAGGATGGCCGCCGCGCGGCTTTTATTGCCCTGCGCTGCGGCCAGCACGGTTAGAATATGATCGGTTTCCGCTTGCGCCAGGGTGCGGTCATCCGCCGGGCGGCGTGCCGCGGAAAAGCGCATTAATGCCGGCAGGTCGGGCGCGTCAATGGTTTTGCTTTCCGACATCAGCACCAGGCGTTGGACGACATTTTCCAGTTCCCGGACATTTCCTGGCCAGGGATAGGCCCGCAGGATATTAAGACATCGGTCGGAAAATTCCGGCGCGGGCTTGTCCAGTTCGCGGGCAAAACTTCCGGCGAAATGCCGGACGAGTAGGGAAATGTCATCGGCGCGTTCCCGTAGCGGTGGGATGACGATGGGAACGACATTGAGGCGGTAGTACAAGTCGTCGCGGAAGACACCCCTGGCCACCAGGTTTTCCAAGTTTTTATTGGTGGCTGCCAGGATGCGGACATCCACTTTGGTAGATTGGCGCGACCCGACCATGAAAACCGCCTTGTCCTGCAGCACGCGCAGGAGCGCGGCCTGCATGGGCAGCGGTATTTCCGCGATTTCATCGAGAAAGATGCTGCCGCCGGCGGCGGCTTGGAAAAATCCCGTCCGGGATTCATACGCGCCGGTGAATGACCCCTTGCGTGCGCCGAACAATTCGCTTTCGAGCAGCCCGGCCGGAATGCCGCCGCAGTTGATGGGCACGAAGGGCGCGGCGGCGCGGCGGCTGCTGTAATGGATGGCCCGCGCCACGAGTTCCTTGCCGGTGCCGCTTTCGCCGAGAATCAAAACCGTGATGTTGCTCCCGGCGGCTTTGTCAATCTGACGGTAGATTGCGCGCATTGGGGCGGAGTTTCCCAATAGCCCCCAGTCGGCCGGGGCGGCCGGCCCGCTGCCCGCCGCTGGCCGCCGCGTGCGCAGGCGGACGAGCGCGCGACGGACCGCGGCCAGCAGTTCCTCGTCGATGAACGGCTTGGCAAGATACTCGTGCGCTCCGGTTTGCATGGCTTCCACGGCGCCGGGGATGGAGGCATACCCGGTGATCATGATGATTTCCATGTCCGCATAGTTCTCGCGCACATGGCGGACGAGGTCCAGTCCGTTCAGTTTCGGCATGCGCAGGTCGGTGATGACGAGGTCCGCGCGGTTAGCGCCTAGAGCGCGCACGGCCTCGGCGACGCCGGGCACCGTGAACACCTCGTAGCCGGCGGCCGCCAGGTTCCGGCGGATGACTTCCAGCGTATCCGGAGAATCGTCCACTACCAGGATGCGCGCGGTTTTAGGTTTTGGCATGGCTGTCTCCCGGTGGCGCCGGCTGGGCCGGTCGCAGGCTGATGGGCAGGCTGACGATGACGCGCGTGCCGCGTCCCGGTTCGCTCTGAATGGCAATCCGGCCCTGATGTCCAGCCACGATGCCATGGACGACCGACAGCCCAAGGCCCGTGCCCTGGTCAACATCCTTCGTGGTGAAAAAGGGATCAAAAATCCGGGGCAGTGCTTCCGGTGCAATCCCGCAGCCGGTGTCGGCGATTGACAGCTGCAGCCAGTCGCCTTCCCGGGTGGTGGCGATCCGCAGCGCGCCTCCGTCAGGCATGGCCTGCACGGCATTAACGATCAGATTGGTCACCACCTGGCGGAGTTGTCCGTCGTCGGCCAGGATTTCCGGCAGGAATTCGTCCAGCGCGTATTCCACCTGCACGCCGGCGGATTCGCAGCGCGGCAGCCAGATGTCCGCGCTGTCCAGGATCAGGCGGTTGACATTCAGCCGGGTATCGCGCGGGGAGGTCTGGCGCGCAAACGTCATCAATTGGCGGATAATCTTGCGGGCATGCAGGGCCGCGGCCTCGATTTTGGCGGCATCCCGGCGGGCCTGCGGCGGCAGCCGCGGCGTCTTGGCCAGCAGTTGCGCGAAACCGAGGATGCCGCCCAGCGGCTCGTTTAACTCGTGGGCCACGCCGGCCGCCAGATGACCGATCGTGGCCAACCGGTCCGCATGGCGCAGTTTGGCGTTCCAGCGCTCTTGTTCCGCCGCGGTTTCCTTACGCAAGACAATCAGGCTGACCTGGCGGGCGACTTCATCCAAAAGCCGCCGCTCGTCGTCGAGGAAAAGGCGGCCGGCCGGCTTGAATGCTCGGGGGTAACCGACCCGCACATGTCCGCGTTCCTGTCCATGCACGAGGATGGGCGCCTGCTGCCGCGCTCCGCAGGCAGGGCGCCGCCGGCTGTCGAACCGGCGCCCGTCCAGCAATATCTGCGCCGAGGCCTGGTCCGGGAATTGCAAGGCTGCCGGCAGAATACGCGCGATTTCCTGAAGAATCCCGGGGAGCGCCAGTTCCGGCTTGAGCGAGACTTGCGAAATCGAGTAAAGGCAGGACAATTCCTTGACGCGCTCCCGCAGGGCCGCTGCATTAATATTATCAGCATCCGGCATGGTTGGTGCAAGCTGTTATTATTGTTCTCATAATACAAGCTTTTGATATTATAGCCGGGCATGCTGGAAAGGCAAGCCGCCGCGTACCCTGGAACTGCGTGGGCGCACCTTCGATTAGATACAATCAAGCTGGCGCAAGCAACGCGATGGCGTTGCTTTCACAAAGCCTTCTGCCTCGAAGCGGCTTTGGAGTGCGCAGGCTCATTTGCGCTTCACCGAATACATTGAAACGCAGATGCGCCCAAAGTTTCCCCGCCACTGTTTATGGCTCACGCGGCGTTCACCCTCCAGTTGGCGGCAAAGTTGCAGGTTTATTATTGAGGTCGAGTGCTACGCAACGGGGCCATACGGCACCAAGAGCGCCGCCGGCCTTACCGGAATGGCAAGCATGAAGCAACCCCGGGCGCACCGGTTGCTTGCCGACGGTAAACGCTTCAGCTTTCGTCCGTTTTAGACCGGTGGGCGGTTGATGGGCAGGGCCGGCCCGCTCCATGACCGGTGCGGATGCATGCGGCGCAGAAGGTTCGTCGTCGTTCCCCGGCGCCCCGCGGGCCAGGGCGCGGCACGCGCCTGTCAGGATCATCTGCGCCGCCAGCGCCGCCAGCATCAAGCCGGTAATCTTGCTGAGAATGGAGAGGCCGCGCTTGCCCACGGCGCGTTCGACGGCGGAGGCCAGATAGAGGATTGCGCTGACGGCGCTGATGGCCAGCAGCAGCGCGAGGCAGCCCAACGCTTTAAGGTGCGGCGCGGTCATTTCGGCGCCCAGGACCAGCAGGGCGCCGGTGGCGGCGGGGCCGACAATCACCGGCATCGCCAGCGGCACTACGGCAATATCCTCTTCCGGAACCCCCGAAGCCCCGGCAAGGTTGCCCTGCACCAGCCCCACGGCCGCCAGGAACAGCAAGGCGCCGGCGCCAACACGGAACGCGTCGAGCGTGACGCCGAACAGCGCAAAAATGATCTGGCCGAAAAAAAACAGCGCCATGCACAACACGGCGGCAGCGCCGGAAACCCGCAAGGCCAATTTGCGCCGCTGGCGCTCCGTTTGCCCCTGGGTCATGCTCAGGAACATGGACACCGCAAAGAATGGCGTGAAGAGGAAAAAAAACTTCAACCAAACGCTGATAAAAAAAACGGCAGCTCCATTCATGTTGCTCCCCGGATTTGCGCCGCGGTTGCCCAGTTAATTTAAAAATTATAACGGATTGACTGGCGATTGCAAGCCGCCGGCATCCAGCCGGCAACCTGAGGGGTGCATCCGTGATGCAAGATATAAGAAAAAATGGTTCCTCGCCAGAAAATGTGGGTTGAACGGGGAATTCACCACTGAGACACGGAGACACAGAGAGGAAAGGCATGGCGCGTTGCATGCCATGCTCCGGTGCTCTCCCGGAACGAGTGTTGCGCGAATTTGGCGCAGGGCGATCATGCCATCCTGGCCTGAATGGATTAGATCTAATGATCGCCCTGTGCCAAATTCGCGCAACGCCTCCACTGGAGAACGGGAGGAGTATGGGGTAGACTGGGCTTCTCTGTGCCTCCGTGTCTCCGTGGTGAATCTGCTGCCGGTCGGCTGTGTGTTCGTTCGGATACCAACCAGTATATGCGCCGCTATTGTCGTAATGAGCTTTACGGTAACATATTAAACCATGCATGATGGATTTGCCGCCCATAGATTGT
>CAYXEK010000088.1:0-14938 GCA_964463985.1 uncultured Verrucomicrobiota bacterium
CTTTTTTGCACCACCCGCACATGCGCAAGAGCTTATCCGAATGCGGTTTGGTCGAATCGAGCAGCAGTTGCGGCGGCCGCGGTTCCGCGGACAGGGTCCGCACCGCGAATTCCACCACGCCGGCTGGTCCGCCGGAAATCGTCATTTCCAGCCGCCGGCGGCAGGCCGGCGAATCGCATCGCAGGGCGAACCGGACAGGATGGCCGCCCCGGGCCCGCTCCATGAGATCGCGATACAACACGCGGGTTGCGGGATCGGCGATGAAATCCCACAAGGAGCGTCCCAGGATGCGGGATCCGGTCAAGCCTGCGCCGCAGTTGGACGAAGCGAAAATGTCCCAGGCCTCATTGACAAACACCAGTTCATCCCGCTGGTTCAGCCGATAGTTGATTTCCCGGCTCTTGTCCTGCATTGCGCACTTCCCTTTTCATTGCCCGGCGTCTGGGCTAAACCGCGCTGCCCGCCGCGCCTTCTTCAATGCCTGGCGCGGCGGCAGCCTTTTTCCTCAAGGCGATCGGCAAAAACACCGTCATCAGTATGCCGGCGCCGAAGAAAATCAACCCAATTCCCGGCAGAACCCAGGCCTGTCCTTTCACTCCCGGTTCAAGCAGGCATTCTTCCGGGTTGCCCGGCAGGTGGTAAACAGCGACGTTTTTGCCGGCCGGGTAACGGTTGACGATGCGCCGCGCATGGGATGGATTGCTGGAACCGTAGTCGCCGTAAGCTACGCGCGTGCCGTTGTAGGTCGTTCCATCCACGGCAAATTCATAAAGGATTTCAGCGTGATAGGTTGAGCTGCTCCCGCCTTTGCTGCCGCTGCGGTGGTGGCGTTCCACCGATGATTCCACGATCCGGCCCTGGACGGACGGCCAAGCCACGCTGTCCCTGGCCCTGAGCAGCCCGCGCACTCCGAAAACGGCCAGGCTTGCGCCTACCGCTACGAAAATCAAGGGGAAGACCCATGAGAAAAAGAATTTAATGCCCGGCGGCATGGGCGCAGATGCGGAGCGAGATATGCGCATGTTTTCCTTTCGCCAAGGCGGGGCGGCCGCGCGGCAGGTTCCCCGACTTTTCAAACAGGATCAGCCGGATCCGGCCGGTCCGTAGGACCCGGCCGATCAGACGGAGCTTACCGGCCAGGAGTATTTTGCCGGGCGCCGGCTCCCGTGTCAAGCGATTAAGCGGGCCAGAAATGCATTGCGGCCGGCAGGGCGCAAATGCTATAAAGACCGGCCATGAGCAGCGACCAGATCACCATCGCGGGCGCCCGCGAACACAACCTGAAAAACATCACCGTGCGTCTGCCGCGGAACCGCCTGACCGTCATCACCGGCCTGAGCGGCTCCGGCAAGTCTTCCCTGGCGTTCGACACCCTCTACGCCGAAGGCCAGCGGCGGTATGTCGAAAGCCTTTCCGCCTACGCCCGGCAATTCCTCGAGCAGATGCACAAGCCGGAAGTGGACTACATTGACGGACTGGCGCCGGCAATTGCCATCGAGCAGCGCACTGCCGGCGCCAATCCGCGCTCCATCGTCGCCACCAGCACGGAAATCCACGATTACCTGCGCCTGCTCTTCGCCAACATCGGCCATCAGCATTGCCACAAATGCGGCCGGCCCGTGAGCCGCCAGAGCGCCGAGGAGATCGTGGAGCGCCTGATGCAAATGCCGGCCGGCGTCCGGCTGGTCCTGCTCGCGCCGCTGGTGCGGGGACGCAAGGGACAGCACCTGGAAATCCTGGAGTCGGTCCGCCGCCAGGGTTTTGTGCGCATGCGGATTGACGGCCAGATCGTTGATCTCGACCAAGCGCCGAAATTGAACCGGCGCCTGCAGCACAGCCTGGACCTGGTGGTTGACCGCCTGGAGATCAATGCCGGCATCCGCACCAGGCTGACCGATTCGGTGGAACTTGCCCTCCGC
This sequence comes from uncultured Verrucomicrobiota bacterium, assembly GCA_964463985.1. Lineage (GTDB taxonomy): Bacteria > Verrucomicrobiota > Kiritimatiellia > JAAZAB01 > JAAZAB01 > JAXGPF01. The sequence goes on from CAYXEK010000088.1 coordinate 1,920, forward strand.
CACGGCGACGGCGAAATGCGCGTCCTGTGCCAGACCGGCGACACCCCGCCGGTGGAAAAAATATACTCCGAAAACAATTCCTGCCCGGTATGCGGGATCAGTTTTGAAGCATTGACCGCGCGCCATTTTTCCTTCAACAGCCCGCAGGGCGCCTGCCCCGCCTGCGCCGGCCTGGGCATGCGCCTGGTATTCGACGCCGACCTGGTGATTCCCAATCCCGACCTTTCGATTCACGGCGGCGCCATTCACGCCTGGCGGCGCGGCGGCCGCCGCCTGATAATGTATTACAACGCCCTGCTGCGCGCCTTGGCGCGCCATTACAACTTCAGCCTGGATACTCCGTTCCGGGAACTGCCAGCCGACCTGCGCAAAATTCTGCTCCACGGCTCCGGGGCCGAGGATGTGCCGTCGGGGTACTGGCGCGGCGGCGGCTACCACCGCTACGCCAAGCCGTTCGAAGGCATTCTCCCCAACCTGGCCCGGCGTTACACGGAAACCGACAGCGAATTGGTGCGTAAAAAACTCGAGCAATACATGAGCCGCCGGCCATGCCCCGACTGCCAGGGCGCGCGCCTGAAACCGGAGGTGATCGCCTGCCGCCTGGCCGACAAATCCATTGTGGACGTCTGCCGCCTTTCCGTCGGTGCCGCGCGCGAATTTTTCAAAACCCTGCAACTGCCGCCGCAGGAGGAGAAAATCGCGCGGGAAGTCATCAAGGAAATCCGGCAGCGGCTGGAATTCCTGCACGATGTCGGCCTGGATTACCTGACGCTCGACCGCGAAAGCGGCACGCTCTCCGGGGGCGAAGCCCAGCGCATCCGGCTGGCCACGCAGATCGGCTCCGGCCTGGTGGGCGTGCTGTACGTGCTGGATGAACCCAGCATCGGCCTGCACCAACGGGATAACCAGCGCCTGATCCGCACCCTCCAGCATCTGCGCGACCTGGGCAACACCGTGGTCGTGGTGGAACACGACGAGGATACCATCCGCCAAGCCGATTACGTGGTGGACATGGGGCCCGGCGCCGGCCGTCACGGAGGAGAGGTGGTCTTCGCCGGGCCGGCCGCGGAACTGCCGGCGGCCGCCGCTTCGCTGACCGCCCGGTACCTGAACGGCGACCTGCGGATTGAAATCCCCCGCAAACGCCGCCGTCCGGCAGGGCGTCTGAGCATCCTCGGCGCGGCGGAAAACAATCTCCAAAATATTGACGTGCATATCCCCCTGGGCGTCATGGTCTGCGTCACGGGAGTTTCCGGCTCGGGTAAAAGCACGCTGGTGGATGAAATCCTGCGCCGGGCGCTGTTCCGTCATTTCTACAATTCGAAGGAACGCCCGGGCGTCCACCGCGCCATTCAAGGGATGGAAAACCTCAACAAGGCGATTGTCATTGACCAGGAACCCATCGGCCGCACTCCGCGCAGCAACCCGGCGACCTACACCGACGCCTTTACCATCATCCGGCAGCTTTTCACCAGGCTGCCGGCCTCCAAAGCGCGGGGCTTCGCGCCCGGGCGCTACAGTTTCAACGTCAAGGGCGGCCGCTGCGAAAAATGCCGGGGCGACGGCATCATCAAGATTGAAATGCATTTCCTGCCGGATGTCTATGTCACCTGCGAGCAATGCCGCGGCCGGCGCTACAACAGCGAGACCCTGGAAGTGCGGTACAACGGACGCAACATCGCGGAAGTGCTGGAGATGACCGTGGATGAGGCCCTGGAATTCTTCAGCGCCGTGCCGCTCCTGCGCCGCAAACTGCAAACCCTCTCCGATGTCGGCCTGGGGTACATCCACCTGGGCCAGCCTGCCACAACGCTTTCCGGCGGCGAAGCGCAGCGCCTGAAACTTTCCGCCGAACTCGCCCGCAAAGACACCGGGCGGACCATTTACCTGCTGGACGAACCAACGACGGGATTGCATTTCGCCGACATTCATAAATTGCTGGAAGTCTTGGCCAGGCTGCGCGACGCCGGCAACAGCGTGCTGGTGATCGAACACAATCCCGACGTCATCAAAACCGCCGACTATATCATTGACCTCGGCCCTGAAGGCGGGGATCGCGGCGGACAGGTGGTCGCCGCCGGCACGCCCGAGGAAGTCGCCCGGTGCGCCGCATCCTATACCGGGCAGATGCTGCGGCGCATCCTGGATATGCCATGATTTATTTTCTAGCAATCGGCGCGGCCCTGGGGCTGTCCGCCGGCCTGGCGCCCGGGCCGTTGTTGACGCTGGTCGCTTCTGAAACGCTGCGCCGCGGATTTCCAGCCGGCGTCAGGATTGCCCTGGCGCCGTTGATTACCGACCTGCCGATCATCGCCCTGACCCTGCTGCTGCTATCCCGCCTGTCAGAATCCAATCCCCTGCTGGGCAGCGTGGCGCTGGCCGGGGGATGCCTGTTGCTGGCTCTGGGCTGCGCCAGCCTGCGCGCGCCGCAACTCGATATCGCGCCGGCGGGGCCCGGCCCCGGGCCGCTCTTCAAGGGCGTTCTGGCCAACATCTTGAACCCCCATCCCTACCTGTTCTGGGCCGGCGTCGGAGCGCCTTTGATGGCGTCAGCCTTACGGGCGCATCCCGGGGCTTTGCCGGCGTTCCTGCTGGGATTTTTCCTCTGCCTGGTCGGCTCCAAAATCCTGCTGGCGGCGCTGCTTTCCAAAGCGCGGCATTTCATCGCCGGCAAAACGTTCCGCTGGGTGACACGCGGGCTGGGCCTGGTATTATGCGCGCTGGCCTTGTCATTGTTTTACGATGGATTAGAACTGCTGGGGATCATTCCCTGAATCCGTGACGGGGTTTTGGTTGTCAAGATAATGTGCGTACAAGCAACAATTTATGGCAATTTAAAATATCACCAAAAACACACGGCGCTGTTTGGCGGAAAAGACCGCCCTGCGGGTGAGGCCATTATGCCGCATCTGCTTTGTTGCGAAGGATTCGCAGTATATTTATACAGCTTCATCCTTCGCGCCTCGCATCTGCGGCATACTGACCTCATCACGGATTCAGGCATTCCATAGACATGCTTTACAGTTGATAAAACGGCAAGTTTGCGATATTTTTTAGCTCATGCCGCCATTGCATCCAACCATACCGGCCGGTTTCCGCCGGCGCGCGCCGCATCCGGGCCTGGCTCTGTTCCTCGCCGGCTGGCTGGCCGGAACGGCTTGCGGAACCAACGCACCGCCAGCCGCCGGGCAGGCAGCCGCAGCCGCGTCCGAGCACCTGCTCCGCAACGCCCAGGCGGCGCTGTCCGATGAGTTGTATCCACTGGCGGAGAGCCGCGCACGGCAATATCTCGCCCTGCCGGATCTGCCGCCGGACAAGCAGCTTGCCGGCACGATTGTGCTGGCCCGCGCCCGGCATGGGCGGCAGGATTACGCCGCCGCACGCGATTTGCTGCGGCCCTGGCGCGGCCGGGCGGCCAAACTGGCGCAGGGAGACGCCTTGGATTTCTGGCTGGCGACCGCCGAGTTTGAACTGGGCAACTGGGAGCAGAGCCTGGAGTTGATCCGGGATTTCAACGCGCGGTTCCCGGATTCCAAGTGCCTGCCGTTTGCCCTGCGGCTGCGCGCCTGGTCCTGCCTCAAGTCAGGCCGGCAGCGCGCCGCGCTGGAGGCATTCGCCGAATTCACCAAGCTTTACGGCGACCTGCCCGAAGACGCCGCCAACCGCCTGGACTGGGGGCGGGCGCTGGTGGAAGCGGGCGAATCCGACAAGGCCCGGGAAATCCTGGCGGAACTGGTGAAGCGCCGTCCGGCGGAACGCGCCGGGCAGCAAGGACGTATTTTGCTGGCGCGCCTGTTGCTTGACAGCCGCCAGCCGGCGGCGGCGCGGGAAATGCTGCTGCCCCTGATCCAGCCGCAGCATGTGCCGGATGAAATCCGCGGGCTGGCCCTGCTGGAATTGGCCGCCGTGGCGGAAGCGGAAACCAACCAGGTTGAAGCGATCAACCTGATGGATCAGTGTTTGACCCGCGTATCCGACCCGGAATTGAAAAATGAAGCCAACCTGCGCAAGGGCGAGTTGCTGCTGCGCATGGGCAAGACCGAAGAGGGCACAACCTTGATCCGCGGGTTCGTCGCCGCGGCGCCCGCGGGCGCGGCCGCCGCCGTACAGTTAAACCTCGGGCAAACCCTGCAAAAACTCGGCCTGCATGAGCAAGCCCTGGTTGAATTTCAAAATTACATCGAGACATTCAACGACGCCCGGGGGCTGGCGCAGGCCTGGCAAGCTCGCGGAACGCTGCTGGCGCAATTAAACCGGCCGCTGGAAGCCGCCGCCGCGTTTGAAAAAGCCGCCGAACTGGCGGAAGGCGTACCGGCGCGCGCGCGACTCCTGCTCCAGGCGGGCGATGCTTTCCTGGCGGCCGGACAATTCCAGTCCGCCGCCGGCGCTTACCGGCGCGTAATGGAATCAACGCCGGACACGGCGCTGGCCGACCAGGCGTTGTTTCAATTGGCGCTCTGCCTGCAAAACCAGAATCTGCCCGACGAGGCCATGGAAGCATTGTGGAACCTGGCGGACGCGGGCGCGGACGAGCTTTTGACCGCGCGGGCCTTCCTGCAGATCGGCGCCATCCTGCAACAACAGGGGAAACTCAATGAAGCCCGGGCGATTTACCAGCTTACGGCCGGGCATAGTCCGCCCGCGGCCCGGGCCACCGCCCTGTACCAGATGGGACTGCTGGATTACCGCACGGGACGTTTCCACCAGGCATTGCGGAAATTCAGGCAAATCATCGGCGAGCACCCCGGGAGCCCGGCCGGACCTATGTCGGCCTACATGCAAGGCTGGTGCCATTACATGCTGCGCGAAGATGCCCTGGCCGTCGAGAGCTTCCAAACATTCCTGCAAAAATATCCCGATTCTCCCCGGGCGCCGGATGCCCTGTTCTGGCTGGCCGAAAACAATTTCAACCGCGGCGCCTATTACCTCGCCGAAAATGATTTTCTGAATTTGTCCCGCGATTTCCCCGGCGCGCCGCTGGCGGATGACGCCCTCTTCTGGGCCGGGCGCGCCGCATTGATGCAGCAGGAATTCCGGCGCGCCAACGAGCATTTTGCGCTGCTGATCCGACGTTATCCCGACACCGCCAAGCAGGCGGAAGCCCGGTTTTACCAGGGAGAAGCCCTTTGCGAACTGGGCGAATTCGCCGGCGCGATCCTGATTTTCGACGAAATCATCAAGCAGTCTCCCGACAGCTACCTGGCGGAGCGCGCCTGGTTCCGCAAGGGCGACAGCCAGTTTACCCTCGGTTCCGAAGACCCGCAACGCTACGCGGAAGCCATAGCATCTTACCGCATGATTATCAACCGGGCGGATGTCGCGCCGGCCGCCCGGATGCAGGCCGAATACAAGATCGGGCGCTGCCTGGAAAAAACGGGGCAAACCGGCGCCGCTTTCGAGAATTACATGAATGTCGTCTACAATTTCTTCAACCACCCGGAAAGCCGGGCCAAAAACGCGGTATGGTTCACCCGTGCCGCCTTTAACGCCGCCGCCATGATGGAAGAAGAAAAAGCCTGGCGGAAAGCGGCGGCCATTTACCAGCGCGTGGTGGACGCCAAGGTGGCCGCCAGCCATGACGCCGCGGAACGCATCCGGAAAATCCGGCTGGAACAATGGATGTTTTTTTATTAGGTTGAGGAGCGCTTATGCTGACCTTTATCATGCTGGGCGGCCCGCTGATGTGGCTGATCCTGTTGTGCGGAACGGCCGCGCTGGCCGTTTTCCTCGAGCGCCTGTTTCACCTGCACCGGGCGCGCATCAAATCCGCGGATTTCCTCAAGGGCATCGCCAATATTCTCAACCGCAACAACATTGACGAGGCGCTCAGCATTTGCGAGGAAACACCCGGCCCGGTGCCGGCCATCACCCGCGCCGCCATCCAGCAGTATCGCGCCGGCCCGGACGCCGTTCGCCAGGCGATTGACCAGGCGGCGCTGATGGAAATCGGGCGCATGGAACGGCGCACGGTTATGCTTTCGCTGGCCGCCCAGGCTGCGCCCCTGCTGGGATTGCTGGGCACGGTGCTGGGCCTCATCCGGATGCTGATGATCATCCAGCAGAAAGCACCTCTGATCCAGGCGGCCGATCTGGCAGGCGGCATGTGGCTGGCCCTGCTGACATCCGCTGCCGGCTTGATCGTGGCCATCGCCGCCATGCTGGGCTACAGCTTGATCATGGCCAAACTTGACGCTTTGGCGCTGGACATGGAGCAATCCGCCGGCGATATCCTGACGCTGGTGGCCCAGTTACAAAACAATTCATGAATGCCCGCGATTTCAGCAAAATTCAGCCCGCATCACAGCGCCAGCGCTGGCGCCGTTACCGTCCGCAGCGGCGGCTGACCGTCGGCCCGCTGGGATTGGTAGTGCCGATCGTGAATGTCGCCCTGCTGGCGGTGATGTTTTTGATCCTGAAATCGGGGCTGGTGCTGCGGCCGGGCATCACCCTGCAATTGCCCCAATCCGAATTCACCGCCGGCACGCATTACAACACGATGGTGCTGGTCATGACCCAGGAGGGCTTGATTTTTTTCAATGACAACCGCATCCCGCTGGAAGAACTGGCATTCGCGCTCAACCAGGCTGCGCACCGCAACCGCCAGGCCGGTTTGTCCATCGAAGCGGATTTGCGCGTACAGTACGGCATGGTAATCCGTGTGATCAACATGGCCATGGCCGCCGGCATCCGCCAAATAAATCTGGCAATCCGTCCGGCTTTCGGAGAGGAATTGCTGCCATGATTCCCGACCACCTGTATGCCCGGCGCCTGGGAACGGCTTGCCTGGCGGCGCTGTCAATGCTGGCGGCCGGCATCTGGTTCTGGCCGGAATGGCGCCCGCCGGCGCCGCGGCCGCAGCCGGCCTCCCCGCAGGTGTTTTTCCTGCCTTACGGCGCGCATACTTCCGCCGAATACGCCGCCATCTGGTCGCCCGCCGCCATTGCGCTGCCCGGCACCCCCGCGCAACTGGCGCCGGAAAACGGCGAGCATCTGGTTGTCCCGCCCCTGGAGACCTCAGCATTGCTGCCGCTGCCTGACGCGGACGGAGATTCCGGCGCCGGCCGGGATTCCGGCGCCGGTATCTTGAATGCTAACGGCCAGCGGCATTGGACATTATTCCGGGATTATCTTGGCAGCAATATTTTCAGGATTCATACCATTGATCCGCCGGACACCGCGCAATTGGCCGCGCCGGCGGCGGACGGCGGTTTGCCCTTTGAAATCAGCCTGACCAAGTCCGATCCCGCGCTGGAATTGGATTACTCGCAGGTTGACGCCGACGCCCTGCCGCGCCCGGCGGCTCCCTGTTCCGCCGTGCTGCTGCTGGACTTTGACGAAACCGGCCGGGCGGCGCGCGTATTGATCGAAACGCCAACCGGCAAGGCGGATTTGGACGCGGAACTGGCCCGCCAGGCCCGCCGCATCACCGCGCGCGGCGCTGAGTCCGGCCGTCCCCCGCGCGGCCCCTGCCGCCTGCACCTGCTCTTCCCCGGAATTTGAATCCCGCGGCAGGAATTCCCCGGCTGTAACACCATGCGGATCATGGCTTTGTTGCCGGCGATATTGTTTAAGATAGCGTTTAAGATTGACATATCTGAAATGCAAATTACTATGGCTTTTCCGCTTTTTTGGAAGGTAAACCTGCGGAAGGAGCAAACAAAAATGCAACAAGCTGACATGGGGTTGATCGGTCTGGCGGTGATGGGGGAAAATCTGGTTTTGAACATGGAAAGCAAGGGGTTCACGGTCGCCGTCTTCAACCGGACGGTGTCCAAGGTGGACAACTTCGTCAACGGCCGCGCCAAGGGCAAAAAAATCATCGGCTGCCACACACCCCAGGAACTCGTGGCCAATCTGAAAAGTCCGCGCAAAATCATGATCATGGTCAAGGCGGGCGCGGCGGTGGATGCCACGATCGAGCAATTTGCGCCGCTCCTGTCCAAAGGCGACATCATCATTGACGGCGGCAACAGCCATTTTCCCGACACCATGCGCCGCTGCAAGGCTTTGGAGGAAAAAGGGCTGCTGTTTATCGGCACCGGCGTTTCCGGCGGCGAGGAAGGCGCCCTGCTTGGCCCCAGCATGATGCCGGGCGGCAGCCCGGCCGCCTGGCCGCATGTCAAAGACATCTTCCAGTCAATCTGCGCCAAGACGGACAAAGGCGAGCCCTGCTGCGACTGGGTCGGCGAAAACGGCGCCGGACATTTCGTCAAGATGGTGCACAACGGCATTGAATACGGCGATATGCAGCTGATCTGCGAGACTTACCAGATGATGCGCGACGGATTTGGCATGAGCAACCGGGAGATGCACCAGGTCTTCGCCGAATGGAACAGGAGCGAACTCGATTCCTACCTCATCGAAATCACCCGCGACATTCTCAATTACCGGGATGAAAACGGCGAGGAAGTCCTCGACAAGATCCTGGATACCGCCGGCCAGAAAGGCACGGGCAAGTGGACAGCTATGGCGGCGCTGGATGCCGGCATGCCCCTGACCCTGATCGGCGAAGCGGTGTTCGCCCGCTGCCTCTCCGCCCTCAAGGAAGAACGGGTTACCGCCTCGCAGAAGATCAAGGGCCGCGCGGAAAAATTCAGCGGCGACCGCCGGCAGATGGTCGCCGACTTGAAGCAGGCGCTGTACGCCGCGAAAATCATCTCCTACGCCCAGGGCTACCAACTCATGCGCGCGGCGGCCGCGGAATACGGCTGGAAACTCAACAATGGCGGCATCGCGCTGATGTGGCGCGGCGGCTGCATCATCCGCTCGGCCTTCCTGGGCAAGATCAAGGAGGCGTTCGACCGCAATCCCGGTTTGGCCAACCTGCTGCTGGATCCATTTTTCCAGAATGTAGTGGAACAAGCCCAGCCGGCCTGGCGCCGCGTGGTGGCGGCGGCGGTCAACATGGGCATTCCCATGCCCGCCATCAGCGCCGCCCTGGCGTTCTTTGACGGCTACCGCTGCGCGCGGCTGCCGGCCAACCTGCTCCAGGCGCAGCGCGATTATTTCGGCGCGCATACCTATGAGCGCGTGGACAAGCCCCGCGGCGAATTCTTCCATACCAACTGGACGGGGCGGGGCGGCACGACAGCGGCTTCCACATATATCGTCTGAGCCAGCAGTATCCATGCGCCATTATACCAAATCCGACCTGGAAAATTTCCAGCCGCGGCATGATTCATTAGTGGGGATAGACTCCGACGGCTGCGTCTTCCCCACCATGGAAATCAAGCAGAAGCAATGCTTCCACAAGTTGATTGTCGCGCATTGGGGCCTGGAAAAGATTGAAAAATACGTCCGCGAGACCGCGGAATTCGTCAATCTCTACTCCCGGCACCGGGGGCAGAATCGGTTCCCATGCCTGCTGCTGACCATGGAATTGCTGGGGGAACGCCCGGAAGTGTCGGCGGCGGGTGTGTCCCTGCCCGACTTTGCATCCCTGAAAAGGTTCATTGATTCCGGCGTGCCGCTGAGCAACGGCGAGTTGGAAAAAGCCGCCGCCGCCACTGGCGATCCGGGATTGAAACAGATGCTGGCATGGAGCCTGGCCGTCAACGCCGAGATTGCCCGCACGGTCAAAAACGTACCGCCGTTTCCCTGGGCGCGCGAAAGCCTTGAAAAAATCAAGAGCCATTCCGACGCCATCTGCGTTTCCCAGACCCCCACCGAGGCTCTGGTGCGGGAATGGGAAGAAAACGGCCTGCTGGAATACGCCGCCATCATCGCGGGCCAGGAACTGGGCACCAAGGCCGAACACTTGCAAATGGCGGCCGGCGGGCGTTACCCGCCGGACAAGGTGCTCATGATCGGCGACGCCCCCGGGGATTACCGGGCGGCGCGCGCGGTGCAGGCTTGCTTTTTCCCCATCAACCCGGACGGCGAAGCAGCCTCGTGGCGGCACTTTTACGAGGAAGCATACGATCAATTCCTGGCCGGCGCATACGCCGGCGAATATGAAAGACGCCTGGTCGCCGAATTCGAAAAATTGCTGCCGGATACTCCGCCGTGGAAGAAAAAACACTGAACACACTGGAGCCAGTTTCAAAAGCATTGGACGACATGGAATTCGTCCCTCCAAATGGAAAAACCAACCCGTTTTTGGAGGGTCGGGTTCCACCCCGACCTTTTTGTCAGGACTTTCGCAATTGGCTCACTATCAAGGAACAACACCATGCACTATTCCGGATTGATTGACTTGCAGGTTAACGGCCACCGCGGCGTGCATTTCTCGTCGCCCGACCTGACCCTGGATCAAATCCGACAGGCCACACGGGAACTGGCCGCCGCCGGCACCGCAGCCTACTGCCCCACCATCGTCACCAGCCCGATGGAAGTTTACCGCCGCAACCTGCCGCTTTTTGCCCAGGCCATGCGCGATCCGGAACTGGAACCGCACATCCTCGGCCTCCATATTGAAGGGCCGTTTGTTTCGCCGTTGGAAGGCGCGCGCGGCGCCCATCCGCCGGAACACATCCGCAAGCCGGATCTCAAGCTGTTTGACCAGTTCATGGCATGGGCTGAAGGCCATATCGCCATTCTGACGCTGGCGCCGGAAGTCGAAGGCGCGCCGGGCTTGATCAAGCATGCGGCGGGCGCCGGCGCCGTGGTATCCATGGGGCACCACCTGGCGGATGAGGCGTCGCTGAAAGCCGCGGTCAAGGCCGGCGCGCGCGCCTGTACGCACCTCGGCAACGGCCTGCCCAACAGCATTCACCGCCACCAGAACCCGCTGTGGTGGCTCTTATCATGCGACGACGTCTGGGGCATGTGCATCACCGATGGGCACCATCTGCCCGAGCCTTTTATACGGGTGGCATTGCGCGCCAAGACACTGCGGCGGTTCGCCGTCGTGAGCGATGCCACCGATCTGGCCGGGCAGCCCCCGGGCAACTATAACTTTCAGGGGCACCAGGTAGTGCTGGAGCCCAACGGCCGCATCGGCTTCGCCGGCACCCCCTACCTCGCCGGGTCTTCGGCCACCATGCTCCAATGCATGAACCACCTGGCCTCCCTGAACGTCCTGTCGGAATCCGAACTGTGGCAGGTGGGCTTCGCCAACCCGTTGCAATTGCTGGGCCGCGATCCCCAGGCCTTTGCCGTCCGCCTGCCGGAACGCAAGGTGCAGTTCCGCAACGGCCGGTTCGAGACTGTGGGCGGTTAAACCCGCTCACAATTTTCCGGGGACCGATCAAGCACCTCCGCCACCCAGGGCAAACCGCGGAGGTTCATTTGCTCCATGAACGGGTCGGGATCGAATTGCTCGACGTTGAACACTCCCTGACCGCGCCAGACGCCGGTAAGCATCAGCATCCCGCCGATCATGGCGGGGACGCCGGTGGTGTAGGAAATGGCTTGGGCCTGCGCCTCGCGGTAGCACGCGGCATGGTCGCAGATGTTGTATATGTAAACCTTCTGGGGGCGGCCGTCGCGCACGCCTTCCAGCAGGCAACCGATGTTGGTCTTGCCGCGGTAATGCTCCGCCAGCGCCGTCGGCTCGGGCAGCACCGCCTTCAGGAACTTCAGCGGCACGATCGGCTTGCCTTCATACATGACCGGATCAATGCGGGTCAGGCCGACATTCTGCAGCACGCGCAGATGCGTCAGGTATTGCTCGCTGAAGGTCATCCAGAACCGGATGCGCCGCAAACCCGGCAGGCGCCGGACCAGCGATTCCAGTTCCTCGTGGTACATCAAATACATCTCGCGGGGACCGATACCGGGAAAGTTAAATGTCCGGTGGACCGATAAAGGCTCGATTTCGCGCCACTGCCCGTTTTCCCAATACTTGCCGCGCTGGGTGATCTCGCGGATATTGATCTCGGGATTGAAGTTTGTGGCAAAAGGCCGGCCATGTTCGCCGGCATTGCAGTCCATGATATCCACCTGATGGATTTCATCGAAATAGTGTTTCAAGGCGTAGGCGCAGAAGACATTCGTCGCGCCGGGATCGAAGCCGCATCCCAGCAGCGCCATGATGCCGCGTTCGCGGAAGCGCTCGTGAAAATTCCACTGCCATTGATAACAGAACCGGGCCTCGTCCGGCGGCTCGTAATTTGCGGTGTCCAGGTAATCCACGCCGGTAGCCAGGCAGGCTTCCATGATGGACAGATCCTGGTAAGGCAAAGCCATGTTCATCACCAGCCGCGGCCGGTGGGTTTGGATCAAAGCCGCCACTTCCGCCGGGTTGTCGGCGTCCACGCGGGCGATGTCAATCGGACGCGGCAAGCGGTCGCGGATGCGTTCGCACTTGTCCAGCGTCCGGCTGGCCAGGCAGATTTCCGCAAAAACTTCCGGCGCCATGGCGCACTTGTACGCCACCACGCCGCCGACGCCGCCCGCGCCGATAATCAGTACTTTATGCATGCTGTCTCTTTCCCTGACGTGAGCTTGCGCTCGCAACCTAATTTAGCTTTTCCTTCATCATGTGTGTTGAATTCGGTTCGAAAAGTACGACGCCCGCCGCCGCCAAGGATATGGCGGACAAGGCGGAGATCTTGCCCCATCTACCGCCCGCTGACGGGCGGCCCTTCGGGCGGGCTTCCCGGCAGCGGGGCAACCACAAGGTTAGCCCCGCTCCCGGAGCGCCCGCATCTGGGGCAAGCTTGCCTTGTCTTTTCGAATCCCTTCGATGCGCAGGGAAACCGAATTCAACTCACGGCGGCTCTGCTGATGCTTGCGTCATCCCGCAACTTTAACACTAACCTGAATCCGTGATGAGGCCCGGAGGGCGCTCTTTTCTTTAATCTAACGGGTTGTACTTCTGGTGACTATTTAATATATCGTAAACGGTTGCTTCACACATCTTTATCTAATAAAAATGAAATCCCGTCACGGATTCAGGTAACACTTTGGGCCAGAACATCCCGCCATAAAAGCATTCCAACACGCAACACTCGACACGCAACACGCGACACTCGACACGCAACACGCGACACTCGACACGCAACACGCGACACGCAACACGCGACACGCAACACGAAAATATTTGCTACGAAAAAATGCTTGTCCCTGCAATGAGA
>CAYXEK010000089.1:0-14641 GCA_964463985.1 uncultured Verrucomicrobiota bacterium
ATGCAAACTGTTTCCAGCGCGATGATGCGTGAGTTGGATCGGCGGACGATCGCCGCCGGGACTGCCGGCGCGGTTCTGATGGATCGCGCCGGGCGGGCTGCGGCTGAAACTGCGGAAATATTCGCCGGCGCGCGCGACTGCCCCGGCCGGCCGTCGTCCTGGATTCTGCTGCTGGCGGGGCATGGCAATAACGGCGGCGACGCATTTGCCGCGGCGCGGCATTTGCACGCTCGCGGCCGGCAGGTAGCAGTCTGGCTGGCAGCGACCGCGTCGCAAGTCAAGGGCCATGCCCGCATTCACCTGGAGCGCATGATCAATGCCGGAGTCCCGCTGCTTGAAATGCCGGCGGCGGAAGCATGGACCCGGGCAGGCGGCTGGGTTCAGTCCGGCGAATTGAATCAGCCTGGCGCCGGCTTTAACGGCCGGCCGCCGGCGGTGATAGTGGACGGCTTGCTGGGCACGGGCATTGCCGGCGCGCCGCAGGGCGTGATGGCAGCGGCAATTGAGTTCGTCAACCGCCAGCATGACCTCAGCCGGGTGGTCGCGCTGGATGTGCCGTCCGGATTGAATGCCGATGACGGCACGGCGGCCGGCGCCGCCGTGCGCGCCGACTGCACCATCACCATGGCTTTGCCTAAAACCGGCCTTCTGCAGCCGGCAGCCTTGGACTACGTCGGCAGCCTGGCCGTTGCTGATATCGGCATTCCGCCCCCGGCGGAATCAGAACTTCCGCCTGTCGGCCCGGATGCGCCGCCCGGGTTGATTGCGCCTGCAGATCTTGCATTCCTGGCGCGCCGACGGCCGCGCGCGGCGCATAAGGGCAATTACGGACATGTTCTGGTTATTGCCGGAGCGCGCGGCTTTACGGGCGCCGCCATCATGGCGGCGCGCGCCGCCTTGCGCTCCGGCGCGGGACTGGTGACCGTCTGGACAGCCGGCAGCATCCGCGCCGAGATAGCCGCTGCGGTTCCGGAGGCCATGGTCTGTGGGTTGCCGGAAAACGCTGCCGGTTCAATCGACGCCCTGGATGATCCGGCGCGATCGCAATTGGCGGATGCCGGGAAATTTTCCGCCGCACTGGCCGGGCCGGGCTTGACAGCCCATCCCGATACCGGACGCCTGCTGGCAGAATTGCTCCAAAGTTATTGCGGTCCGCTTGTGCTGGATGCGGACGCGCTGAATGTCCTGTCAATGGATCCGGCGCAACAGAAAATGCTGGGCGCGCGGCGCGGCGCGGCGGTGCTGACCCCGCACCCCGGGGAAATGGCGCGGCTGCTGCAAACCAACACGGCAACTGTCCAGTCCGACCGGTTTGCCGCCGCCCGATCGGCTGTCATGCGGTTTAACGCAACCGTGGTGCTTAAAGGAGCCGGCACTCTGGTTGCCGCCCCGGGCGCGCCTTTGCAGGTCAACCTGACGGGCAATCCCGGCATGGCCAAGGGCGGCAGCGGCGATGTGCTGGCCGGTTTGCTGGCCGGACTGCTGGCGCAAACTCTGCCGGCCGGCGATGCTGCGCGCGCGGCGGTATATCTGCACGGCCGCGCAGGCGATCATGCCGCGCTCCAGCGTACCGAGGCGGGCTTTACCGCGATGGACATCATTGACTGCCTGCCGCGCGCCTGGGCGGAATTGTCCGTGCGCTGAATGCCGCCGTAGCATTCCCGGCGGATTCATTCCGCGCCAGCCGCGCGCACCAAAGTGGCGGCATGATTCGCCAGCCGTCCCCACTCCGCTACCCCCAGCGATTCCGGACGGATGTGCGGGTCTATCCCCACCGCCGCCGGCAATGCCGCCAGGCCGGCCGCCGGCAGACCGCGCAACACCGGCAGACCGCGCAAGGCGGCTCCCAATTGCTTGCGGCGCCGGCCAAACGCCTGCTTGGTCAATGCGAAGAAAAAAGCGCGGTCGCTTAAAGCCGCCGCCGGGCTTGGAAGGCGCCGCAGGCGTACGATTGCGGATTTGACGGCCGGCGGCGGCCAGAAACATGACGGCGATACGATTTTGACCAGCGCGGTTTCGTAATGCAACGAGGCCCACAGCCCCAGGAGACCGTAATCGGCGCGGCCGGGAGCGGCGGCGAGGCGCTGTCCGACTTCCAATTGCAGGGTAACCGCCATGGCGGCGGGGGGGTGTGGCGCCTGCAACAAATTCACCAGGATGGCCGAGCCGGAGGCATACGGCAGGTTGGCCGCCAATTTGAAATCCTGTCCGTCGAAGATCCGGTTCAAGTCCAGTTTCAAAGCATCGGCGCAAATCAGGCGCAGATTGGTCAGGTCGCCCAATTCCCGCGCCAGGTGCGCATGCAGGCGCCGGTCAATTTCCACTGCTGCCACACAAGCGACCCGCTCCGCCAGCGCCCGGGTCAGCGCGCCCAGGCCGGGGCCGATTTCAAGCACCAAGTCGGCGCTGGTCAGTTCGGCCGCGTCCAGCATAATTCGCGCGATATTGGCGTCTACCAGGAAATTCTGGCCCAGGCGTTTGGATGGATGGCGGGCTTCCGGCAGCCAGAATTTCCGGACATCGGCCAGCGACATGGGATTCATTGCCGATGCTCCCGCCAGGGATTAGGGCGGCAGGCCAGCGCATGCGCCAGTTTGATGGCAGCCTGCATGCTGCGCGGATCGGCTATGCCCCGGCCGGCGATATCGAAGGCGGTGCCATGATCGGGGGAAGTCCGCACGATCGGCAAGCCCAGGGTCAGGTTCACCCCGGTGTCAAACGCCAGGGTTTTCAGCGGGCCCAAGCCCTGGTCGTGATACATGGCCAGAACCGCGCCATAACGACCGCGCGCCGCCTGGTAAAAAACAGCATCCGCCGGCAGGGGGCCGGCGACATCCAGTCCCAGCCGCCGCAGGCGGCGGATAGCCGGTCGGATAATCCGGATTTCCTCATCGCCCAGCACGCCTCCATCGCCGGCATGCGGATTCAGCGCGCAAATCGCCAGCGCGCCGGGCGGGCGATTTTTCCCGGCATCCAGCCAGGCGATGGCGGCCGCCGCCAGCCGGGCGGCCGCAATTATCCCGGCGGTGGTCAACGCGCGCGGAACTTGCGCCAGCGGCAGGTGGCGGGTAGCCAGCACTACCCGCAGCGGTCCGCCCAGCAGCATCATTGCGAAATTTCCGGCGCCCGTCAAATCCGCCAGGTATTCCGTGTGCCCCGGGAAAGGCACGCCGGCCAAAGCCAGGCTTTGTTTGCAGAGCGGAGCGGTGATCATGGCGTCGAGCGTACCATTCAGGCAAGCCCGCGCTGCGGCCGCAACCCAGGCGGCGGCCAGGCAGCCGTAGCGGCGGCATATCCGGCCTGGCTGCCATGTCTGGCTGTCCCGCGCCCCTGGCGCAGGCGGCTGCCAAAGGCTGACCCGCGGCAGGCGCCGACGTTCCTCCGCATCGGCAGGGAGCCGGGCGATGGCATGCGGAGCAGGAAGTTTCAGCCGCCGGGCGTAATATTCAGCCAAACCGGCATGTCCGATCAAAAGCAGTTTCGCGCCCGGGGCAATGCCGCGGGCATGGACCGCCTTCAGGGCGACTTCGGCGCCGATTCCGCCCGGATCGCCCAGGGTGATGCCCAGGATTTTAACCGAATTTTGCACAAACAGGAAATTGTCCTATCCAATGACCAGCAAGAATCATCAAGGCCCAAGTCTGGAATAAGCTCCGCCAGGCTTTTGATTCAAATCAAAACCGGCGGATGTAGGCATCGCGTTTCAATCTTTTAATCCATTCGTCATACAATTGCTTTGCCTGTTGCCGGCGCAATTCGTCGCGAATTTTATCCTGGACTTCTTCAAACGGCAACTGGGCGGCGGCGCGGCGTCCTTCCAGTTTAACTATGTACAGCATGTCATCGGCCGCCACCACCGGGCTGATGCCGCCCGGTTCCAGCGTTTTGATGGCCGCAGCCAACTCCGGCCGCCGGGTCGTTGGGTCAACCCAACCCCAGTAGCCGCCGTCTTCGGCCTTGATTCCTTCCGAGACCTGGCTTGCCAGAGCGGCAAAATCCTGGCCATCCAGCAGGCGCTGCCGGATTTCCCCGGCTTGCTTTAATTTTACCGCCTGCTCTTCGGGGGTCTGGCCGCGGTTGAGCGCGATCAAACGCAGTTCAACCTGATCGGGCACGCGGTATTCCTCGATTTTCGATTCATAAGCATCGCGCACGGCCTGGGGCGATACCATAATCTTATCCTCCACTTCGCGTTCGCGCATGTAGGATATGATCATGGTGCTGCGGAGCGACTCGCGCCATTCGTCCATGGTCAAACCCTCGGCTTCCAGCGCCTTGAGCAATTCCGCGCGGCTGCCGTTGAAGCGCGTGCGCTCAATTTCATCCATGCGGCTGTTGACCACATTGTCGGGAATGGTTCCCTGCATGCGCCGGAAAGCATCCAGTATCAATTCCCGCTCGATCAAAGCTTCCAGGGAGTTGGTAAAGGCTGCTTCCACGCGTTCGGCCAGTTCGGCCCCCCGGAAGGATTGCTGTAACTGGCGTTCCACCGGCTGCATGGCGGTCAATGTTTCGCGGACGGTGATCACCCGATCGTTGACTACCGCGGCATAGCCGTCCATGGGTATGCGGCGGGCCGGAGTTGTTTCCGCGGCCGCGCATACAAGGGGCGCGGCCATGGCCGCAAAAATTATGAATTGCCAGTTTTTCATGGGAAAACGTATTTTATTTCAATTGCCCACACGCAATTCTTGCGCCGGTGCGGTAGATGGTTTTTAACGTATTTATTTAATTTAGCATTATTGCCTGGATACTGCAAGCATCCCCGGAAAAATCTTCGTCGGTTTGAACGATCCATCCCCTGCTCCGGCCGGAATATTGGCGGCGGGCATGCTGCCGGCTTCTGCACATCGCGCTTGAAAACCCCTTCATTTTCCACCATACTGCCGGGGCGTCGCAAACGCCGCCCGGCGCGGCCGCGCATTCAAAACATCGCAGGTGAATCAAAAACAGGAAAACAGTATGCAAAAGCAGGCCAACACCGCAGACCGTCCGGCGCCATCCGCCATGATTTACCACGCGCCGCAATTTTCAACTCCGCCGGAAATCAACGGCGAATGGGATAAACCTGCCTGGCGCCGGGCGGCCCCCGCCCTCCTGGAGCATTACATGGGCAGCCGGCCGGAACATTTTCCGCGGACGGAATTCCGCGCCGCCTACGACAGCGAGGCGGTTTACGTTGTTTTCCGGGTGGCCGACCGTTACGTGCGGGCCGCGGTGGAAGCGGAATTCCAGGGCCCCGTATGCCATGACAGTTGCGTGGAGTTTTTTTTCACGCCGGGACCGGATACCGGCGCCGGCTATTTCAACCTGGAAATGAATTGCGGCGGCGCGTTGCTGCTGCACTGGCAAACCGAGCCGCGCCAGGCCCGGCGGGTCAGTCCGGCAGATTGCGCCCGCATTGCAAAATTCCATCAACTGCCACGGATTGTTGTTCCGGAAATAACGGCGCCCACCGTCTGGATGGTGGAGTACCGTTTGCCGCTGGATATTTTACGGAATTATCAGCCGGCGCTGTCGGCCCCGGCGCCGGGGGTTGTCTGGCGCGCGAATTTTTACAAATGCGGCGATGAAACATCGCATCCGCATTGGCTGACATGGGCGCCGGTGGATCATCCCCGGCCCGACTTCCACCGGCCGGAATCGTTTGGTCGGCTGGAATTTGTTGGATAAAATGTCTTTAATCTGCGGCCATCGGCGTAATCTGCGGATTTTTCATGTCTGTCATCAACGACAAAACCATAAATATTTTGTTGCTGGCCGGCCTGGCGATTTTGCTGCTGGTGCCGTTCCGGCTGAAACCTGCCGGGGAGCGGCTGTCGGGCGAAGTCTGTCCGCTGGTGATCATCAGCCCCCACAACGAGGCCGTGCGTTTTGAATTTGACCGGGCATTTGGCCGGTGGCACCGGGAGCGCTATGGCCGCGCGGCGGCGATTGACTGGCGCAACATCGGCGGCACCAGTGAAATCGCGCGCTACCTGGACGGGGAATTCATGGCCGCCAGGCAGGCCGGGCGGACGGGCATCGGGATTGACCTGTTTTTCGGCGGCGGCCAGTACGACCATGGCCGCCAGACGCGCCGCGGCCAGCTTCAGCCGTCGCGCATCCGCCAATCGCATCCGGAATGGTTTACGGCATCGGTCATCCCGGCGGCGTACGCCGGCGAAACGTTTTGCGACCCGGCCGGCCTCTGGTTCGGCTGCTGCCTGTCCAGTTTCGGCATATGCTGCAATCTCGACGTGCTGGCGGAGTTGGGCATTGCCGACCCGCCGGCGCAATGGGCCGACCTGGCGGACAGCCGTTATTTCCGGCGCCTGGCACTGGCCGATCCAACCAAAAGCGGTTCAATCAACAAGGCGTTTGAAGTGCTGATCCAGGCGGAAATGGCGGCGGAACTGCGCGACCGGGGCATAACTGCCGAAGCCGCGTCCGTGGACGATCTGGAAGCCGGCTGGCGCCGCGCCTGGACGCTGCTCCGCCGCATCGGCGCCAATGCCCGTTACTTCACCGACGCCGCCAGCATGGTGCCGATGGACGTAGCCCAGGGCAACGCGGCGGCCGGCATGTGCATTGACTTTTATGGCCGGTTTGAAAGCGAAACCATCCTGCGCAATGAAAATTCCACGCGCCTGCATTACCTGACACCCGCAGCCGGTTCCAGCATATCCGTGGATCCGATCAGCATTCTTGCCGGCGCGCCGCACCTGGAAACTGCCGAGCGGTTTGTTGAATTCTGCCTCAGCCCGGCAGGGCAGAAACTATGGAATTACCGGCCTGGCGCGCCCGGCGGGCCCGCGCGTTACGCTTTGCGGCGGCTGCCGGCGCGCCGCGACATGTACGGTTCCGGGCACCAGCGTTACATGTCCGATCCCGATGCCCGGCCGTACGAGCGGGTCGGCGGATTCGTCTATCGCCCGGAATGGACGGCGCCATTGTTCGGGCGCATCCGCATGCTGATGCGGGCAATGTGCCTGGACCCGCAGCCGGAATTGACGCGCGCCTGGACGGCCATTCAACGCGCCGGCGGGCCGGCGGCGGCGCCGGAAGCCGCAGAAGCTTTTTTCCAATTGCCGCCGGATGCCGGTTACGGCGCATTGCATGCCGCCGCCGCTGCTCCGCCAGTCACGCGCACGGAAGAAATCCGGTTGGCGCGGGAATGGATGATGTTTTTCCTTAATCAATACCGGCAGACTGTCAAGCTGGCGGAACCGCCATAATCCTAAACATCCCGTTACGGATTCAGAATGAAGATAAAATTCAATCGCTGGCCGGCCTGGATCGCGGCCGGGGTGCTGCTGGTTTTTTTCGTCTGGCCGCTTCTGCAAACCATCCGGGGCGCCGTATTGCTCGATGGCCGCTTGACCGCGGTTTTTATCCGCGACGCGCTGGGCAACCCGCTGTACCGTGAAGGATTGCTCAACAGCCTGGCGTTGGCCTGCGTCATCACCGGCATGGTGATAGCGCTGGGACTGCCGCTGGCCTGGCTTGGCGCGCGTTGCGATTTCCCCGGCCGCGCGGCATTGAGCGCGCTGATCCTGGCGCCGATGATCCTGCCGCCATTTGTAGGCGCGATCGGCATGCGCCACATCCTGGGCCAGTATGGAGCCTTGAATGCGCTGCTGGCGCATTTGGGCGTGCGCGATTGGGCACATGCCGTGGATTGGCTGGCCCGCGGCCGGTTCTGGGCGGTGGCGGTAACGGCCGCGCTGCATTTGTACCCGATTTTTTATCTGAATGCCCAGGCGGCAATCAGCGGAATGGACCATTCGCTGACGGAGGCGGCGGCCAATTTGGGTTGCGTCGGCTGGCGCCGGTTCCGGCGCGTGACGCTGCCGTTGATCATGCCGGGCCTGTTCGCCGGCGGGATCATCGTTTTCATCTGGGCGTTTACGGAATTGGGCACGCCGCTCATGTTCGATTACAACCGCGTGACCGCGGTCCAGATTTACAATGGCTTGAGCGATCTTGGCGCCAGTCCCGTCCCATACGCGCTGGTGCTGGTGATGCTGGCCATTTCGGCGTTGTTGTATGCCGCGGCCCGCGGATTGTTCGGCCGGACGGGCCAGTCCTTTTCCAGCCGGCCCGGTCCGCCGCCGCCGCCCCGCCGGCTGACCGGCGCCGCCGGTTTGTGCGCGGCCGGGTTTTTCACACTGGTATTCCTGCTCGGCGCCCTGCCCCACCT
The DNA here is from genome assembly GCA_964463985.1 of uncultured Verrucomicrobiota bacterium. Classification (GTDB taxonomy): domain Bacteria; phylum Verrucomicrobiota; class Kiritimatiellia; order JAAZAB01; family JAAZAB01; genus JAXGPF01. The sequence goes on from CAYXEK010000089.1 coordinate 8,183, forward strand.
GGGCGTAATTTTGAACAGCGTCAGCCAGGCCTGGTATCGCACGGCGCTCCCGTCCATCTGGACCGGGCAACATTACCTGCAAGCGCTCGGCCATGAATTGACGTTGCCCTCGATCCGTAACAGCCTGCATTACGCCGCGGCGGCCACGGCGCTGGACCTGGCCCTGGGATTGGCGATTGCTTACACATTGACGCGCACCTCATGGCGCTGGCGCAACTGGCTGGATACGCTGGCCATGCTGCCCCTGGCCGTGCCGGGCATCGTCCTGGCCTTCGGTTACCTGGCGCTCAGCCAGCCGGGCCGACTGCTCGCGCCGTTCAATCCCGGCGCCAATCCCGCGATTTTGCTGATTATCGCCTACGCGGTGCGCCGGCTGCCGTATATGACCCGGGCAATTGCCGCCGGGTTCCAACAGACGCCCCCCGCGCTGGAAGAAGCGGCCGCCTCGCTGGGGGCGCCGCCTGCGCAAACCATCCGGCGCATTACCCTGCCGGCCATCCGGATGCATCTGCTGGCCGGCTGCATCCTGGCTTTCAGTTTCGCCATGCTGGAAGTTTCCGATTCGCTGATGCTGGCGCAGCGCCAGGTGCACTTTCCTATCACCAAGGCGCTCTACGAACTGGCGCAAATCCTGGGCGATGGCCGGTACATTGCCGCCGCCCTGGGGGTTTGGGGCATGGCATTCCTGCTGTTGACCCTGGTCTGCGCCGGCCGGCTGCTGGGCCGCCGGCTCGGGCAGGTGTTCCGGTTCTAGCCTGAATGCGGCAGGCTAACCCGCGCCGCCGATTTTTTCCAGGGGCTCGCGCACGCACACGCTGCGCGCGTTGTCCAGCCGGCGCAGAGGCGCCAGCCACCGGGCGGCATTCAAGATTACGCGTTGCACGCTGGGGTCATGCAGCGTCGGATATGTTTCATGGCCCGGTCGGAAATAAAAAATGCGGCCATGCCCGCGCTCGAAGACGCAGCCGCTGCGGAACACCTCGCCGCCTTCGAACCAGGAAATGAAAATAAGCTTGTCCGGTTCGGGTATGTCGAAGCGTTCGCCGTACATCTCTTCCTGCGGCAGTTCAAAATGATCGTCCAATCCCGCGGTAATGGGATGGTTGGGCGCCAGGTTCCACAGGCGTTCGCGTTCGCCGGCCACCCGCCATTTGACCGTGCAGTTGGTTCCCAGCAGCCGCAGCGCGGGCTTGGAAGCGTGGGAAGAATGCAGCAAAATCAAGCCCATGCCGTTGAGCACTTGCCTTTGCACCGCCGCGGCAATTTCGTCGCTGACCGCCTGGTGCGCCGTGTGGCCCCACCAGATCAGGACGTCGGTGTTTTCCAGCACATCGCCGCCCAAGCCGTGGTCCGGTTCGTCAAGGGTGGCCGTGCGCACGTCGAACCCGCCGTCCCGGCGGAGCGCTTCGGCAATCACCGCATGCATGCCTTCAGGATAAATCCGGCGCACGTCGTCCTTGTTTTTTTCATGCCGGAATTCGTTCCAGACTGTCGCCTTGATTTTTGCTGACATGGCCATTCTCCAGTGATTGATTAAACGCGCAGTAACTCCTGACTACCCGAGTAACAGCTGATAATCAAGCATATAATACGAGTTTTCAGTAAATTTAACGCATTGACAAGGATGGCAAAAAAAGTTTTACTTATTAACTGGATGCGCGCGCGGGAATATCCGCGCCGGCATGTTTATCATCACCCATAAATTCAGGCAAAATAATGAACTTATCGCTCTGGGATTACTATCAAAGAACCGCCGGCAAAATCGGCGACAAAGCGGTGGCCGGCGTTCCCAGCCGGGCGGATTGGACGAAAATCCGGCCGCGGCTTGTCCGGGAATATTTTCAGTCCATGGGGCTGGATCCCCTGCCCGATTACCGCAGCGCGGAATTCCGCGACGGCAGCGTCTGGCGCGGCCCGGGCTTCCAGATGCAGAAAATCGCCTGGCAAATCCTGCCGGACTGCTGGAACAGCGCCTGCATTTACCGCCCCGACCCCATGCCGGCCGCGCGGGTCCCGGCGGTTTTATACACCAGCGGACACAGCACGCATGGCGCATATTTTTCGCAGCGCCATGCAATCATGTGGGCGCGGCGCGGCTATGTTTGCATGGGTTTTGACACCTTCGAACAGGGCGACAATCCCGGCGACCATCATGGCCTTTTTTATCACCGCCGGCCGGACTGGGTATCCATGGGCTTCACCGCCGCGGGCGGCGAATTGTGGAATTCCATCCGCGCGTTGGACATACTGGAGAACACCCCGGGCGTGAATCCGGATAAAATCGGGGTCACCGGCAATTCCGGCGGCGGCGCCCACAGTTTTTTCCTGGCGGCAGCCGACGAACGGATCAAAGCCGTTGCTTCTTCCTGCGGAGTGGTGCGTCCCAAATACCTCTTTGAACGGCAGCACCTGCTGACGCATTGCGACTGCATGTTTTATCACAACCTCTTCCAACGCGACCCGATCGAGTTTGGCTGGCTGTTTGCGCCCCGTCCGCTCCTCCTGTGTTTTGCCATGGAAGACCTGCACTTTTCGCCAGAACAATACCGGGAATTGCATGCAGGCATCCGGAAGTTTTACCAGCATCTCGGCCAGCCGGAAAAATGCCAGCTTTGCGAATACCACGGCCCGCACGGCTACCAGCCGGAATCGGTCGAACGCATCAACCAATGGTTTGACGAGCATCTTTACGGCGAGGCCCGTCCGCGGCTGGGCTTGGGCGAGATGGAAATTCCCGAGCCGGAGACCTGTTTCTTCCAGGGCGCGCCGCCTTCCAACCGCATGGCGCAATTGCCGGAGTTGCTGAGCCGGACGGGCGCCCTAACCCTGCCGGCCAGGCCGGAAGATTGGCCGGCGCTGCGCCACGGGACCTGCAAGACCATCCGCGAAAACCTGATGCGGAATTTCGACATGACGGCGCGGCTGGAATTCAAGCAGCTGGGCGACTGGATCAAAGGCGTGTGGAATTACCGGAAATACCTCGCCGCCTTCGGGGACAACGAAATCTGGATGGAAACCCTGACCCCTCCCCAGCCGTCCGACAAGGCTGTCATCGGAGTTGCCGACACCGCGGAAAACGCCCGCGATGTGCTGATGCGGCTCTCGGACGATGTCCGGCACACCATCGCCGTCATTGTTCCGCGTTTCTCGGGTTTCAACGCCTGCGCCACGCAAGCCGGCGCGCTGCTCCGCGCGGGCGCCTATGTCGGCATGACGCCGTTCATGCTGATGCTGGAAGACCTGGAGCTGGCGGTGCCGGCGGCGCTGAATCTGCCGGAAATGCGCAAGCGGCATGCTTACCTTTACGGCCGCGGCGACGCCGGCGTAGCGGCGTTGTACCATGTCATCATGAATGAACAAACGGCCGGCGCAATCCTGGACGGGATCCCCTCCAGCCACCGCCAGGGCGCCTATTTCCTGAACGCGCTGCGCTTCCTGGACATCTCACATGCCATGGGTCTCGCGGCGCCACGGCGGATCGGCTTCATCAACGCCAAGCCGTCCATTTGGACGCGGCGTTTGTACAGCCGGCTGGGTTGCCCGGAAAACCTGGTGGAAGCGGCATCGCCCCGTGAAATGCTGATGCGCCTTTAATCGAATTCGCCGGATGCGAGCAAGGCGCGGTAACGCTCTAAATCATCCCGGTTGAAGCAGCAGAAGATTACCGAGGGAGCCTCCGGATGATCGCGGTGGAATTCGGCGCAGGCCCGCACGGCAATTCCGGCGGCCGCATCCCCGGGATATCCATATACTCCCGTGCTGATGCACGGGAAGGCAACGGTTCGGCAACCGTGAGCCGCAGCCAGTTTCAGCGCATTCAGGTAACATTGCCGCAGCAGTTCCGCCTCTCCCGCCCTGCCCCCGCGCCAGACCGGGCCGACCGTATGGATGACGTACCGGGCCGGCAGGCGGTACCCCGGGGTAATTCTGGCCGCGCCGGTTGGGCAGCCGCCCAGTTTTTTGCATTCCGTCAGCAATTCCGGTCCGGCAGCCCGATGAATTGCGCCATCCACTCCGCCGCCGCCCAGCAGCGTCTGGTTGGCGGCATTGACAATTGCATCCGCTTGAAGCTGGGTGATATCTGCCAGTACGGCTTGCATCATGCTTCATCTCCCGCACAAAGGACAATGTGGATTGGGGGATACCGCCACCACCCGGAAGCGCATGGCCAGGGATTCAAACAGCAGGAGTCGGTTGACCAGCAGTTCGCCGATGCCCAGCAAATACTTGATGGTTTCCGCCGCCTGAACGCATCCCAGCAGCCCTGGCACAAATCCAGGCGGACCGGCCGGGACGGCATCGTCGGCCGGGCCGGGGTGCTCGTCGAAAAGACACCGATAACACGCCCCGCGGCCCGGCAGAACGGTCAGGGCCTGGCCGTTGTACCGGTCGACTCCGGCGTGCACCGTCGGACATGCCGCCGCATGGCAGACATCGGCGATGGCCGTCTTGGCGGCAAAATTATCCGTGGCATCCACGACGCAGTCGTAACGCTTCAACAAGGCCGGCGGTGTCGCCGCCGACCAGCGCTCCGGCAGCAATTCCACCCGCACGTCCGGGTTGAGGTCCCGCACGGCGCGGGCGGCGGATTCCACCTTCATCCGGCCGATATCCGCGGTGCGGTGCAGAATCTGACGCTGCAGGTTATGCGCTTCAACCCGGTCGTCATCCATCAACCCCAGGTTTCCCACTCCCGCCGCCGCCAGGTAATAAAGCGCCGTGGAACCCAGGCCCCCCACTCCGACAACCAGCACGCGCGCCTGCAGCAGGCGCGCCTGGCCGTCCGGCCCGATTTCCGGGAGCGTCAAGTGCCGGGCATACCGCGCAGTTTGTTCCGCTGTCAACGTCTTATCCATCGCAGAAGGCAGAAATATGGGATTGATCCGCGCCGTCAATCCGGGCCGGGATGCCGCCGCCGGGACGGCTAACCGCCTCCGGCAAATTCCAGGATTTCAATCCGGTCGCCTTCGCGCAGTCCCTGCTCCGCGCGCTGCGCCGCAGCGACAACGCGGCTGTTTACCAATACCGCCACACGCCGGCCCGGAGCGACCTCTGCCAGTAAATCCGCCAGGCGCGGCCGGCCGTTGTAATCCATGCTGTCGCCATTCACCGTCAGTTGCATCTCGCCGTTTCCTTCCCCGCGGATTTATTGCGTTGCCTGGCGCAATGCCTGATCCATGTCCGCCTGAATATCCGCCGCGTCTTCCAGGCCGACGGACAACCGGATGTAATCGTCGCTGACGCCTGTAGCCAGGCGCTCGGCCGGCGTCAATTGCTGGTGCGTGGTGGAGGCCGGGTGGATTACCAGGGTTTTGGCGTCGCCGATATTAGCCAGATGCGAAAGCAAGCGGACGGAATTGATGAATCGGCGGCCGGCCTCCATTCCGCCCTTGATGCCGAACCCAACCATGCCGCCGAATCCATGTTTCAGATATCGGGCGGCGACGGCATGATCCGGACTGCCGGGCAGGCCCGGGTAGCAAACCCAGTTGACCCGGGAGTCGCCTTGCAGCCACCGGGCCATGGCCAGGGCGTTGGCCGAATGCCGTTCCTGGCGCATGCGCAGCGTTTCCAGTCCCTGGATAAACAGCCAGGCATTGAAGGGACTCATGGCGGCGCCGAAATCGCGCAGCAGGGTCAAGCGCGTTTTATGAATGAATGCCAGATTGCCGGCATCCGGCAGGTTGCCGAAGGCATCCCAGTACACCAGGCCGTGATAACTCGGGTCGGGCTCGGTAAATTCCGGGAAATTGCCGTTGTTCCACGAGAAGCGTCCGCCATCCACGATGATCCCGCCGAGGGACGTGCCATGCCCGCCGATATACTTGGTGGCGGAACTGGCAATGATGTCCGCGCCGTGCTCCAGCGGCTGAACCAGCCCGGCGCCGATCGTATTATCCGCCACCAGCGGCAATCCCGCCGCATGTGCGATTTCGGACAGCGCGGCGAAATCCGGCACGTCCAGCTTGGGATTGCCTATGGTCTCGACATATAGCGCGCGCGTGCGCGGGGTGATCGCCCGGCGGAAGGCTTCCGGATCGCGCGAATCCACAAAGCGCGCGGTCCGGCCGATTTTCGGGAAAGCGTGATGCAGCAGCTGGTAAGTGCCGCCATAGAGATTGTTGCCGGCGACAATCTCGTCGCCCATGCGGGTAATGGCCAGCAGGGCATAGGAAACCGCCGCCTGGCCCGAAGCCACTGCCAGCGCGCCTGTGCCGCCTTCCAGGGCCGCCATGCGTTTTTCGAACACATCGGTGGTGGGATTCATCAACCGGGTGTAGATATTGCCGAATTCCTTCAACGCAAAGAGATCGGCGGCATGCTCCGCGCTCTTGAAGACGTAGGATGTGGTCATGTATAACGGAACCGCACGTGAGCCGGTAGCGCTGTCCGGCACATGCCCGGCATGCAGCGCCAAAGTGTCAAATCCGAATTTTTGCATAGATTGCGCTCCTTCCC
>CAYXEK010000090.1:0-6950 GCA_964463985.1 uncultured Verrucomicrobiota bacterium
GGGCTGTTTCTGTGTTTGGACGCTCCATGTTGTAACTGGTCGCAGATGCGCCCCCCTGCAAAATAAACGGCCGGGAACCGGGGGGCCGGCTGCGACCGGAAGGCCGGCTGCGGTTGGGGCGGATCATGGCGGCGGCAATCCCAGCCGCCGCTGCACTTCCGCCCCGGATAGTCCCGCCACTCGCACCCGCTTGCGCCGGCCGGCGGCGCCGCCGGCCAGGCTCAGCCGGCTGACCGGCAGATGCAAGGCGTTGCCCAGGAATTCCAGCAGGGCCCGGTTAGCCTTGCCGTCCACCGGCGGGGCCTGCAAGCGTATTTTTACGGCCGCGCCGTGCCAGCCCTGGATTTCCGTCCGGCTGGCCCGCGGGACAATGTGCAATTCCAGCATGCAATGATCATCGGCGGACATAATCGTCCTGGTTTGGTCAGGAGTTGATGACAATGAAAAAAATCATGCGCAACGCATACCCGTAAAGCAGAAAATGCGCCAGTCCGAGCGCCATATAGGCGATGATGGGCGTTAAATCCAGCATGGCGACCTGCAAACGGAAACGCCGGAACGGGCCCAGCAGGAAGTCCAGCCAATCGCGGCAGACCGCCATCAGTGTATCACCTCCGCCAAAAATGGCTACCCAGGAGCCGATCAGCGCGATGATCATCAGCGAGCGCACAGCGATCAGGACATTTGCCGCGGCAGCCACGCCGTTGACAGTCTCCCGCATAATCCACCATGCCGGCCGCGTCCAGAACGACGGTTCCGGCGCCGGCCCGCCGCCGGCGGCCGCATACAGCAAGATGACCGCCGCCGCGCCGCCGGCCAGAATGATGGCCGGACGGGCCAACCCGGCGCGGGAAGACCAGGGTTCGGCCAGGGCTCGCAGAAATTCCGCCGGCTGTTCCGGACTTTTGACGGCAGCGTAAATCAAAGCCAGGATCCAGGCCTGGAACAGGAAGGCGGCAAACGAGGCCAGGCTGAAAATAATTCCGGCGGCTGCCGGCCACGGCAGGTCGGCGCGCGGAGAAAAAACCATAAAACCCCAGTGAACCTGCCACAACTGGCTCACGGATTCGGGGTTGGCCAGCGGCAGCAAAATGCCGCGGAAAACTATCAAACCCAGCCAGCAGAGGATGGCGGCCAGCCTGGGCGAACGGCCGGGCAGCAAGCACGCCAGCGCATCCAGCACGGGTTGGGTGAAATTCCGGATTCCGGACAGGTACGGATTGAACAGCGCGGTCTGCCGGTTGGATTCCAAGGCGCGCATCCAAAACAGCATGACCGCCATATTAAACAATAAATCAACCGCGCCCAAGGTCATGGAATATCCATCTGCATGCGGGGCGCCGGACGTGCCTGTCCGCGCGCGCAAAACCGCGTTCAATTACGTCCCGCCGCCATACCGGCGGCGCTTCAGTGTTCGCCGGCGGCTTCGGGCTGGAAAAGCACTTCTTCGATTTTTATCCGGCGGGTGCCGGCGGGAACTTTCCAGGCAATTTCATCTCCGGCGGCATATCCGAGGATGGCCGTGCCGATTGGCGAGATGACGGAAATCTTGCCGGCTTCAATATTGGCTTCATCCGGGAATACCAGCGTAAACACCATCTTTTCGCCGGTGTCCAGGTCCTGCAGCTTAACTTTGGAATGCATGGTGACCACGGAAGCTGGAATCCGGCTGGCTTCCACTACCGACGCCCGGTTGATTTCGGCGGCCATTTCCGCCAGGTCGGCGCGCTCGCGCTCGTTGCCGGCGGTCAGCAGCAATTCCTCCAGGCGCGCTTGGTCCTGTTGGGTTATGCAGATTTTTCGTTTTTTCATGGCGGTCCCCCCCTTACGGATAAAAAATGAGGGCGTTGCCAGCGCAAGCGCCCGACTTACATCTGTCTGATTAATGACGATATTAACAATCTCAAGCCGGAAAGCAAGCTTTTTCAGCGCGCCGTCCGCATAACATTCCAGGGCAGACGAAATTATGATTGACCATGCCTGGCAAACTTGACAAACTTCAAACATGCGGTATGGTTATCGGTTTTGCCGGGGATGGAGCAATGCCTATGAAAACCTTCACAAGATTGCTGGCGCGGAATACTGGCTGGATTATGGCGGCGTTGATCGGAGCGGCGGCCGGGCCGGCGGCGGCAGGCCCGATCGAGTCCGGGCAGTATTTTACGGATACCTTGTCCACCAATAATACGGTTGATCCGTACTACTTCGACGCGCGGCCTGGGGAGACGGTGCTCATCCGCCTGGCCTGCGAGGATGACAATGTGCCGTACGTGCCGGATATCAGCGTGTACAGCAATTTGGCGGCCACGCCCGCGGATTGGATTGCCGACGGGTTGACGGATGCTTTTACCAAGCAGGACCTGAAAATCAGCATTTCCAACTACAGTTGGCATACCATGCATGTCATGTTGCCGGGCGCTTTGGCGAATTACTCCAACGAACTGCAATACAGCGTATCAATCCTGCGCATGCCCCACGAGCCGCCGACTTACGACGACCTGGACGTGGGCCCCATCCTGAGCGGCCAGGCGCTGGAAGGCACCATCAACGTGGGCGCGGACCTGGACCCGGGCATGATCGCCATATCCAATCCCTGCCGCATACAGATCCGGATGGGCCAGGGCGAGGCCATCCTCGTGCCGGCCATCCAGCTTTTCGATCCGGAAGGCCAGCTGGTTACCAATGTGTACACGCCGGAATATCGCGCGGAAATCACCTCGCCGATTTTAACCCAGACGGGCATTTATACCGTGGCTTGCAACGACCTGTTTAATTCCCGCGGGCCGTATGTTTTGTCCATGGCGAAGATTCCCGGCGAGCTTGAAGGCGAGGAAAAGGATATCGGACTGATTATCAACGGCGAAACCAAATCCGGCGCCATTGACAAGCCCGGCGACCTGGACGTGGCGTTTTTCAACGCCGTTCCGGATGATGTGATCTCCGTCGTCATGCAGGAAAGGACGCCGGCCTTGAACCCGGTGCTCGAACTTTACGGGCCGGACGCCGAATTGATCGCGCAGGCCACGGACCTGCTCCAGCAGACGGCCGCCATCACCAATCTGGCTTTGACCGCCGGCGGCAAGTACACGCTGGTTCTGAAGGACGCGGAAGACCGCCATGCTGTCAGCTACGATTTGACCTTGACGTTCATCAGCGGCCCCAGCACCGAAAGCCTGCCGGAAACGCCCGCGGGGTTGACGGCGACCGACGGCGCTTACACTAACTATATCCAGGTCTCCTGGGACAGCGCCGGCGGGGCGCTGGGTTATGACCTCTGGCGCAGCCACGGCACCAACAATCCGGCGATTGTCGTCACCAACCACAACTCGACCGTGTTCCAGGATTACGGCGTAATGACCAACACGACTTATTATTACAAGGTCAAGTCCCGCAATTCCTACGGTGTGAGCACCAATTACAGCAATACCGATTCGGGCTGGTGCGGTTCAACCATCATTCCCATATCCGCGGTGCGGGATGCCGTCGTGGTGGGGATTGACAACTATTCGCCGGCCTATCCCGGCGGCCAGCCGTCGCCCCTGGAAGCCTGCACCAACGACGCTTACGGCATCAAGGAAGAAATGCTGCTGGGCGATCCGTCCAACCATTGGGCGGCGTCGGATATCCAGATGTTCGCCGACCGCCAGGCGACCAAAAGCACACTGCGCAATTCCCTGCAGGCCCTGGCCGAAGGGGCCGCCGCCGGCGATTTGATCCTGTATACGCATTCCAGCCATGGCGGCATGGACGGGGACGACACCTTCATCTGCGCGTACGACGACAGTTATTATGATTACGAGCTGGCGGCCGACCTGGCGCGGTTCCGCACGGATACCCGCGTGGTGCTGATCATTGACACCTGCCATTCCGCCGGCATGTTCAAGGACGGTCGGCCGGTTTACTGGCCGTTCGTCGAGCGGGTGCTGAGCCATTACCGCCGGATCAAAACCGCCGAATACCGCGCCAAGGGACTGTCCCTGCCGCGCAGTTTCGGCGATAACATCGCCTTCATGACCGCCTGCGATGTTGATGAACTAAGCTCGGAAATCGGCGCGCACGGCCTTTACACCGGCTACCTGCTGGAAGCCTGCGGCAAGACCACCCTCGATCACGATCTGGACGGAAATTACAGTTTCAAGGAATTGCATGACTATGCCGCGGAACAAACTACCTTGAGGAATACCAACCAGCATCCCCAGTTCTATAACGGCGCCTTGCTTTCCAATACCGTGGCCCGCGGAGTGGGCGTGGTGGTGCCGGGCACCGGCGCCTTCATTTACAACGACTACGATGCGGATCGCGTTTCCGATGTGGCTTTGTATCATGCCGATTCCGGCGCCTGGTACATAGGATCACTGGTCCGTTACTTGAATTACCTGGCCGGCAAGACCAACTGGGAATGGATCGTCGGCGGGGCGCAGTTCGGCGGGCCGGGTTGGCGTCCGCTGGCCGGCGATTACGACGGCGACGGCTATGCCGATGCCGCCTTGTATAACGAACAGGCCGGTTTGTGGATGATCGCCTCCGTGCAGAAAATGAAGATTTTATGCCAGGATGTGTATTTCGGCGGGCCGGGTTTGCGGCCGGTGGCCGGCGATTATGACGCCGATACCAGGTTTGATGGAGCCTTGTACGCGCAGGAAAACAACGGATACTGGTATATTATTCCCGCCGCCGGCGGCGATGCGATTGTCTGGGGCGAGACCTTGACCGGTCCGGATTATATCGCCGTGCCGGGCGATTACGACGGCGACGGCGCCGCGGATTGCGCCCTGTATCACAAGACGGCCGGCTATTGGTACATTCTCTCCGCCGACGGCCGCCAGATCGCCTGGGGGTATGCCTTCGGCGCTCCCGATTACCATCCCGTGCCGGGCGATTACGACGGCGACGGTATTTTCGATCTGGCAGTCTATCACCCGGTGTACGGCATATGGTCGGTCTGGTCATTGATCAAGCATGCCTCTATCGCAGAAGGCCTGGTCTGGGGCGGCGCCGGCTGGCAGCCGGTGCCGGGCGACTATGACGGCGACGGCATTTACGACCTGGCGGTATATCAATCTTCAGTTGGCCGTTTGCGCATCCGCAATCTTGCCGGCAAGGTTATTTGCGATATTGACGGCATCGGTCCCGGATTCCAGCCGGTGCTGCCTTCGCTCTGGTGAGGGGTGTCGGGTATTGAGTGCCGGGTGTCGCGTGTCGAGAGTTCATCAACCCCTGAACCTCCATCAACCGCTGAACCTTAACACCTTCAAAACGTTAGTTTTAAAATTTGCTCCATGGAAAATGTTTTGACTCCTCTGCAGGCCATGATCCTGGCCTGCGTGCAGGGCGCGACGGAATTTATCCCCATCAGCAGCTCCGGCCACCTGGTTATCCTGCGCCGGCTTTGCGGTTGGACCGACGAAGGCGGCCTGGTTTTCGACATCATCCTGCATGCCGGCAGCCTGGCGGCGATCCTGCTCTATTTCTGGCGCGAGTGGAAGCAGGCGGCGCAGGGCATGCTGCAGCCGGCGCGGGCGCCGTTGTTTTACCGGCGCCTGCCCTGGATGCTGATCCTGGCGACCGTGCCGGCGGTAATCGCCGCCTTGTGCCTTTCCCGTTTTCTGGAAGACGCCGCCGGCGCGCGCAGCAGTGTCAATGCCGGTTTGAGCATGATTGGCACCGGGTTGTGGTTCTGGCTGTGCGATCGCGTTGAGGCGCGGCGCGCATCCGGCGGGCGCGCGTTGGAAAGTTTTAATTGGCGCGATGCGTTTTGGGCGGGAATGGCCCAGGCGGTGGCGCTCTTGCCGGGTGCTTCGCGCTCGGGATGGACCACCGGCGCCGCGGTTTTGCGCGGCCAACACCGCGCCGGCGCGGTGCGGTTCTCGTTTTACATGGCCGTGCCGGCGATTGCAGGCGCCCTGGTATGGCAAGCGCCGTCGGTGTGGCAATCTTCCCCGGCGGCGATTCCGCCCGGGTTGATGCTGGCCGGGTTCGGAGCAAGTTTCGGCGTCAGCCTGCTGGCCATCCGGTTCTGTCTCTGGTTCTTCCGCGCGCATTCCTTCCGTCTGTTCCGGTATTACCTGCTCCTGGCCGGGCTGGCGTTGCTGGCCTGGGAGTTTGTATCTTAGTGTGCCAGTGCTTGGCGCATCAGATGCCGGCCGCCGGACGCCGAACGCAGTTCGGCGCTACAGGGGTGCGGGATTCAAAGATTTGCCGCCTCTGCCGGCAATTTGATGCCGACATGCCCCAGAACATCCCGGTTGACATTTCCTCCGCCGGGTTTATGATGGCGGCATGGGGTACATGGAATTATTCGGATTGACGCTCAGCGGCGCAGGCTTGCTGCTGCTGGCCGGGACCTGCTGCGCGCGGGAGCCCGCTCCGGCCGGCGGCGCGGCGGAAACGGTTTACGCCCGGTACCGCGCCGCGATGCTGCAGCAGCTGGCGGACTACGGCATCACCAATCCGGCGGTCCTGGCGGCAATGCGGGAAGTGCCGCGGCATGCTTTCATCCCTGAAGATTATCTGCGCCGTGTTGATAATCCTTACGGAGATCATCCCTGCGCCATCGGCCATGGCCAGACCATATCCCAGCCTTATATTGTCGCTTACATGACGGAAAAACTGGCGCTGCGGGCCGGCGACAAGGTCCTGGAAATCGGTACGGGGTCCGGCTACCAGGCTGCCATCCTGGCGCGCTGCGGCGCCAGGGTTTACACCATCGAGATCATTCCGGAACTGGCCCGGCATGCGCGCCGCGCCTTGGCCGCAGCGGGCTGCGCCAACGTGGAAGTGCGGGAGGGCGACGGTTACCAGGGCTGGCCGGAGCATGCTCCTTTCGACGCGATTATCGCCACCTGCGCGCCGGAAGAAATACCCCCGCGCCTGGTGGAGCAACTGCGGGAGGGCGGACGGATGATTCTGCCCGTGGGACGTTATGCGCAGCGCCTGGTGATCCTGCGCAA
>CAYXEK010000090.1:7050-14480 GCA_964463985.1 uncultured Verrucomicrobiota bacterium
CGTCCGCCGGCTTGCACCCGGGCCTCCACCTGCCGGAAGCGGCGGGTGAATTTGGCGACGGTGCGGTTTAACGCCTCTTCGGCGTTGATGCCCTGGAAACGGCTCAGGTTGACAACCGCGAACAGGAGGTCGCCGATTTCTTCGCGCACATTGGCGGCATTGCCGTCGGCCAGCGCCTGTTTGACTTCCTGCAGTTCTTCTTCGATCTTGGCGACGACGTCTTGCGCCTTGTCCCAGTCAAAGCCGATACGGGACACTTTTTTCTGGATATGGTGCGCCTTGTGCAGGGCGGGCAGGTGGCGGGGAACTTCGCCGATAATGGAAGGCGGCTCATTGCCGGCGGCGTCTCCCCGGCCGGCTTTTTCGGCGGCCTTGATGGTTTCCCAGTTCTGCAGCACCGTGCGGGTATCGTCGGCCCGCACATCGCTGAAAACGTGCGGATGGCGGCGGATCAGCTTGGCGCAGATATGGCGCACGACATCGTGAAAATCGAACCGCCCCGCTTCCTTCTGCAATTGGGCCTGGAACACGATCTGGAGCAGCAGGTCTCCCAGTTCTTCGGCGTGTTTGTCCGGCTGCCCGCCGTCAATGGCGTCAATCACCTCGTAGCATTCCTCAACCAGGTATTGCTTGAGGGATTGCAGGTTCTGTTCGCGGTCCCAGGGGCAGCCGCCCGGCGCGCGCAGGCGCGCCATGATTTCCAGGAGTTCCTCGATGGATGGTGTCGCTGGCGTGCCGCTGTTCATTGCTGGCATGTTATGACCTGGCCTGGCTGGCGGATTGGCGCTTCCGCCGTCCGGAATTGCGGAGGCTGGCGGAAAGGCGCAAGGCGCAGAAATTGGCGCCGCACATCGTACAGTGGTCCGCAGTCGCGCCGCGGCGTCCGGGTTGCTTGCGGGAGAAAATCTGCCGGGCGCCCGGCGGATCCAGGGCCAGTTGAAATTGACGCTGCCAGTCAAAAGCCGCGCGGGCGTCGCTCATGGCGTCATCCCGCGCGCGCGCGCCGGGCAGGCCCTTGGCGAGGTCGGCGGCATGCGCAGCGATGCGGAAGGCGATGATTCCCTCGCGCACTTCCGCGGCATCTGGCAGTCCCAGGTGTTCTGCGGGCGTAACGTAGCAGAGCAGGGCGGCGCCCGCCGCGGCGGCGGCAGTAGCGCCGATCGCCGCGGTGATGTGATCGTAGCCCGGCGCGATATCGGTGACTACCGGGCCCAGCACGTAAAAGGGAGCGTCGCGGCAGACGCGGAGCGCCCGGAGCACCTGGCCGCGAATCTGATCGAAGGGCACGTGGCCGGGGCCTTCCACCATGACTTGCACGCCGGCGCGGCGGCAACGTTTCACCAGTTCGCCCAGCGTTCGCAGTTCGGCAAATTGGGCGCGGTCGCCGGCATCGGCAATGCATCCCGGGCGCAGGCCGTCGCCCAGCGAGACCGTGACGTCATACTTCCGGCAGATTTGCAGGACTTCGTCCCAGCGTTCAAACAGCGGATTTTCGCGCCGGCGGGCGGACATCCAGTGCGCCAGGATGGCGCCGCCGCGGCTGACAATTCCTGCCCGGCGCCGCCTGGCCAGCGGAATGTATCCGCGCAGCAAACCGGCGTGCAGGGTCATGAAATCCACTCCCTGTTCCGCCTGCTCGGCAATGACATCCATTAAAACATCCGGATCGAAACGCTCCACTTTCCCCCCGGTGCGCGATACGGCTTCGTACACCGGCACCGTGCCGAATGGCGCGGTGCAGGCTGCAAGCAGGCGGCGGCGCAGGTTGCCAAGCCGCGGACCGACGCTGAGATCCATCACGCAATCCGCGCCGGCGTCCAGCGCGACCTGGATTTTGCGCAATTCCTGGCGGACGGTGGATTTTTCGCCGGAACGGCCGATGTTGGCGTTTACCTTGGTACGGAACCGGCGGCCAATAGCTATCGGGCGCAGGCCGGTATGGGCGGGATTGCACGGTATTACTGCGGCGCCGACGGCCAGCGCGGCGCGGATCGGTTCCGGCATGGCGCCTTCGGCCGACGCCGCCCGGCGCATGGCAGGCGAAATGCGGCCGGCACGGGCCAGCAGCAGTTGTGTGGTTAAAGCCATAAAGCGTTTACTTGTTCGCGACGGGCGCGGCCAGCGCCAGGATTTCCGCCAGCGGCAGGGCTGCCGGCTTTTCTAACACCATGTCGGCCCCTCCCAAATCCTGGTACGCGCTGAATTCATCGGGAATGGCTACGGCATGCATGCCGGCTGATATCGCGGCTTGAGTAGTTACGGCGGAGTTGGTCAAGGCAATGCACTGTGCGGGAGCGACTTGCATCTGGTTGGCCAGTTTCATCCAGGTTTCCGCGCGGGGACGGCCGTTTTGATTGGCGGCTGAGAGATGGACCAGCTTGATTTCGGCGTTTAATGCCAGCGATTTAAGCAGATCTTGCGCCGCTGCTTCCGGACAGGTGGTAAGTGCTCCCATGGAAATGCCCTGGCGGGCAGCCTCGGTCAGCAATTTCATGACCGCGGGCACGGGCTTGGTTTGCGCCAGTTTTTTGGGGAATTGCTGCGCGATTTCCGCGGACATCGCTTCCATGCCGCCGGAATTGATTTCCATGGCCGCCAGCATGCGGTTCAGCGCCCGCGGGGTTGGCCGTGCCAGGCCGAACCGGGTGAAAATTTCCGGGGTTAAATGGAAATTACGGGTTTTGAAGATTTTTTCCAGCACTTCAAACATCGTTTGCCCGCCGTTGAAAGCTATGGTGTCCAGTTCGAATACCAGGCAGGGTTTGGCATCCTTGGCGGATTTGGCAGCTTTGGGTTGGGTAGTAGGCATGCTGGGGCTCCGGCTTGAAAATATTACAGCTGAATTTTTCGATTCGAAGCGTCTAATATATTTTTATCGGGCCGTTAAGTCAAGATTTTTGCTTCGGATGATGGCGAAATCAATTGACCGCAGACGGGCAAGCGCATATACTCCGCTGCAATTAACGGGCGCTTGGGATTGGCGGAAGCCCTGATAGCGGTTACCGGAGTTTTTACCATGAAAACAACCAATAATGGCGGGAAAAATGGGGCGGGAAGCATACATCTGGTCCTGGCCGTAATCGCTGTGCTGGCATTGGCAATGTTGGGCGCGGTGCTGTACATGCAATACGCCGAGCAAAGCTATTATCAGGAGCCGCCTTCCGTTTGGCCGGGCGCGCCGGCAAGCGGCGCCGCATCGGCCCCGGCATCTTCACCCAACCTGGCCTTGCCGCCCGCGGAAACGTCCGTGTTGCCCTCCGGCGCGCCCGCCGCGCCGGCATCTCCCGCGGCGGAAACATCGGACGCGCCGGCCGCCGCCGATACGGTCTCGCCGCCGGCGGAAACATCATCCCCCGCCGCGTCAGGCGATGCCGGGAAAATTGATTGATCGGAGCGGCGCTGATGGACAATCGCGCCCGGGCGTGTCAGGCGGCCGCGATCCCGGCAGCATATATGGCCGTACTGATGCCGGGACTATGATTGGGGTTTATCGTCCGGTTGCCCTTCGGGTTGATCCGGCGCCAGTCCTTCCGCGCGGCCTTTCTTGAACTCGCTTAAACTGCGGCCCAGCGCGCGCGCCAGATCCGGCAGGCGCCGGGCGCCGAACAGCAGAAGAATGACCGCGACCACGGCGACAATTTCCCAGAATCCAAAGCGCATGGCGTTTCCTCCGGTAGTTTGCGGAAAATACAATTGCGGTTGATTCCCGCTCCGGTTATTATGCCTTAACTGCATGGATTCCGCAACTAATATGCCCGATCAGGATGAAGATTATATGCGACTGGCGCTGCGCCAGGCCGCCCTGGCGGCCGAAGCCGGCGACGTGCCGGTAGGCGCGGTGATTGTCCGCGGCGCGGAAGTGATCGGCCGCGCGCATAACCAGGTCGAGTTGCTGAAGGACCCTACCGCACATGCCGAGATGATCGCCATCACCCAGGCCGCGGCGGCGGTGGGCGATTGGCGGCTCAACGAAACCACGCTCTACGTCACCAAGGAGCCGTGCCCGATGTGCGGCGGGGCTATCGTGCTGGCGCGCATCCCCCGCGTGGTCTTCGGGGCGCGCGATCCCCAGACGCCTTTCGTTGCGGCCGAGGTGGAAGTGACACCGGGGGTGTTGGGCGGGGAATGCGCGGAAATCCTGCGTGATTTTTTCCAGCGCTTGCGCGAGTCTGACCGCCGTTCCGGCGTTGCTCCATGATCGCCGGCATGCCGAATCACCGGATGGCTGATATTGATTGGCAATCGAGGGGTTTCTCCCTGATATTGGCCGGCGCGATTGGAATCGCCGCTGTCCTGTAGTGCGCCAGTGCTTGCCCTGCGAAGTCCGACGAAGCATGGTGTGGCGCAATCCGGAATGGCGCATCGGACGCCGAACGCCCGCTTTCGCCTGGCTTTGGCGCGACACGCCGTTCGGCTACACACCCCCAATCGGCTGCCGGTTGCGGGCGGTTATTGCTTGACAGGTCAGGGCGGTTTGCTATAAAGACCATTGCCGTTTTTCCGTTCAGGAAAGCGGCCATCACTCTAAAAAAGGAGATTTTGCCATGGCTGTTTACGATCTTACCCCGGTGGATGTTCCGCATGTCAATACGAAGTACCGCACCATCAAAACCAAGCTGCCGGTGCCCGAATCCCTGCCGGTGTTCGAAAAACTGCGCGAGACCGAGCCGCAATCCATGATGGGGCAGCCGCCGATTGTCTGGCACAAGGCCGAGGATATCACCGTCAGCGACCGCTGGGGCAACCGCTGGCTGGACTGGTCTTCCGGCGTGCTGATCACCAATGTCGGCCATAACCGCAAGGAAATACGCGATGCCCTGATGAAGATCATCAACCAGGGATTGCTGACGACCTATGTTTTCGTGCACGAGCAGCGTGCGGAACTTACCGCCCTGCTGCAGTCCCTCTCGCCGGACCCGGCCAATTACACGGTTTTCCTGCTGAGTTCCGGCAGCGAGGCCACGGAAAACTGCATCAAGCTTGCCAAGACCTACGCCATGGAAAAGCATGGCCCGCGGAAACGTTACTTCATTTCCTTTAACAATGCCTTCCACGGCCGCACCATGGGCGCCCAACTGGCCGGCGGCATGGCCAAGCTGAAAAAATGGCTTGGGGAAAGCGACCAGACTTTCATCCAGACCCCGTTCCCCGACGGCTATAAGAACACCAACCAGTCTTTTGACCAGTTCCTGCAAACCCTGCGCGACCGCAACATCAAGCCCGAAGAAGTCGCGGGGGTGATGACGGAAAGCTACCAGGGCATCGGGCCGGACTTCCTGCCGGTGGAATACGCCAAAAAACTGGAGGCATTCTGCCGGGAACATGACATCGTCCTGTGCTTTGATGAAGTCCAGGCCGGGTTCGGCCGCACCGGGAAAATGTTCTGTTATCAGCATTATGGCGTCACGCCGGACCTGATTGCCTGCGGCAAGGGCATTTCCTCCTCGCTGCCCATCGCGGCGGTGATTGGCCGCCGCGATATCCAGGGATTGTATGCCCCCGGCTCGATGACTTCCACCCATTCCGGTTCGCCCCTGCCGGTGGCCGCCGCCCTGGCCAACCTGCAGGTGCTGTTGCGCGATAACCTGACGGCCAATGCCGCCGCCATGGGCGAAATCCTGATACCCGAATTGCGCCGCATCCAGCAGAAGTACCCGGACGTGCTGGGCTGCACTCAGGGCAAGGGCCTGGTGGCCGGCATCCAGGTGGTCAAACCCGGCACCAAGGAGCCTAATCCCGAACTGGCGCAGCGGATCAACGTCGCCTGCTTCCAGAAAGGCTTGCTGATGTTTGCGCCTGTCGGCATCGGCGGGGAATGCCTGAAGATCGCGCCGCCCCTGACGATCACCCGGGATGCCCTGATCGAGTCCATCCGGGTCTTTGAAGAGGCGATTGACGAAGTATTGGGCGGGAAGAAATAAATTCAGGTTCAGTAACTTCCCGTGGAAACCCGCTTTATTATCTCACAAAGACACTAAGCCACGAAGGACGAGCGGTGAAGGAAAACATGCTGCTATGCGGCAGTTCCTGCTGGTGCTTTCTTGGTGGCTTGGGCTTGCCCACCGTAGTCTTGACGAAGGCGGGTGAGAGGATTTTCCGTTTGCCGTATTCAGGTAAAATAATCTGCGAAAATCTGCGTAATCTGTGGATAAAAAATAATCCGCGGATGACACAGACGAGAGGGCGTGATATATGAACCAGGAAACGGAAATACGCGCGGCAGTCAGTGAATTAATGGCATCCACGCCCATCACCGACATCCATACCCATACCTTCGATCCCGCCATGGGGCCGTTGCTGCTCTGGGGGATTGACGAACTGCTGACATACCACTACCTGCTGGCGGAAGTCATGCGCGCCCGGCCGGACTGGGAATGCCGGAACTTCCTGGCGGAACCCAAGGCCCGGCAGGCAGAACTGGTCTGGGAGGAACTGTTCGTCAAACGCTCGCCGGTATCCGAAGCCTGCCGGGGGGTGCTGACGGTGCTGGACGCCCTGGGCCTGGATGTCGCGGCGCGGTCGCTGAAAACCTACCGCGAGTATTTCGCCGGGCAGAATGTCCGGGACTATACCGACCGCGTATTGGATTTGGCCGGTATCCGCAAGGTTTACATGACCAACGATCCGCTGGATCCGGCGGAGCAGCCGGTGTGGCTGCGGGGCTTTCAGCGCGATTCCCGGTTCCTGGCGGTATTGCGCCTGGACAGCGCCCTGATGAACTGGCCGGCCGGGGCAGGGCGGCTGCGCCAGATGGGGTACCGGACGGATACCTCGCTTTCCGGTCCGACCCTGGCCGAAGTGCGCCGGTACCTGATGGAGTGGTGCGACAAAATGGACGCGCGCTACCTGGCCATCAGTCTGCCGCCGGATTTCCGCTATCCCGACGTGGAATCCAGCATCACAAACCTCATGGTCAAAGCGGCCATTCCCGTCGCGCGCGAGCGCGGGATTCCCGTGGCGATGATGATCGGCGTACGGAAACTGGTCAACCCCGACCTGGTCCTTGCCGGCGACTCCGTGGGCTGCGCCTTGATGGAGACGGTGGAATACCTGGCGCGGGATTTCGGCGACGTCCGGTTCATGGTGACCATGCTGGCGCGCGAGAACATGCACGCGCTCTGCGTGGCCGCGCGCAAGTTCAAGAATCTGCTGCCATTCGGCTGCTGGTGGTTCCTGAACAACCCGTCGCTCATCCGGGAGATTACCGCCATGCGCCTGGAAATGCTCGGTTTGTCGTTCATTCCCCAGCATTCCGACGCCCGCGTGCTCGACCAGCTCATCTATAAATGGCGGCATTCCCGGGGCATCATCGGCGACGTCCTGAGCCAGAAATACCTCGACCTGGCCCGCGCCGGCTGGCTTGTAACGCGCGCGGAAATCCAGCGCGACATCAACCTGCTCTTCGACGGCCGCTGGCTGGACCGGTAACG
>CAYXEK010000091.1:0-14262 GCA_964463985.1 uncultured Verrucomicrobiota bacterium
TCAAGCCGAGGAATTGCTCCGGCAGGCCGAAAGGTGGTCTGTGGATCGTTAGGGCGTAAGACAAATTTGTTGATGGCATGGAGGGCGAGACTCGCGAGCCGATAGATCGCGGTGTTTAACGCCGCTCCCACGAGAAGAGGTGTGTGAGTGTGGGGGTATGGGAGCGTGGGGGGGATTCCGCGTGTCGCGGCCGAACTACGTGTCGCGCTGAAGCCTGGCAAAGACTGGAAGCCTTCACTGTAATCCGGAGCCGAAACGCCTCAATAGTCCAGAACCTCAGGGTACATTGCGCCGCTTGATGTTTCTGGCGGCCTGCCAGCGGGAGAAAGTGATTCCCCCCCACCTTGGTGATTTTCGCAGTCGGCCATTATCCTACCTTAACAGAAAACAACAAAAATATTTATTTGCATAATTAATGTTTAAAAGCTATATTAAATTTGCTCGATTAATAGGTTAAAATATGTTCAAAAAGTCCCATTACAGTATGCTCGCTCTTTTGAAAATTGTGTAATTTTGTAGTGTAATAGGTTAATCATTAATGGTTTCTGTCTTGACGTGGTGATGGTGACATGTCGAGCGAATTTTACATGTTTGTTTGCACAATACAGATATGCAGGCAACAACAGATATAATGAGCACTGAGTCGAGACCGCTGGAGGGAGATAAAATCGCGCGTTTTTTATCCGCCCCCGAATTATATGACGGTGCTTTGATTGAGAATATCAGGCCCGCCGGCGCCGGTGATGTCCTGACACTGGATAACCGCTTGCTGGTAGAAAATGACGCGCCCGCTGCCGGTTTGATGATGCCGGGGATGACCGGCCTGAATTATGTGGATCTTACCGATAAGACTTGGGCGGTCAAAACATTTTACCTGGAGCAGACTGACGTAAAAAGCGTCCGACTCGCTGTGCTGGTGGCGGCGCCGGCGCCGGAGACGGCCTTGTTAGTCGAGGTGAATGGCCATCAGTGTGAATATCTGCCGCCGCTGCCGGATGCTGGGAATTCTTACTCTTGTCTGCCTGCGCGGGATGGTCGCTGTGGCGGATATGGCTCACCGCGACCTGGCGGCGGTTTCACGGTAGCCTGGTTGTATCTGGAATTTTCGCCGGAATGGCTCAGGCCCGGTACGAATGATGTCCGCCTGGGCGCTGGCGCTGCTTCAGGCGCCTGGCGCATTGCTGTTGCCAATGACGCGCATTATGCCAAAGGATATATATACCCCAGCGCAACTCCGCCCGGCGCCAGCCGCGTTGGCGCGGTGGGGGACGATGGGATGATTACCTGGTCGGGTATTCCCGGCGAATACTGCATCCGCCTGGCAATGGAAGGATTTCGCGCATCCGGCCGGTTGATAACCCCGGTAATTGATCTGGCGCAGGCTGGAGGGCCATATCGGACAGTGTTGTCCGGCATGCAAGTGCAGAATTTGACCCTGGAATACGATGCCGATGTCCCGTCCGATACGCGGGTAGAATTACGCATACGGACGGCAGCGTCCCCGGTCATCGCCGCCGCCGACGCGGATAGTTGGGAGTTGTGGGAGCCCGGATCCGCCATCAATGCGCCGGGGCGTTTTATGCGTTGCCAGGTTAAATTGCTGACCGAATGCCCATTGCGCTCGCCAGCCCTGCGCGGCTTGCAGATTGCCGCGACTTTTAAGCCACCGGCTTCGGATTGGATCGCCGCCGCGCAGGTCTGCCACTGGCGCAATCCGGAAATCATCCGCCCTTCGTTCAAGTATGAATATGAACATTACAACCATGCTTTGTTGCAGAAAATCCGGGCGGATTTCGACTTGGACCGCGTAGTGGCGGACGCCCGGGACGAATTCGGAAAAATATTATGCCTGCTGCATTGGGCATATCGCGTCCCTTTGCGTGAAATATTTGATCTGCCCGAGATATCTTGGAACGCGCTGGATTACCTGATCCCGGATCGCGACCCCCAGGGTGGATTAAGGATGAACATTTATAAAACGCGCCGGCGTGATTGTTATTGCCTGAACAGCAATCTCGCTTTGATGCAGGCGTTGCTGTCCTTCGGTTTGCAGGCCCGCCATATTGCCATTGCCGGACACGAGGTGTGCGAGGTGTGGAGCAATACGTATGGTAAATGGGTTCATTTGGATGCGACGCGGGAGTATTACTGTTACGACCAGCGCACAAAAGTTCCTTTGAACGTGCTGGAAATTCAAGACCTTTACGCTGCCAATCCGCAGGCCATCGGCGTATATCCCGGGATGGACAATCCGCATCCCCTGGATTACAAGGCCTTATGCGAGGGCCAGCACAACCTGCTGGGCATGATGGGATTGTTCCGTATAATCCCGCGCAACAATTTTCTGGAAAAACCCTATCCCCGCCCGTTTAATCATGGGTATCGCTGGCCTTGGCCATGGAATG
This sequence comes from uncultured Verrucomicrobiota bacterium, assembly GCA_964463985.1. Taxonomy (GTDB): domain Bacteria; phylum Verrucomicrobiota; class Kiritimatiellia; order JAAZAB01; family JAAZAB01; genus JAXGPF01. Next base: position 2,406 of record CAYXEK010000091.1, read on the forward strand.
GATATTTGGTTTATGATGGGCCCGGCGTTGCGCCGCAATGGCAATGCGCCCATGCGGGGAGGCGGGCGCGCGACTTCTACTGGACCCTGAACCGGGTTGGTTTCGCCATGCAAGCCACCCGTAATGCGGGCGTCTTGGATGTATGGTTGGATACGGAAACCCCGGACTTCGATGCTTATCTGGCGCGGATTGACGGAGGACCATGGCGGGAAATCCCCGGCCGCTACGCCTGGAATCTGCACGCGGGTGAAAACCATTTTGAGTGTTGCGCGCGCAACCGGATGGGGGTGCGCGGGCCGGCAAGCGAGGCGGTGCTGGATTGGTCTTAAAATATAAAGCGCCGGCATTATCTCCTCCGGCGAAAACAATACCAGTGGAAGCAACTTAAGCATGAACCTTGTGTTATTGTCCGCGCGGCAGATTGCCTTTTTTGTGTTTGCGGCACTATTTTGGTTCGTGAGTGTCGGACATGCTGACCAAAATTGGGATTGGCCGACAAACTGGCTGGTTTTCGGGCCTGTGCCGCCTTCCGAAAACATGCGCGGCGGCAATGCTCCCACGGATGCCGACTTGCTTCCTGGCGATTGTTTCAAACAGATACCCGAAGAACTGATCATAGCGGAAAATTCATACAAGGCTCAGCCATTACGGTTTCCGGGCGGCATAATCGATTTGGGCGAATATTTCGGGCAGAAATCACGCCGGCCTACGGCGTATCTGATGACAGCCATTTGTGTGGAGACGGAGCAATCCGTGCGTTTGCATGCCGGGGCGGACTGGTGGATGCAGTGGTGGCTGAACGGCAAGCCGGTTTTGGGAACTATTCCCGCAGGCAACAAGGTAGGGCCGATTGCGGTTAGCAACCATACATGCAAACTGGAACTTCACCCCGGGACAAACATCCTGGCGGTTGCGGTCATTGGCGGCAATTCCTGGGTGCTGGCCGCCGGCGGTCCCCGCGAGCTGCACATAAAGATGCCGCAACCCAGTGAATTCCAGATGGCGTTTGCCCGGGCCGGTAAAAAATCAACTTCCGCTGCCGCCCGCGAGGCTTATCAGTCGGCGGCGGCCCTGGCGAAATCGGATTATGAAAAAGCCAAGGCGCTGCTGGCGGAAGGGCAGATATGGATGGCAGATATTCGGGGGATGGATACGAGAGGCATCCGCGATTTTTTTGACCGGGTATTGGCGTTGAAAGGCATATTGCCGCAGCAACGCGCGGAAGCCTGGCAGGGGAAAGCCGAAACATATCTGCTGGAACAAAACTATCCTGCGGCGGCGGAGGCTTGCGTGGCGGCGTGCGACGCTTCTGAAGATCCGAAATCACGCGCGCGCACACAAATGGTTTTAGCCAAAGGTGTTTTACAAAAACGCGATTATGTTCGAGCGCATGAAGAACTGACGCGTTTGCTGAATATGGAAGGTCTGGACCTGCTGGATGCCGGCGGTCCGCTGCAGTCGCGCTTTGAAATAGAAGCCTTACGCGATGTTTTGCAGTATTTGCCGCTTATGCGCGCGGAACACCCGCGTTTGTTTTTCACTTCCAAGACCTGGCCGGCCATCCGCGAACGCGCGCTGACAGTTGAAAAAGCGCGCTTTGAAAAAATCAAAGCTGAGATTGACGCCTTGCCGCTGGAAAATATCCCGGCCAATCTCGATCACCAGATAATGGAAGCTGCGTTCGTTTATCTTGTAACCGGAGACGCCGCCATCCTGGAAAAAGTGCGGCGCATCTTGCATGTAACAGCCGATGCCTTGCCGCGCCTGGATGCATTGGGCGGCATTCAAACTTATGCCGTCCCGCGGGTTTCCTGGGCGGCGGCCCTCGATTGGGTGTGGAGCGACTTGCCGCCATCGGAACGTTCTGCACTGGTTGACGCCATGATACTTTATGCATGGGAGGCATACGGCAACACCCGGAAAGCCGGCAAATTGGCGGTCTGGCCCCATTACTATTCGCGCAGCGCGTTTTTTTACATAGGCTTGGCGGTTTTGAATGCAGAGCTTGACGATATCGGGTATTTCCGCGCGCTGTCCATCCTGGCGGTGGGATTAAAAAATCATCGCGACCGGTTTGATTATTTGGTGAAAGTCAGCGGCGAGGATGGCGTTTGGCAGACAAATGTGGAGTATGATTTTTCATCGGTGCCTGGCCCCGTTTTCACATTCATGCATGCCTGGCAGCCGGCCTTTGGCTTGGACTTGCCGGATAACTGGGCGCATGTCGGGCTCAATCCTGAATTTATTTTGCGCATGGTACCCGCATTTGAATATGGGCAGTTCCTGCATCTCAATTATGCCGGACATTCAGGCGGCACCTGGGGGTTTGGCAAGCGCGCATCGGGATTGATGCACAGTTGGATGGGGCATTACAGGCATTTTTTCGGCCGGGCGCATCCGCAGTCCGCGGCCATGGCGGGCGAACTGCGCCGGCGCATACGCGCGGCGGGCTTGACGGAAAAAACCGATTACCCGGTTTTGGATTTCTTTTTGACGGAAATGGAAAACGCTCCGGAACCTTGTGTCCCGACGAATTTGCCGACAGGGCGGTATTATAAAGGCAACGGTCTGGTTGTTATGTCTTCGGGATTCGGCACCAACGACACTTATGCGCTTTTCTCGGCCGGCGAAGGCGGCGGTTCGCCGACGCGGCGGCACGACTTTGACGCGATGCATTTTTCCATATACCGCAACGGATATCTGGCCGTGGATTCCGGTGTGCGTTTCGCATTTGAGCATTCCGCCAATTACCGGCATCAGACGGTCGCGCATAATGCGGTTTTGATCCGCATGGATGGCGAACAATTTTCCAGCGTCAGCGGGCCGGTGATCTCGAATAGCGGGGGACAGAACCGGCATCCGCACGAAGCCCGGAATCTGGCGTTTTCAACGAGCGCGCTGTATGTGTATGCGGCGTTGGATGCCGCGCCGGTTTATCATCCGGACAAATGCGCGCAAATGCTGCGGCAATTTTTTTATTTCCCGCCCAACCATTTTGTTGTGTTCGACCGTGTGCGCGCCCGCAAGGCGGATTATCCGAAAATATGGTTGCTGCACACGGCCAATAAGCCGCAGCTTGTTGGCGGCAATGAATTTTATGCCGACCAGGGCGGCGGACGCATTTTTTGCCGCACTTTGCTGCCGGAAAACGCGGTGCTTGAAATAATCGGAGGCCCCGGCAAGGAATTCTGGGCCGATGGCCGCAATTGGCCGATTGTTGACGCATACCGGGATTCGAATAATAAAGCCCGACCGCAGTCTCAGGGAACAGGGGATTGGTGGAAACGTTACGGCCTGGGACATACGGAGCCGACGGAAGCAATGGGACGCTGGCGCGTGGAAGTGAAACCGGATGCGGCGCGGGAGGAGGATTATTTCCTGCACTTGCTGGAAGTCGCGGATAACACGGTAACCAATATGGCGGAGAGCCGCATTGCCGCAACTCCATCCGGGGTGCAGTTAAGCTTTACAGCCGGCCGCCTGAATTATACAATTGATTTGAATTCATCCGGGGCTGTCGGCGGCCATCTACGCATACACGAGTCGGGGAAAATGCTTCTGGATGAGCCATTGGCGGATAAAATGACACATTAGGCTGGTCGCGCGCCTGCAAGCAGGCGTGCAAACAAACGGAAGTATTATCGATTGGATACAACCATGAATAAAAAAATTTCATACGCAATCGTTTTTTGCCTGGCTTTGATTTTCTTGGCATGCGGCATGCCGGCCGGGGCGGCGACATGGCATGTGGCGCCAACCGGCGACGATGACGGGGATGGCGCGCAATGGGCTACGGCTTTGGCGACAATCAGCAACGCGGTTTTCAAGGCTGGCGCCAGCGTGGGAGATCTGATCCTCGTTTCGAACGGCACGTATGATCTTTCAGGCAATGAGGTTGTTATCACTAATGCCGTAACCGTCCGAAGCTGGAATAATGGCGTGGTTGATATGGCCGGCACGATCGTAGACGGCAACGGTCTTTCGCGTTGTTTTGCGCTGTCGCATTCCAACGTATTGCTGGAGGGTCTGACGATTCGCAACGGTTCCAATGCGCTGGCCGGCGGCGGCGTGTTGATTGATGGCGGCGGGACGTTGTCTAATTGCCTGCTTATCGCGAATTGCGCGGCGGAAGGCGGCGGGGTATATATGACCAACGGCGGCTTGATCACCGCCAGTACGGTCCGTGAAAATTCATCCTTCACCAATCCGGCCGGTTTGAGCCGGGGTGGTGGAATATTTATTATCCGCAGCGGCACGGTGAGCAACTGTGTGGTTGCCGCCAATACCGTGGACAGCCAGGCGAATAACGGATGGATTTACAGCGGCGGCGGCGGAATTGGCGTGCATGTTGCCGGTGCGGAGGACCAATGCCGCATCCATGCCTGCTGGATAACGAACAATAGCAGCGAGTGGTATGGCGGCGGCATAAATGTTTATCAGTCGCTGGGCGGTGTTTCACAAGTTGTCATTTCCGGTTCGACAGTTGCGGACAATCGCGCCTTTCACAGCGGGGCCGGAATGTATTTCAATTATGGGCCCCCCGCTGCGGTCGGGTTGGTTACGGGTTGCGTGATTACGGGCAATGCCATCACCGGTTATATAGGCGTGGCAACGGCCAACCTGGGCGTGGGCGGCGGCTTAGGCTCTTACTACAACTCAATCGAAGTGCGCAACTCGCTGATTTCCGGGAACACGGGCAACAACGGCGGCGGCGGCGCATGCCTGCGGATATTTGATTCGGTCGTGGAGAGCAACACCGCGCATTGCCGCGGGGGCGGAATGTTTTACGTAACGCAAACTGATTATGAGCATATGCTTGCCGACTGCACCGTGCGCGGTAACAACTGTTATTCCAATGGTCTTACTGGCAGCGGCAATGGCGGCGGTATTTGCGTATATTATGGCGGGGGGGCACGTGGTGTAATCCGGAACAGCAAGATTTATGAAAATTACGCGCAAAAACGCGGCGGGGGGATCGATTTAGGAATTGTCAATTATAATCCCATGACCGGACAGGTTTACAATTGCTTGATTTATAATAATGTCGGCGATGAATCCGGCGGCGTGCATTTAGGCGGAACGGGATTTATTGCAACGGCCAGCACCATTGTCAGCAATTATTCCAGAATTCGCGGCGGCGGAGCGGGTTTGATGAACGGGGACATTACAAACTGCATTGTCTATTATAATTCCGGCGCGGCAACATCGCCGGACATATATTTTGGCGCGGGTTGTACGAACAAAATATTTTATTGTTGCGCGCCGACAAATGTCACCCCCTGGCAGGGCAATATAACGAATGCGCCGGAATTTATAAATTTTGCCGCCCAGGAATTTCAACTGGCCGGGAATTCGCCGTGCATCAATGCGGGAACCAACGAAGCATGGATGGTTGGGGCGCGGGACTTGGACGGCCTGTCGCGGATCGACCGATTCTCGCGCCGCGTGGATATGGGCGCTTACGAACGCACCCCGTCTGGCGTGATGTTTGTCGTGCAGTAATTGCACCTTTCCAGCCGCGAGGTTCTTATAATGCAAAAAGCGGAATCGGGGCCCGTATGGTTGACCGGCAAAACGGGCGTAACCGGGAAGGTGCCCAAACCCTGGGTTGCGGTCACGGCGCAGCACGATGTTTTTTCCTGCTGGGAACGCCAATATGATTTTGTCGGCGCGCTTTTCCCCCGCCAGATATTGGTTAAGGGCGAGAAAATGCTGGCCGGGCCGGCGGTATTAAGCGCCTGTATTCAAGGCAAACACCTGACTTCCGGCCAAGGCTGCGTAAAATCCATGGAATGCCATGCGGCTGGCCGTTTCGCCAGAAGGTTGGCCGTCGGCTTGGTCGGCGATCTGCTTGTAACAACGGATGTTACCCTGTTTTATGACGGCGCCATGCGCTTAGACGTGCGGGTAGAGCCGCTGAAACCGTTGGTCATTGACGCGCTTACTTTATCCGTGCCTGTGTGCCGCGGCCAGGCTTCGCTGATCTGGGCGACGGAACAGGACACGCCGCCGATGGAACGTGTTTTCGCGCCCGATAAAATTCCGGATTCCGGCTGGTCAGCTCCGTTTGAACCGCCCCTGATCTGGTTGGGGACTGAAAAGCGCGGATTGAGCATATTTTGCGAGTCGGACGAGGGCTGGGATCAAGGGTGTGGGGCCAAGCGGTTGGCGCGGGATGCAAATTCGGTCAATGCCGCGCTGGGTATGATCCGTTCGCCGCGTCAGCTGGACGCCCCGTTTACGTTCAGTTTCGGCTTGCTGGCCAATCCGTGGCGTCCACCGGAAAAAGGCTGTGAACGTTTCCGTAATTATCATTATCACTCGCTTTATGCGTTTACGCAAAAAGAGATGCAGGAACTACATGCCAAGGGCTACCGCACGCTTATTTTTCATGAACTATGGTCTGACAAGCATTCTTATCCAGAGACTGCGCATGCGAAAGAGCTATCCGCCCTCGTGCAGCGTTGTCATCGGGCTGGCTTGAAACTGCTGGTTTACCTGGGCGCTGAATTTTCGCGGGAAGCGCCGGAATGGCCGGTTTGGGGGATGCGTTGGGTTAACAAGGATGTTCTCGGCCATCGCCGGGCGCCCCACGTTTGTTTCAATTCCGAGTGGCCGGATTTTATTGTGCATGGCGTGGAACGCTTGATGAAAAAATACGGCTTGGATGGCGTTTACCTTGACGCCTGGGCGCTGTGGGCGGATAAACCTTGTGCGAATCAAATTCATGGCTGCGGTTATTCCCTGCCGGATGGCACGCGCAAGCAGACCTTCCCATTCTGGAAGTGCCGCGAACTCATGGAGCGGGTCTATGTCACCGTCAAATCAATCAAGCCCGGCGGGCGCCTGAGTTTGCATGCCAATCCGGGACTGTGCATGGCTCAATTCGGCACCGATTGTTTCGCCGGCGAAGGGGTGCACGGCAATTTCCGCAATCTTAATTTACAATTTATTCGCGCCCTGCATATGGGGCTTGAGCAATGGGGCACCTTTTCGGAGCTGATTGCTTCCGCTGATTACGACTATGGCGAAGCTGTCGGACTTTTGCACAATGTTCTGCCGCGCGCCGGCGCGTATGAATTAGGCCACAAAAACATAGTTGACCAACCCGCCGCCATTTGGCGAATCCAGGATGCGTTCGGCAAAACCCAGGCCCAGTGGCTGCCTTACTGGCGCAACGCGGAATTAGTATCCGCGGATGCGGAACAGATCAAGGTAAGCCTCTGGAACCGGCCGGGCAAAGGCGCGTTGCTGGTGGTTTCAAACCTTGGCATGTCCGAATGCCTGGCCAGGGTTGGGCTGCGGCGGCAGAAACTGGGATTGCCGGCCGATACGGCGGCGCTGGAAATGTTGCCTTGTGCGCCAGGCATGGCCTTGAATGGCGATGGGGTTGCGTTGACATTGCCCCCCGGCAAATGCCAGTTGGTTTTTATTGCTCCGCGCGATTCGAGTCTCTGGCCGCGCATGCGCAAGGCGCGGCAGTGGGTTGCGCGCATGTACGCCAGGAGAATCGCGGAAATCAAACATGAATCGTGGTTGCTGGCTGGCCCGTTTGGCGAATCCGATCCTGCGCCCTATATTCCTGCCGGCGCCAGACGGCCGGAAACGCCGCCGGATTATTGCGGCATGGAAACCATTTATCCCCCGGAATCGCCGCCGTTTAAACCGGATGCGGTTTTTGAAACGGCGGGCGGGAAGCGTTGTGCATGGAAGGCAGCCATGGCGGAGAACGGCGATTTGGCTTTTCCAAAATTTATGCTGCGTGACAAGTGGGATATCGCCTATGCTTATACCCGTATTTGCTTCCCAACACTTGTGCCTTCGCTGCGCGATAATCCGGTTAATTTAATCTTTCTGAGTCATCATGCGTTTAAAATATGGGTTAACGGCAGGGAGGTTTATGCTTACGGTGGGGCGGGTACACCGCGTTACGGTCAAAAAATACTTCGTTTGAACAAACATACAATCAAAGTTGTGTTACATCCTGGATGGAACGATTTGCTGGTTAAATTGGTGGCGCGGGATGGCGCAAATATCCAGTATGCATTTACCGGGCCGGCGGGGGATAAATTGCCCCCGCTGCTGGTCAGTGCGCGCGATTAGACGCCGCCTACTGCGGACGATTTGAAACGTGTTGGTCTAAAATGCATCAACGACACCCCAAAACAACCATTGGAGTTGGCCGCCAGATGATGCGGTTGCGGCGCGCCCGAGAGCAATTTGCCGGGTTTCCATCCGCCTACACCCTCATGCCATTCTGGTTTTGGAACGACGATTTGCGTGAAGGCGAAATTGTGCGCCAGTTGAACGAATTCAAACGCCAGCATGTTTACGCCGCCATGATCAGTCCCATGGTGGGGTTGATTCAGCCGTATCTTTCCGAAAAATATTTTGAAATGTATAAATTCGCCTTGTGCGAAGCGCGCAAACGCAGGATGCGCCTCTGGGTCTATGACGAATATTGCTGGCCCAGCGGCACGGCGGCAGGCAAGGTGCCGGATCTGTTTCCCGAGTACCGGATGACAGCCGGACGATTTTACAGTTATGCCGTACCCGCCAGCGCGCCGCGGAGGCTGCGGTTGCGGCTGCCGCCCGGCCGCGTGATCAGAGCCTGGGCTCAGCGCGACGGCGTTTCCGGAACGGAGGATATCATTGATGCCGTGTATGATACGGTGCTTGATTGGAAAGTGCCCCGCGGAGCCTGGACGGCCAATCTATGCGTTGTCACACCGGTCCAGACCAGGCCGGAATCTTCCACCGGCGCGCGATGGACCGCCAATGTATCAGGTTATACTGACGTCATGAACCGCGAGGCGGTGTCCAAATTCATCGAACTAGTCTATGACGCCCATTACCGAGCCGCGCCGGAATATTTCGGCAATACCATGCCCGGCTTTTTTACCGATGAGGCCGGCTTCCTGTATGATATGCTTCTGGATGGAGGGCGCGACACGGCAATTTACGGGTTTGACAGCATTCTAGACCGGTGGGACACGGCGCGCTTCGCGGACAATCCCGTTTTACGCGGTTTTCGCCGATCCGTGCCATGGACGAACGGGTTGCTGGGTATTTTTCGCGAACGCTACGGCTATGACCTGCGGAAGAGTTTGCCGGAATTAGTGCGGGGTGCGGCGGCCGACCGCGGCGTTTGTTATGATTATTTCCGCCTGCTTTCGGATTTATTCGCTGAAAATTATTGCGCGCAGATCGGCAACTGGTGCGCGCGGCACGACATCGTGTTCACCGGGCACTGGTGCGAAGGAATTAATCGCGGTGATTTTCACCGGCAGGCGGCGGCCCAACAGGCGCCGGGCATAGATATCCTCGGCAACGAATCGGCTTTTGACAAACTGATTGCGCTGCCGCGTCAGGCGGCTTCCGTGGCGCGCGCCTATGGACGGGAGCGTGTAGTCGCCGAGATTTATGGTGTGACCAAATGGAATTATGAATTGCCAGATAAAATCAAGCATGCGGATATGCTGACAGTCCTTGGAATTAATGCACATGCGCCGATTGATCATGCGTACAGCTTGCGCAGTTTCCGCAAGCACACATCCAATCCGCCAGGTTTTTTCCAGGCGCCGGCATGGCAATATCAGAAATATTTTTCGGATCATGTTGCGCGGCTATGCCTGGCCACCAGCCTGGGGCGCGCGGAAGTGAATACGGCCATATTCTTTCCCACCGAAGCGGCCTTGTCCAACTCCATCCCGGATCCATTGGGCAACGAACAGCTTGCGTGCCATGTGCGCAGCGTTTTCGAGCAGTTGCTGGAGTTGCAGGTTGAAGCTGACTTTGTATTTGAAAGCGCGCTGGCTTCTGCCAGCATTGCGGATGGGTGTCTGTTTTATGCCGGCGCGGCTTATCGCACGCTGGTTATGCCCACCATCGGGATGACGGCTTCGGCCACAGTCGGGTACCTGTCGCGGTTTGTTGAAAAGGGCGGCAACCTGATTGTTTATGGCCGCCCGCCAAAATACGACCCCCGCGGCGCGCGGCTCGGAGCGCGGGCGCGGGCGCTTTTCGGGGACAGCCGCGTTTTGCGGCCGGGCAAAACAAGCGTGCGCGATTACGGCAAAGGCAAGCTGATAATATTGCCTGATCCTGCGGGTGCGATTACGACTTCGGCGCCCGTCAAAGGCGGCAAGAAGGGATGTTTGTTCGATGGGACTGGTTCGTTGGTCTGCACGGACAAGCAATATCCCCAATGGATTGATATTGATCTGGGGAAGCGCCGGGAACTGTTGTCGCTGAGCATTACCATTGAGGGCGCCAAGCAGGCTATAAAATATGAGTATGCCTGGCAGGTTTCAGATGACGCGCGCCGTTGGCGCAGTGTCGCGCGCCTGGCCAGGTCCGGCTTAGTGCATAAAACCTGTTTAAGCAGGAGGTGTGCCGCGCGCTATGTCAGGCTTTATGTCCAAAGCGGGGGCGGACGGATGTTCGGGCTGCAGGAAATGGCAATTGAATATCGTGATGAGCATGGCGCAAGCAAAATATGGCAGCCGCCGGCAGTGGATCCAACCTGTTTACGCGGACTGTTCGGCGGAGGTGCGGCCCCGCTGGAGTTTCGAGAAACATCCGGGAGACTTTGCCCGCAACTGGTGTCGAACACGCGGGTCATGGGGAAGGATCGCCTGCTGACGGTGATGAACCGTTCCTCCGCCGCTTTGCGTTTGAATGCCTGTCTGGCGGGAAAATTCCGGCGGGCCGGGCTTGAGCTTTGGGATGCGGATAACGGCGCCATTACCAGGTTAGGCCATCCGGATGGCGAGTTTCAGGTACCCTTTGCCCCGTATGAATGCCGCGTATTTGCCGTGATTGCCCGCCGGACCGGCGGAAGCCGCGCGGCCATGAAAATCATGGATTACATGCGCCAGCCGGTTTTTGAATCGCGCGGGCCATGGCCCTTCCAAACGGAAAGGCCGAACGCGTATCCCCTGATGAATGCCGGGTTGAGAATGGCCGATCCGTTTCGGCCGGATGAATTTCAAGCGGCTCCTGATGGGCGCATTCCCCGGCCCCTGCGCCGCGCGCCATATGTGCTTTTCGAATGTCAGCCACTGCTGGAAAAACAACCGAGCGGCCGGGAAGAATTGCTCTTCGATGAAGGGCTGTTGACGCAATTGCGCATTAATGGACAACCATTGAAAAATCTTCCGCGTCGTAATCGTTATCTGGATGCTTTTGGCATGTCGGCGCCAATCGGGGAGCTGCTGCACCGTGGGAAAAATACGATTTCGGGCTGGTTCATGCCGGAAATATATGAGCGCGCCATGCGCGGCATATTTTACAACGAGGACATTCTTCAGCCGACATTCGATGTTTATCTTTTGGGGGACTTCGCCGTTTCGGGGAATCGTTTAGCGGAAGCCCGCAAAGTGCTGGATAATCGCCCATGGCAGGAACAGGGTTATGCTTTTTACAGCGGAACCGCCACATATTCAGTCAGCCTTGATGTTCCCAAGTCGGCAGGTTTTGGCTTATGGCTTGAGATCGGGTCGCGCGGAAGTCTGGCGGAAGTCCGCTTGAATAAGCGCAGGATAGGGGTGCGAACGCACCCTCCTTTTCTTTTTGATTTGTCCGGGATGGCCGCGGCGGGATCGCCGATGGATTTGAGAATTATGATTACCAACACCATCGGAACGATGCTTTCCGCACAGCGGATAGGAACTCTCGTGGGGGTTGTTGAAAGATACACGTCTGGATTGGAATATGTCAAGTTGCTCGTTTAAATTTGAATACGAGCAGGTGAGTAAAGTATTTACAACGATCTAAAGCTGTGCAATGCTCAACCAGCGCCATCCGAACCCTGGAGACCAGCAATCATGTTTCTTGACATTCACGCCCATGCCTA
>CAYXEK010000092.1:0-12906 GCA_964463985.1 uncultured Verrucomicrobiota bacterium
CAAAAAACCGGAACTTAAGATTATAAGCAATCTCCAATTTCCTTAAAGAATATCGCCGTTTCCATCTGATAAATTATATCTATGGGATGACAGTAAACCGAATTAGAGATGCGCCCCCGGCAACACTGGAAGCATACATGATTGACCGGGTGCCCGGGAAAGCATAAGATGCTGCTTTTTAAATTATCCGTATACGGTTTATGCGTATTTATCTTTGTCCCGCATTATTGGATTGGCTGGTATTCCTGGTTATCTTCGCCGTGCTGTACAGCGCCGGCGAACGCGGGGTCAGCACCATCCGCTGCGCCTGGCTTGGGGGCGCATTCCAGATCAGTTACATGCTGACCAGTCTGGCGGCCGGTTTCATTGTCAACCACCGCAACGCCCGCAGCCTGCTGCTGGGCAGCACTGCGTTCAGCGCTTTGGCCAGCGTGTATTGCCTCTTCATTAAGGCTTATTTCCCGCTGTTAGCCGGCCTGATCTGCCTGAGTTGTTTCATGGCGGTGTTTTTCAATGCCTTCCAGATGTTCATGCGCAACGAGACAATTCCCGGCAGCCTGGCCCGGACGGTAGGCATTTATACCATGGCATGGAGCATCGGCGCCGGCGGAGGGGTTTTATCGGCGGGAATGTTTTACCGGTTCGGCCCGTTCGCGCTTTCCGGCATCGCCCTGGCGGTGGGCGGCATCATGCTGGCGGCGCTGCTTACCTACGCCCCCCGGCAGCATCGGAGCGGCGGCCGGGAAATGGAAGAATTCATGCAGGGCAGCCGGCCGGCCGCCCCGGTCTACATTGTGATCGGGTGGCTGATAATTTTCACTTCCATGTTCGTGCAGCGTCCGTTGCACACTTTTTTCCCGAAAATCAGCGCGGAAATCGGCGTCAGCGCCTCATGGGCAGGTTTGCCGCTGTTTTTAAACATGCTGATACAAGGGCTGGCGGGATTGGCCATGGCCAAATTGCCCGGAGCGCTTTACCGCCGGTTGCCGCTGCTGCTGATTCACGGTGTCGGAGTGGCGATCTGTGGATTAATCCTGCTGCAGCCGGACAGTTTGCCGGCAACGTTTATCGGCGTCAGCCTGCTGGGAATCTGCTCCGGGTCCGCCAGTTTTTTGAGCGTTTATTTCTGCAGCAATTCCGGCAATCGTTCGATGAACATCGGGGTGAATGAATTCCTGGTGGGATTGGGGTCATTCACCGGTTTATTCGCCGCCGAGTGGCGGATGGCCGCCACGGGCAACCAACATGCTTTATATGCGGTGTTTGCCGTCGGCATGGCTGTATCGGCTTTGATCCAGGCGGCATTGGCGACCTTGGGCCGGCCGCGAAAGCGGTTGTAGCCGCGGCCGTTGACCGCGGCGACAGACACCCTGCGGCTCACCTTAGGTTCGCCCTCCATCAAATAATACGCCGTCTATGCGCGAAGCTGGAGGGCGAGGCTGTGCCGAGCCGTTGGTTGACGGGCAGGTCAAGCACCTTGCGGCTTAAAACAGCGTAGGCGCCGACAGCTCGCGCGCCAGGCCGTGCAAATCGTATGCTTGGCAAAACTCCAGGAGACGGCCGGTTGCCGGGGGTTGGATGCGCAATTCTTCCAGCGCCGGCAAACCGGGCAAATCCAAAGGCAAGCGCATCATCCGCAAATTGCGGCGCGCGGTTTCGCCGTGCTGTGCCAGCGCCTGCCTGGATTTTTCCGGCTGCAATCCGCCCAGATGCGCCAGCAGACTTTCCAGGTCCGGCCATTGCGCCAGCCAGCGCGACGCCGTTTTAGGACCGATGCCCGGCACGCCGGGAATGTTGTCCGCCGCATCGCCCACCAGCGCCAGCCAGTCCGGAATCTGATCCGGCCGGACGCCCGTGCGCGCGGACACGGCAGCCGGGTTGATTTTTTCCTCAATCTTATTGGGAGCAATCAACGCGGCTTTATCGGAAACGACCTGCATCAAATCCTTGTCGGCCGTTACGACCAGGGCTTCCATCCCTGCTGCCGCTCCGCGGTCGGCCAGTACGGCGAGGATATCATCCGCTTCCAGCGCGTCCCGGCGCACGGAAGCCATGCCGGCAAATTGCAGGTATTCCTTGATTAACGGCAATTGCGCGCGCATGGAATCCGGCATGGGCGGGCGCTGGGCTTTGTACGCCGGCAGCAATTCACGTCTTTCCGGCGGGATACCGCCGTCAAAAACCACGGCGCAGAAATCAGGCTGCCAGTACTGATGCAGATGCCGGACGGTCTTGATGAAGCCCAGCAGCGCATTGGTGGGCGTGCCGTCCCGGGTGGAAAGGGGGGGGATGGCATGGAAAGCCCGGTAAACCAGCCCCAAGGCGTCAACCAGCATCAAGCGTGAGGGCTGCATTTCGATGGCCAGGCTAAGGCGCCGCCGCGCCGGCGGCCGCTACGGTGGCGGCGCCGCCGGCCGGTGCGGGAATGCCGGCGCCGTTGTCCTTGTTGATTTTATTGCCGGCGGGATCCACCAGATTGGCGGTCACGAAAATCAGCAGGTTGCGTTTCACGCTGCGGTCAGTCTGGCTGCGGAACAGGTAGCCCAGCAGGGGAATATCGCCCAGGAACGGCACCTTGTCCTCGGTGGTTTCCTGACTTTCCGTGATCAAGCCGCCCATGACAACCGTCTGGCCGTCCCAGATGGAAATGCTGGTGGTAATCGTGCGGCTATGGAAGATAGGCTGCTGCAAATCCATGTCCACCAAGCCGCCGCGGCCGTCGGATATCTTGGACCCGTAATTGATCCACTCGTACAATTCCGTCACCTGGGGCAGCATGATCAGGTCAATCGTATAATTATCCGGCCCGACGGTGGGAGTCACGTTAAGGATCACACCCAAGTCGCGCTCTTCGAAACCGGTGGGCGTGACAAAAGCCGGGCTGAAACTCTGCGCGCCGGTGGTGCCCAGGGTCTGGGCGGGGGTAATTTCGTAATCGGTGGGATAGATCAACTCGCGCACCACCTTGATTTCGGCGTTGGAGCCGGTGCGGGTGGTGACCTTGGGCGCCGAAAGCAGGTTGGATCCGCTGCGCTGTTCCAGGGCATGCAGGATCATGGTGAGCTGCGGACTGGTCAACACGCTGGAAATGGAAAGGATGCCGGCCGTCGTGCCGCCGGGAGCGGCGACGATGCTGTCGCCTACCCCGCCCAGGTACCGCAATCCCTTGGTCATGTCATTCTGGTTGAGCTGGACGCGCTCGCGGGCGCTTGGCGGCAGGGACGATTGCGAAGCGTTTTGGGCGATGATCCAGTTATCATTCAAAAGCCATTCGATTCCCAGTTCTTCCAGATCCGTCTGCTGCACTTCCACGAAGCGCGCTTCGATTTCGACCTGAATCGGCACGACGTTCAACATGTTTAAAATGCGTTCGAATTTTTCCAGGTTTTCACCGGTATTGGAAACAATCATCAAATTCAGGCTGGGCTTGTAAACAATCGCCGTGCCCTCCGGGAAAGGCACGCCGGCTTCGACAAAAAACTGCTTGATATCGCCGGAGCCGCCGGCCGGCTGACCGCCCGCCGGAGCGCCCAGATCGAACAGTCCGCCGCCTCCGCCGGAAGAAGGCGCGGCGGAGAGAATATGCTCGCTGATGACGCCGGGCTGGACTTTATAAGTGCGGGTGATGACATCCCCCACCACTACATCCACGGGCGTGATTACCAACACGTCGTTTTCGATGCGGTATTTCAAGCCGGTCATTTCCGTGATGAACTTTATGGCATCCAGCAGGTAAACGTTGCGCAGGGTCAAGGTGACGGTCGGCACGCCGGCAGCGGCGCCGGCCGCCGGTTCCGCGGGCATGGCGAAGGGATCGGTTTCCTGGGCGGCGGGCGCAGCCGCCGTCACCGCCGCGCCGGGACGCTGCAGGTTCAAGACAATATTCACACCGCGTTCGGTTTCCGGAGATTCCTTGTCCGCCGCCTGCGCCTGCTGGTTAATATAGTCTATCACATCGTGGATATTCGCCGCGCGGAAATCCAACTGGGGGATGATGATGCTGTTCAGTTTTTCCAGCAGGCGCCGGCTGCCGGGGCGGACAGCGCCAATGCCCGTATCCACTTCGCTGCGCTGGGCGACGGTGCGCTTGACGGGGGGGGTCCAGGTATCGCGCACCTGGGTGACCATTTCCGATTGGAACCGGTCCATCTGCTCGGTTTCCTTACGGAAGCGCCGTTCGGCCAGGCGTTTCAACTGGGCCGCGGCGTCGGAATTAAGGGGCTCAGCCTGCAACACGGTTTGAAATTCATCATGGGCTTTTTCAAACTCATTGACGGACATGTACTGGTTGCCGCGTTCCAAAGCCGTCCGGATATCCTTCGCCTTGGCCTGATATTCCGGCGTTTTCCGCACATGCACGGGGCGGGCGGCCATTTCCTGGCGGCGGATTTCATCTTCGCGGATCCGCTCGATCAGGCGCATGGCCTTGGCATGACCGGGATAATATCCCAGCGCGCGGCGCAAGGCGTTGCGCGCTTCCGCCAGGTTGTCTTCGCGGTAATAATTCAGGGCCATACGGTATTCGCATTCGGCTTGATCCATCCGGGCCTGGTTGCGGATTTCAACCGTGTGGGGGCGCTTGGGCATCAATTCCAGCGCCTGGCTGTAAAATTTCAAGGCCGCCTCAAACTCATTGCGCGCCAGGGCAGCCTGGCCCTGGTTGAAATTCTGCAGGCCTTCGACTTCCAAAGCCTGGCGCCGCACTTCTTCCTGGACCGCCAGCGCCGCTTCGGGAGTCAACGGCTCGGCGGGAACAGCAGCGGCAGCAGCGGGGACGTGGGAAGCGGCCGGCGCGGTTTCCACTGTCGCCGGTGCGGGTGCGCGTGTTTCCCGGCCAAACCAACGCTGCCAGAACCAGGGTTTATGTTCACTGGCCGCCGGCGTTTCCGCCGCAGGGGCCGGGACGGCGGCCGGTGCGCCGTTGCCCACGGTGCGGTCAATTTCAAACTCCGCCGCCGGGGCGGCGGCGGGCGGAGGGGCCGGCGCGGTTTCGGAAGTTATGGCTGCTTCAGCAGGCTTCAATTCTGCCGGCGGCGCCGCCGGCGGGGTTTCAGTGGCGGCTGCGGGGGCCGGAACGGGTTCGACAGGCGCTGCCGGTTCTTCCGGGGCGGCGGCCGCCACAGGGGCGATCGGAGCGGCTTCAGCCGGTGCTGGTTCAGCGGGGACTGGCTCCGGCGGCGGCGCGCCGGATTCCGGACCGGAACTTTCATCGGCGCCAACCGCCGGCACGGCGGATGCGGGCCCGTTTTCCTGGGCGTTCATATTCTGGATGCAACCCAAAAACGCCAAGCTCAACAGTAAAGCCATAAAGCGAACATAGCTCATTTTCATGAATCTTTCGTCACAATTTGATCCGGGTTTTATCGCCGGATAATTCATTTAATACTACAATGGCATCCTCTTGAATGTCAATCAATTTGTAATCAACATTCTTCAAGGAAAACCGGGACCCCACCCGCACCCGCAGTTCGGAATTATCAAAATTATTGAATAACAAAGCCATCAATTCCCCCTGTCCCATGCCGCGCCCCAGCACGAGCGGCGACTCGCGGCCGTCTTTGCGCAGCCGCAGGATGGATTGATCCACGTTGATGGGCAGATTGCCGCGCATCACCTTCACAACCCGCGGATCAAACCCGGCCACCTCGTAGCCTTCCACGGTGTCGCCCAGGCGGACGTAATAATCGCGGTGCGTGCGATTATTGCGCACGGTAAACAAAACGTCATTGGTGGTCAGGCGCTGCACGCCCTGGAAACTCAGCGGCATGGGCATGCGGCCGATCCGCGTCAATTTCAATTTCGTCAGGGGCGATGGAAATGACCGCGGTTTGCCCGGATCGGTTTTATGGGCATACTCCTCGAGATTGGTAAATCCGTCGGCGTCCTGGTCCAGGCTGGCGTCATCCTGCAGCGGATTAAGGCCGTATTGCTTCTCCCATTCGTCCGGCAGGCCGTCGCCGTCGCTGTCCTTGTCGGCCTGTGCCTGGGGGATCACCGGTTGCTCGGCGCCGCAATTCTTGTACGGGCAAATCTTCGCGTCGAAGGGAATCGGACGCCGGCATTGCACGCAGGCGGTGCGAACTTCCGCCACCAGCATGCGGGCGGCGCGCGGAGCGGCCTGATAAGGTTGCGCCACAGCTTCAATGGCGTCATGCATCTCGCGCAAATCCAGCGGCGCAACCTGCTTGGCGGCGGCCGCCGGCTGTTCCCATTGCGCGGCCGACAACTCGCGCTTTTCGCGTTCCAGAAACATCAGCAACAGCACCACGGAAAGCAGCAGGCCCGACAAAGCCGTAAACAAAGCCAGTTTATCGTAGTACGACCTGACCCATTCCCTGAAGTTTTTCAAATCCAAATTCATAAGTTCACGCTGCCGCGCGCATCAAACATGGCCGGCGTCATCCCAGGGCAACGACGGCGCAAATTGATACACATCCATGACAATGCGGGCTTCGATATCCTCACGTCCGATCACCACCGGCCGTTCGCGCGGATCGGCCGGCGCCGTTGCGTCCGGCTGTTCCGTCCCTTCGTCCTGCGCCGCCGGTTGACCCTGAAGTCCCGGGCGGGAATTTTTCAATTCCACCGAGGTTACCACGGTGAACATCGGCAAAGCCGCCACCTTGTTTAAAAACAACATGACTGCCGGTTCGCTGCCGCGCAGAGTCACGGTAAAATGCTGGCTTTTAAACAAGGCGCCGTCATCTTCGCCGGCCGCGTCATCTTCCGGCGCGCCCGCCGGGGCGCTGCGGCCGCGCCGGCCGGCGGCATTATTGGCTGCCGCGCCCGCATCTTCAAACTCCTCGCGGGACAGATCCAGCAACTCCGTTATGCGCGACTGCATGACGGCTTCGCACAGGGTTTCCATGATCTGGAGCTGCTGCACCAGGCGCGGGATATCCGGCGAAGCCGGCATCTGGCCGCCGGCATACTTGGCAAAGCCGAAGGTGAAGTCCTGCGGCAAGGCCACGCGGCTGGCGGCGAACCCCGCCCGCAAACGCCGGAGCGTGTTTTCCAGCAAAGGAATAAAATCCGAATCGCCCATGGGACGCGGCAGCACCTGCCCTTCCCGCAGCCGGTCATTCAACTCGTTGTACGCATCCAGCAATTCATGGTAATTCTCTTTGGCCAGGGCGACGTTATCTTCCGAGGGAAACGGATCGCGGTTTTTCAACTGGGCGAGGCGGGCGGAGGCCGACTGCAGGTTGCGCTTGGCGGCATTGAATTCGCCTACCGAAACCGCCAACCGCCAGACCGCCGCCCCCAGCAAAAGCAGCAAGACTGCCGCAACCGCCATGAGCCATTTATTTTTTAAAAGCAACGATTTCATAGCGGTTCCCGCAGGACAACTTTCATGCTGAATTCACGCGCGTAATCGTTCTGGTTCGGAATGGGCTGGCGTTCGATCTGAGTCTGGTCGTCGAAATCAGGGCGGGCGCGCAGATTATCGCGGAACTGGGCAATGGATTTGTCCGTGGCCTTATCCGCGAAAATCAAACCCTTCACCATGATCGCCCGGATGCCGGGGCTGGCTTCGGCAGTTTCCGGCGCCTCCGGTTCGCCGCGCCGGCCGCGGCGCCCGGCGGCGGCCGGCGTCTCCGCTGCCGCCATGGGGGCCACTTCCACCAGCCACATGCCGTCCAGCAGGCTCGCATGCAAGCTATCCAGCAAATGCAGCCAGCGGGCGCGGCGCCGCACCAACTCTTCCAGGCTCGCGCTGCGTTCCCTCAATTCCGCCACCCGCGCTTCCACCGGCTTCATCCGTGATTCCACCGCCTCCAGGCGGCCTACAACGGCGCGTATTTTTCCCATCCGGGCGTCAAGTTTTTCCGCCATGACGGCGAAGTACAACCACCAGCACCCCACGATCAGCACCAGGCTGGCGGCGGCGGAAAACAGCAGGGGCAGCTTGCGTCGGAAAGCCTTGGCGGCGGCGATTTTTGGGGGCAGCAGGTTGATTTCCAGCGGGCAGGGCAGCATATGGCGCAAGCCCACCCCCACTACTTCGCCCATAACGTGGGCGCAGGCGGCGATCTCATCGGAGGAAATGGCGTTGTTGACAATCACGTTGCGGAACGGATTAAGGTACTCGACGTCGGTTTTCAGCTTTTCCTTGAAAAACTCGTCGGTGCGGGCAATGATGGATGTGCCGCCGGCCAGCAGCACCCGCACGGGCGCGTGGCCTTCCTGCTGGGTGCGGTAAAAATTAATCGTGCGTTCGACTTCGACATGCAGGCGGGTCATCACGCTGCGGACGGTCTTGGAGACCCGCGAGATCACCTTGTCGGCATAATCTTCGTAGGCGCCGCCAAAGGCGACCGTGGCGTGGGTCCGCTTGAGTTCCTCGGCATCCTTGAAAGGCAGGTTGAATTCCTTCATCAACTGCTGGGTGATGACGTTGCCGGTGCCCATGATCGGCAGGTTGCGGCTGAAGAAACGCCCTTCTTCCACGAATACCAGGTTGGTGGAACGGGCGCCGATGTCAATCACCAGGATGCAGCCGTCCACGTCCACGTAATTATAGCGGACGGTGTTGTACAGGGCCATCGGCGCCACGTCCACCAATTCGACTTCCAGACCCACGGCTTCCACGCAATCGGTCAGCGTGGCAACCAACTCCGTCTTAATGGCCACCAGCATGACGTTCAGTTCATGCTGGGAAGTGCCCATCAACTGGTAATCCCAGACAACTTCGTTGATGGGGAACGGCACATTCTGCTGGGCTTCGAACTGGATGGTTTGACGGAGCCTGCTGCGCTTGACCGGCGGGAGTTTGACCAGGCGCAGGAAGGCGGACTGGCCGGTCACCGACAGGACCACGGGGGCCGGGCGGATTTTTTTGCTTTTCATCAAATCCTGCAGGGCGCCGATAATCGCCAGGGAGGGATCGGCGTCGCTGCCGGGCTCGATCGCCATGGACTGCATGGCCAGGTGGGTCAACTCCCACCCGCCCCGCCCGCGGGTGAATTCGGCGATCTTCAGTTCCCCGGCGCCGATGTCCATCGCCAGCACGCGGCCGGACCGCCACAGATTCATGAGTTTAGCGCCGGAGCTCATAATGCCTGTCCTCGGCCGCTTAACGCCCTTTGATCGTCTCGTAATTATCCCAGGCCACGAAGGCAAAAGGCGTCTGGGCGCGGTTCAAAAGCGTTCCCGGCATTGTGCGCACATTGGTCATCGGCAACCGCCACCACTGGGGCGGAGTTTCCGGCAGGCCGGCGGATGCGAGCAATTCGCCCTTGGAATAAATTTCCACCGCGATGCGTTCCAAGGCGCCGTAACGCGCCACCGTGTTGGGGCGCAGGAACACGGTGCTCATGTGATTGCGGCCCTTGGCGATATCCACGTAAGCGACGGTGCAGGGGAAAAGCGTAAAAGCGCCGGTTTGAGGGTGTTTCACCACCGCCGTGTAACGGAATTCCAACTCGTCAATCCACTCCGATTCCGTGTCGTAAACCACGGTAATTTTAGCCCAATCCCGCGCCCGGCTCGTTTCGGAGGGGCTGACGGAATAATCCGGCGTTTGCGCCCTGCCTTCCGGCCCCAATCCGGTCAATTTGCGTATAAGTACGACATCCTTGCCGGTTTCCGCCGCCGCCGCGGCCACCGCCGCCCGGCCCACCGGGCGCTGCGCCCAAAGATCACCAGAAACCAATCCGGCTGCAACCGCAAAAACAACCATTTTCCATGCCTGCCTGAACGTTGATTTCATTATGGCCATCCTCCATGCAAGACCCACATCAATGAACGGGCAATTTAGCTGCCAGACCCTGATTTGTCAAAACAAAACTTCAGCAAAACTTCAGCGATTTTCCAATTGCCGCACCCTGGCCAAACCCGCCGCGAGCGCGGGCCGCGCCTGCTCCGCCTTGCCCTGCCAGATCCGCGCCTGCTCTTTTAAGGCAAAATCTTTTTGCCCGGCATTGCTGCGATTGACCCGCGTGCCGCCCAATCCCTCAAAGCGGCCGGCATTAATCGAGTCAATCGCCACCTCGCATTGACCGCGGATTTTCACCAATTCGCGCAATTGCCAGCACAGGTTCCGACCATTTTGCGCCAGCGCCGGGTTGGCTGGTTCCGCCGCCAGGCGCTGCTCCAAGCCGCGCAAGGCCGACTGCAAATCCGCTGCCGCCGCGCTGTCGCCCAGGGGCGCCAGCGCCTGGACGATCAAAGCATCGAACTCATCGGCGTACCCTGGGAGCGTTGCCACTGTAGGCGCCGGAGCCGGCGCCTCCCGGAAATAAAAATAATACCCGGCATACAGCAGGGCGCCCAGGGCCAGCAGCAGCCATAAAGCGCTTATATTGCGCGGCGGCGGGCGCCGGCGCAAATGTCCCGTGCGATCCAAGGCATTGCCGGACATTCCGGCCGGCAAACCGCCATCATCCTGCGCAAATAATATGGCATTGGCGGTCATGGTTAAGACGGATACAGTAGAGCAAAATTCACGTTTTGAAGGTTATATTAGAGCCAATTGCAAAAGTCCTATCAAAAAAGGTCGGGGTGTAACCCGACCCTCCAAAACGGGTTGTTTATCAATTTTGGAGGGACGACTTCCACATCGTCCGAGACTTTTGAAATTGGCTCTGTCGGGATTCCATTTAAAACTGAAACATTATCCTGCTCAATCCGGCAGCCATTTCAAATACCGCACGATCATCTCGCCGGTCCAGGCATCGCGCCAGACCACCGCCACCGCGCGCTGCCGCGACGGATTTTTGGGGATATTGCCGCCGGAGGCCACCTGCGCCTCGATCAGGATGGTATAAACCTGGCCGCGCGTGCTCAATAATCCGGCGGTATTGCGGATAAAAGCCTCGCGCTGGAGTTCATTGGTGGCGATGCCAATGAATTCCTCATTGCCCCAGTCCAACCGGCAGACGTCCGACAGATTGGTGTAAGGCCTATTTTCAATAATGAAATCCGCGACATCTACGGCTTGCGTCCAATCCAGCCGTGTGGGCCCCGCCTGTTCCGGATATTCATCCGCCGGCATCTCGGAAAACACCGCCGCCAGGACTTCCCGGTTGGTGGTGTTCGGATTTACGCGGCCCCGCCAGACGACATTGGTGACAAAGTCCCCGCAATTCGTTTCAATGGCAAAATAATCCAGGACCGGATCCGCACCCGAACCGCACAGTTTGATGGTGCTCCAGTTCGAATAAACCAGGTATCCCAATTCGCCGACTGAATGCAACGCATTAGAACACGCCACATACATTTCGTCATTGGTATCGCATCCAACCGTATTCTTCCAGAAATTAGATGTGCACCCGTTAATCTGGTCCAATGATGGCATATTCGTCCAAACCCACTGGTTCAAATCGTTTGGGTCCCAATTAATACGCGGATCAACACATTCCATGCTAAATCTAACTAAATTCTTTACGTTTGGACATACATTGGTTGCCACCCAATATAATGCTGGACTTGTAAAACGATCTACTTCTTCATGGCCGGCACCGGCATGTCTAAAAACACTCGCTTCTAAATTAGTAACAACCATCACAACTTCATTGTTCATACTCGTGAATGGAGGAATTGGCACATTTATTGGAATTTTAAAATGTTTTATTGTTCTTGCCGAGAACTGCTCAGCCGGTGGCGGGGATGGGGTGAATTTGTCACCATGTAGATCGCCAGGCATTCCAGCGGCGAATCCTCCAGAAACTTCTACTGAGTAAGATATTGGGTCAAATTCAACAAACGGTGCCCATAATTCCACGTAAAGATATTTCTGACCAACAGTAAAATTTGTCCCTGAATTATTTACTTCACACTCTACCACAACTTCGTTAATCATTGGCACCGGTTTTGTGGCAGGAGTACCCATTGCGGGGGCTTTTGCGTCATCTATTGGAATTCGCCCAATATCCACATAATTAATGAGATTGGTAAAAAGTATTCCGGCATGTTTAACCGAGAACCCTGACAATTCAAAGGCATTAATTATTTGCTGTTTTCGATCAACTAAATCGTCAAAATCGCCCCCCAGATTGACCTGCGTGCCCACCAGCAACGGCGAATTGTTGGTGTAGTAGCCCGGCGGCGCGCGCGAGTAAATGAAAAAATTCTCAGATTCATATCCGGCCAACTCGTTTAATTCCTCTAAAGTCTCAAATCTTTTCCAGTCGGCTCGATTGGTTAAAATGGGCGTATAGGCCACGGACATTTCCGGCAGGCTGGTCAGCGCGATTTCCACCGGGTTGGTGCCGCAGCCGCGTTCGGCGCCGCCGGCAAAATTGGCGTCCAGCAACCCGGAGCAATTCAAAATCATGAAGGCCACCCGTCCGATGAGGTTGGTGGTGCCATAATTGCTGTTCGTCTCCTTGACATCGGAGATGATGCTTATCCAGTAATTGCTGCTGTTAGGCGAATTGGTGTCATTGGCGGCCACGGCGGCATCCCAGAGCGAACGCGGCACAAAATTGCTGGCCGAGCCTTTCAAGAGATCAACCGGCGGCGCGTTCGTGGGATCGAGAGTATAGGAATTGGTCACCGCCCACTCCTGGTAAACCAGGTTGGAGTCCGGCAAGTCCCGGCCACATTCGCGGTAAAGCTGGTCCATGGCGCGGACCAGGCCGACCCGTGCCAAATGCCTGGCCCGGACGGTATCCAACTGATTGCCGGCCGCCACGCGTTCGGTGCGCATGGAAATGGCGAAGGACACCGCCATCAGCACCATCAGCGACAGCACGCCCAGCACCATCACCAGGGCTATGCCGGAACGTTGATTGATTGGTTGGTTTTGCATGACAGACCCGGAAAAACTCACACAAAGACGCAAAGGCGCAAAGATTTATTCAATTTGACCATTTCAGACCGGAAATAATCTCACAAAGACACTAAGCCGCAAAGATTTATTCAATTTGACCATTTCAGACCGGAAATAATCTCACAAAGACA
>CAYXEK010000092.1:13006-14058 GCA_964463985.1 uncultured Verrucomicrobiota bacterium
CTAAGCCGCAAAGATTTATTCAATTTGACCATTTCAGACCCGGAAATACTCTCACAAAGACGCAAAGGCGCAAAGATTTATTCAATTTGACCATTTAAAATGCGTGTTATGCCGTTCTTCATCAATGCCTCGCCAAAATTGAGTAAATAACCCAATTTAAAACCTGTCAGGCGTAAATAAGTCAACACTTGCTTCTTATGCGCGGCAGTTGCTGACTCAACTGATTTCAATTCCAATATCACCTTGTTGCCCGCGACAATGTCGGCACGGAATCCTTCTTCGAAAATAATGCCATTATATCGTATTGGAATTGCCAGTTGTCGTTGAACAGGAATCCCTTTTGAATCCAAGTCATGCGCAAGTAATACTTCATAAACCGTTTCAAGCAAACCTGGTCCAAGCGCCTTGTGAAGGCGAACGGCACAATCAACTACTATTTTCCCGATTTCATTTTCATTCATCCCTTTGTGCCTTCGTGTCTTCGTGTGAGAATTTTCCGTCCGCTTACCGCGCAGCATAGCCCTGGCGGTTCTGGAAATAAACCCGCGTGGCATAACTCTGCACGTTGCGATCGCAAAATTCCGTTTTCGCCGGCTCGGACAGACGCTGCCAGCGGGCCATGTCGCCTTCGCTTAAAATTTCCAGGTATATATCCAGGCAGGCGGGCAAGGAATTCGTAAAAACACCTTTATGCATGGCTCCGCCGGCAGAGGTGAAATCGTTTTTATTGGAATAAACAAACACCTGAAAATCAACGACGTTGGTAATCAGCACACGGCTGCTATCCCACTCGGGCAAGTCGGTGTAGGGGTTTTTTGACCCGGTATTACGCCAGTATTTCAGAGCATTTTCCTCAAAACGAAACAACGCGCTGCGCAATCCGCGTTGATCATCAGCCGCACTCGGCGTCTCGGTCATGGTAAAAAATTTTAATTCATTGCCGCCCAAATCCGCGGTGCCGCCCAGCACGCTAAACTCGATATAAGTGGCGTTGATGCCCGGCGCGGCCTCAATCGGGCCGGCGACGGCCTGGGCAATCTCCTGGGCCATGA
>CAYXEK010000093.1:0-14036 GCA_964463985.1 uncultured Verrucomicrobiota bacterium
AATTCGCGCCGGATTTTCCGCTTGCATTTTAAGCCCGGGTTTTTTACATTTGCATCGGACGCTTAGCTCAGTTGGTAGAGCAGCTGACTCTTAATCAGCGGGTCGCCGGTTCGAGCCCGGCAGCGTCTACTCCCCCTTATTCAGCATACAATCCGGTCATCCCCATCGGGAGGGTCGGCATGTTGCCGACCTTTTCCGTCATGTCGTTTGCAGAGGACGGCCGGTGTCACGCCGGCCCTACCGGATCGGCGGCATTGGCGCTTGATTATTCCGCCATCCAGAACCTGATGTTGGCCAGGAAATCGCGATAGACGTTCAACGGACTGTGCACGCTCGCGGCGCGGATGTTGATTCCGCAACTCAAACACGCACCGGCGCCGTGCTGCTTGAGGATAATCACCGGACAGGGTTCCCTGGATGCCGCATCGCCGGGAGCGCCATCCGGGACCGCCATGGCCAGGATGGCCGCACTGTCAACCCGGTAACCCGACGCCTGGCGCATCCAGTCGTTGTCGTCAAGACACCTGGCCTGCAAACTCCACCACTCCCGCGGCATTAATTCCGCCAATACGGCCGGCCGGTCAGCGAATTTTATTTCATCTATCGCAACCGGCCCGGCAACTTGCGCGCCGGCGATGTCGTCCCAGAATTCCAGCGGCAGGCGGCGGGCCGCGGGATTCATGTCCACCCGATAAAGCTCGCCGGCCAGCCGGCCCGGCAGATTTGCCGCATGGCTGTCCCGCACCAGCTTGCCGCCGCCCAGGACGTAAGCGCGAAGGTTCGCGAACTGGTTGGAGTCCAGCACCGTCCGCGTGGACGGTATGACCACTGCCCGGTATGCCTTTAACCTGCCGGCATCATCCAGAACATCGTCGTCAATCGTTTCCGTGACGAACATCCTGGTCTGCCCCAGCAATCCCAGCCAGACGCGATGCTGGTAAGGCTGCTGGCGGCCGCCCTTGTCAAAACTCCAGGAAGCGACAACGCCCACCCTGGCCGGCTGCGCCGGCGGTTTCCCGGGCAGGGCCGGCGCAGCCATCAACAGCAGGATTGCCGAATAAAAACCAATGTGTTTCAACATGGTCGTATTCAACGCAATTCGACGCCGGTAAACCATTCCACCGCGCCGCGCATGAGCGCGCCGTTGATGTAATCATCCAGGCGCCCCTTGCGCTGCACATTCATGCCGTCAGGCATGTTGACGTTGCCGTCAAAAATCACCTTGCCCAACCCGACTTCCGCAGCCGCCACCACCGGCCGGCCGGCTTCGTCTTCCAGCAGGACCCGGGCCGCCGGTCCGATTTCAAGCGCCAGGTGGTCGTAATACATATGTTCCCGGACATCCCCGGCTTTCAGGCCGGGCAAGGCCGGATGAGCTGCAACCGCGCGCAAGTTGAACGCATCCACTTTTTCAGCCGCCTTGACGACAATCTCCGGGAACGGGGTAACCTGGCCGAACGGCGCGCGGGGCATGCCGCACAGGTCATGCTGGAACAAGACGCCCCGGCCGCCTTCGCGGACATAGCGGGGCAGGGTATTGAAGAAATCATCGCGGTCCAGCGAACGGCTCTGCATGATCAAAACGCAGTCATATTGATCCAGCACGGCCAGGCTGAGCGACTCGATGATTTCCGCGGCGGCATTGGTAAACTGCCCGAAGAAATCGCGCGTGATTTCGTCTCCATATCCCGCGTGGATGCCGATCCGCACCCGGCCGGCCGGCTTGCGCGGCTGCAACACCAGCGTCAACCCCGCCAACCGGTCGCGCAGCATTTTTTCCAGCTCATCCGGAGTGGGCTTGACGTCGCCGCGCCGGCCCAGCGGGTTGCCGCCCCGGGACAAGTCGGGCTCGCCGGCGGTTGCGGCCAGTATTTTATCCGCCGCGGCGCGGTCCGCGGCGAACCAGGCCAGGCCTTCCTGGATTGACTTGACGGCCGCATCGCGGTCGCCCGCCGCCGTCAATTCACCGGCGCGATACATGGCATAGCGCGCGCGGGCAATCATATGCCACAGCGGCATGCGCTTGTAAAAATACATGAAAGTGCGCCGGCGGTACTGGTCCAGGCTGTCGGCATAAGGCCGCGCATCCTGCAGCGCCTGCCAGGCTGTCGCCGTGGCCTTGATCTGGCTTTCCATCAACGCGGCGCTGTCAACTATATCCGGCATGGCGCGCTTGGGCGCCGCATCCGGGTCCATGGGGTCCACCGCCGCCAATGGGCGCCGGCGCTGCTTGTTGGCCAGGGCCAACGCCAGCGGCGGATTCATGATGTAGCTGTTCAGCACGCCGGCCTGGTAAACCGGGGCGAGGCGCGCGCCCAGTTCCGGCCCGAAGAAGGCGCGGCAGGCGCGCGGGACCCATTCGTCAAAAATCACCCGCGGCTGCGCATGATCCTGTTCCATGTCGTAATAACACCCCTGGAACGCGCCATGCCCGGGCGCCCGGGTGTTCCAGGCGTATTCGCCGGAACAGATCACGTTCATCCACCTGGCGTAGACGTCAAAGCCGGCGGCCAGGTAAAACATGTCCCCGGCATGGCCGGTGTAATCCGTCCCGTTATTGCGATGCCAGGCGCCGAAATAACCGGCCGGCACGAAGCTATGGGCGTAAATAAATACCGGCCGGTCTTGGAAAATCCGGCGGTAAACCGCCATGTTATCGGGCCGGGCAATCCAGGTCTGCGGAAGAATATCCGGCGCGATGCCTTCATGGACATGCCGCCAGTAATCTATGCTGTTTTTCAGCCAGACATCCTCCGGCACGCCGGCGAACTGCCGGCGATCGGCGTATTCCGCCGCGTAGGGGTAAATGCATACGCTGAAGACGGCGTCCGGCGCCGACTCGCGCAGGATTTCCGACCAGAGATTGAATTGATGGACGCTGGCGCGCCAGCGTTCATCGCCGAACCGCTGCCGGCAGGCGCGGCAGCGCCGGCTCCAGGTTTCCGGGTCATGGATGCCGCCGCCATCCACGGGATGCAGCGCCAGTATTTTAAACCCGCAATCCCTGAAGAGCTGGACATTGCGCTCGATCATTTCGCGGGCCAGGTCGTCGCGGCTCCAGCAGAAGTAAAAATCGCCGGTCGGCATTTTCACCGCCACGCAGTCCCACCCGTTGAATTCCGGGCGATCGGTATCCGCCGGACACTGGCCGATGCTGGTCCAGCGCCACAGGATCGGATACAGTCCGCGTTCCGCGGCATAGTCGTTGACTGCGCGCAGGAAGGCGCGCTGCTTATCATCCACCTCGCGCGCATCCGTCCGGATGGACACGGGATAATCGGTCAGCAGGTTGATTTTAAAACGCATCAACCAGTCAATGCCGGCCTTGTAGGCGGCCAGGGGGTCGGCTGCGCCTTCGGCCCAGTAACCCAGGCCGCGCCAGACCGACATCCCGGCACGATACTTGTAATCCGGCTTGTCATACACCCGCACCGCGTCCGCCACCACCCGCGCCGGGGAACCCGGTCCGGCATGCGCCGCCGCCGCTCCATCCGGCGACGCGCCGCCGCGCCGCAGCATCTGCCGCAGGGTCATGGCGCCATACAAGGCGCCGATGGAATCGCTGCCGATAACCACCAGGCGGTCGCCCGCGGGATGAATAACATAGCCCTGCGTCCCGGGATTGTCCGGCGTGACTGCCAGGGATAATTCCCCGATCAGGGCTTGCGCCGGCGCGCCGGCGGCGGTCAGGATGTAAATCCCCGGCCGGGCCGTGTCCCCGGCCGCTGCAATGGCGCCCGGCGCGCCGCCCAGTTCCCGCGCGCGCGCGGCCACATCTTCGGCGCCGATGGCGCACTGGCGGTCGTTGGGGGCGGTGAAGATGGCCACACCGGAAATCAGGAACTCCGCCCCGGTCGGCTGATACTCCTTGGGCATGGGCACCAGGTCCGGCGCGGCGGCGCCGGCCGTCCAGGCGCAGCTGAGCGCGGCAATCACCATTTCGCGTAATTTACATCCCGCATTGGCGGACAATTCATGATTTTTTTTCATTTTGCATCCTTTCTGCGTCCGGCGCACTATTTTTCCAGAACCAAGACCGACGCATCGGCGTAACCCGGCAATTCAATCTGCCAGGTTTGTCCCCCTGCTGGTTTGACCGGCAGGAATTGGCGGAATTTTGCGGAAGTATTGCGCCAGACCGCGCGCCGCGGACGAAGGCCCGGCGGCAGACGCACGGTGATTATGCGGGCGATCCAATTGCGGCGATCAACTCCCAGGGCGGCCGCGGGGAAGGCGGTGACGACATGGCGCCCATGCCGGTCCAGGAAGATATTGCCGTCATATCCTTCCGGCAGTTTCAAGGCGTGCGCGCGCAATACCCAGCGCCGCCCGCGCAGAAGTTCGAGCAGGGGCAGGTACCGGTCGTAAAGGTCCTGTTCCGGCGCGCTCAGGCGCGCGCGGGGCCGCATGGTCAGGTGATCGCGCACATCCGGAAACGCGCCGTACTTCAGGCAATACTTCAATACCGCCTCAAAACGATCGAGCGGGCAGCCATACGTCAGAATCATCACCGGCTTGGCCAGGCAGATATGCGCATATTGCGCCAGCCCGGCCAGGCGTCCCTCGGCCATGATGCCATCGAGCCCTTTCTGCACTTCAATGCAATTGGGGCCGTTGGCGAAGGCCGTGCGCTTGTACCGGCGCAAGAGCGCGGCGATTTTTTCCACCATTGCCGGCGCAACGGCGCGCGTGTCGAAGCAGGGGCGGTTGTGCAGCATGGTCACGCCGTCATCCCGCGAAAAATCATAGGCGCGATAGCATAACTGGTCCAGAAAAATGCCGTCCAACTCGGGGTAGGTTTTAAACATGGTTTCCAGCTGGCGCAGCATGTCGCGGCCCCAGCGGCTGCGCGGATCCGGGTTCATCTCCCAATTGCGCCGCTGCCCGTCCGGCCAGGGCCACTGCCAGGCGCGATGGCCGTGGTCCAGGGTGATCAAGGATTCCGGATATTTTTTTTCCGCCAGCGCGGATTCGCATTCGCCGACATTGAAATACGCGAAAGAGGCGACATGGCGGCGCCTGAGCATCCGCAAATAAGCGCGCAATTTGGGCCGGTCGAGTTGAATTTCGCAATCGGGCCGGGCGGCGCTTTTGAACATGTCGCACACCCAGCGTCCGGCGGCGGGCACGTAATCGCCGAAGGTGGGCGCGTAGAGCACTTCCGTCCAGCTGAAGCGCATGCGCTTGCGCCAGGATTGCACGGTTTTTTCGGGCAGGACCGGAAAATTATAGCACATCGGCCCTTCCTGCCGGACGATCTTGCGGTCGCCGGCCGTAAAATATTCGCGATACCTGTCAAACAGCCAGCCCAGGGCCGGACGCCAGTCGCCGGCATGCGCATGCATCAGCAAAACCGCGCGCGCCGCGCGGCCGGGATGCAAGCCGAGGTTGCCGTAGATCACGCGCGTTTCCGTAAGCAGTTTATCCACCTCGAAAATCAATTCCGGCTTGTGCAGTTCAAAGGGCGCGGCCAATGCCAGGCCGCAGTCTTCGCGTTCCGAGTAGGACGTGATGACCGGCACGACCAGATTCATGTCGCCCTTGGCGGAGGCGTAAGGGAACCGCATCAATTCCCAGCCGCCGCCATCGTGCCCGTAACCGCCCGAGGAAGCATAAGGGAACGGCGCGCCGGCCACCGGCGCCCACAAGCTCCAGGCCGGCTTGAGCGTAATGCCGCCGAAATTGGGAAGCACGAATTCCAGCCTGGCGGAACGCGGCGGCCGGCCCGGCAACAGGCGCAGGCCGATTTGCCACTCAATTTCGCGCGGATTGGCGGCAAAGCGATAATCCAGCGCGAAGGGCGCGCCGGAAAATTGTTTGCTGAAAGCCAGGAAGGTTGTTTCCCCGCGGCGCCACGTTTTGACGGCGGAGATGCGCGCGGCGGCCCCCTTGGGGAAATAATGGCTTTTGCGGGTTTCATTGTAATAAGTCGCGCCCGGCCCGAAATCATCGCGATACTCGCATCCGGTCAACTCGTCGGTCACCCGCACCCCGCCGCGCCGGCGGTGAAGTTCGCGCATGCCGAACCGCGCATCGTTCCAGGGAACGTAATAATCGCGCCAGGGGAATTTTTCGGAACCGGAGAACTGGAAATTGTCCAGCATGCCGGAGCGCAAATCAACCTGCAAGCGGCACCTGGAGGCGCCTAAAGACAGAAATTCAGTTTGGTGGCCCATGATGAATATATCCCGCCTGCCCGGCCCGGCCGTTTAAGACCGCGCCCGGCTGGGCATAATCCTGGAAGTCCTGCAGGCCTTGCAGTATGCGCGCCGCAAGCTATTGCCAGTTGATTGGCGAAGGCATACATGAGTGGACGCTTAATTAGCCGGCTTCTTGCTGGAACGATCAAATGCTATATTATGCGCCCTGGCCAAACAAGGAAATTGATCGGCCAGAGCCAAATATTTCAGGCATAGGCCGGAAAAATTCTTCTTGTTTTCGCAAGGCAGTCCCTGCAATATGATGCACCTTATAAAGGATAGCTTCATGAATGCCTCTTATGCTTATACCGATAGCTTCAGCTTTTACGGGAACGGCGAACATCCTTGCGATTTGCTGGTGGAGCGGCATACCGACCGGCCGCACCTGCACGGCCGGGTGGAAGACGGCGCTTATCATATCCTGTGCCGGGGCAACAAGCACCTGCTCCTGACGCCGCCTTTGCGGGATTTTTCCCTTGTCTTTCAATGCCGCGGCGATGCCGGGGCGCCGGCGGCCGGCTGTTATGTCTTTTTCCGGTATGATTCCCGGCGGCAAGCGGGATATTACATCAAACGGCAATGGTCCGGCGCGGGCGGCGCGACGGTTTTAGGCGTCTGCGATGCCGCCGGGGACCGCGCGCTGGCATCGGCCTCCGATCCGGCGCAATATCCCGTAGCCGAATGGACGGAAATCCGGCTGGAAGTCCGGGGCGATATCTTCCGGGTGTTGCATAACGGTTCCCCCGTGGCCAGGTTCCGGGACCGGAATCCCCGGCTGCCTGGCGCCGGCCAGGTCGGGTTCGACCGCGACCGCCCCTCGGAAAATGGCGCGCGCGGCCCGTTCTGGCTCCGGCGCATCCGCCTGACTTCATCCCGCGCGCCGGCGCCGTCAGTATTATGGAAACCTCTGCGCATTAAATTCCCCGCGGAGCATAACGGGATCGTTTCGCCGTTTTTTTACGAACTGGAGGCGGCAGCTTACGCCAACCACGTCCAGATCACGGCGCGGCTTACCGGCGGCCCGGCCGAGCGCGATGATCCCGTGCTGCTGCGCGGGCGCGCCCCGGGCGCCATGCGCTGGCAGAACGAGCGCCTGCTCAATCCATACCTGCGGCTGGAACGGCCGGGCGGCGGCGACCTCGGCGCCCATTACCTGTTCCGCGGGTCGGTCGGCCTGAAGGAACACTGGGACCGCCGGGCCACGGGGCTGCCGCCGTCGGATATCGAAGGTCCCCTGGAACGGATTGTGCGTTTGCCCGCATTGCCGCCCCGGGTCAACGTGTTTGTCGGTTACGAATATTACGAAGCCGAGGAACGGAACTGGATGAAAGGCGGACCGACTGAAGCCTGGATTGATCCGATGCGCGGCCGGATCATCGCTGCCGGCGCGCCTTTGAAGGCAAACGATGTCCTGCTCGAGATTGGCTCGCCGCCGGACAAGATGATCTGCCGAATGATCCCGGCGCGCACGCGGCGGAAAGCCGCGGCCATGGCGTTTGCCAGGGCCAACCATTACTTCATGGAAAACGAACGCGCGCGGTTCCACATTGCGGCGCGGCATCGCCGGCCGGAATGCCGCGAGCGCGACCTGCGGGTGGAATGGACGCTGGAAGACGTTTTCCGCCAGCCGCTGCAGCCGGCGGTTGCACGCTCCCTGCGGCCCGCGCCCGATCCCGCGGCGCGGCGGTGGCGGCGCGATTTAGGCGCTGCTGCGCTGACCGGACCGGCATGGTCGCCCGGCCGCCTGCCGCCGGGAGTTTACCATGTCGCCGCCCGGCTTTGCGAGGGCCAGCGAGTAATGGCGGAAATCCGGCGCGCCTTTGAAGTGCTGCCCCGCAATCCCCGGGCGCCCGCGCCGCCGCTGATTTCCGGCCTGCCCGAGCTGCTGTTTTACGAATCCAGCGATTTCGTTTCCGCGGCCGATGTCTTCGATCCGTGGATGGGGGGCGCGGTGGATGAAGGGCATTACGTTTCGCATAACGGGTTCCCCTTGTCCTTTGCGGAAAAATACCGTACCTGGGACCTGGTGCATCTGTACCGCCGGCAATGGTGGCTGCTCTTATCGCAGCCCGGCGGCGAACTGGAAAATCACGCCCGGCTGATTCGCCATGCCGACCTCTTGTATCCCGGCGCCTTGCTGCGCCGGATGGATTTGTGGCACCCGACAACCTACCGCCGGCCGGCGGACGGACAACCAGGCGAAAGCGTTTTCGACGCGCTCTTGCAGTTTCTGCAAAGCCCGGCTTTCGCCGCCCGCGGCAGCCGCCGCCTGCAATACGAAACCATCCGCGCCGCCGGGGCGATTACCAACGACCAATTCGTTGAACTGTTTGAGAAACATTGGAAATCCTGGCTGGAATTTTTCAACCGCTGGTACGCCGAGGTTTACATGCCGCGCGCGCACGCCCGGCTGCAAGCTTTGGGATTCCATGGACGCTGGGGCTGGTTCGGGCCGTATCCGCCCTATGGTTCGGTGTACAAGTCCGCCTGGTTTGCACATTACATGGGCCGCGATCTGCGGAGCGGCTGGACGCGGCATCTGAACGGCCCGCTCCGGTTTGAAAGTTATTCCCGGGTGTGCGGCTATCCGCACCAGCGCGATGTGTTTCAACTCGCCGCCATGAAACTGGAAACGCCGGACCTGCGGCTCTATCCGGAAGTATATGGGTTGACCGGCATTCCCGCCGATTTTCACGTGCTGCTGGGCAGCCCGCCCAATGCCCAGAACCGGCCGCCGGCCCTCAGTTTCCGGAAATGCTTTTTCGAGTATGCCTATGCCGCCGCATGGTTCGGCCGCAATGGTTTTGAATTCTGGGATGACAATGGGTTTCAGCCCAAACATTGGGATCGGGATCATTTCGCCGAGTTCCTGTCAGCCTGGTCGGTCGTCCGGCGGGTGCGTCCCAAAAAACCATTGCGCACCGCTGCGTTCGTTTACAGCCGGCAAGCCTGCCGGGCGCATGCCGACACGCTGGAACGTTATCCGCAGCGTTATTACCAGTACGGCAAGGGCCCGGTGTTCTTCGGGGATATTTACAACACCGCCGAGGAATGCTGCGCCTACGCCTACGAACAGGCCCGGCTGGACGGGCAATGCGCCGGCTTCCTGGCTTCTTTCGAGATGCTGAACCGTCTGTCGCCGGCGGATGCTCATACCCTCGTGTTGCCGCCGCTGCTCGGCCTGAGCGATGCCGGCCGCGCCACAATCCGCCGGGCCCATGCCCGGGGCATCGCGCTGGTGGCCTTTGAATCGGTTCCCGGCCTGGAGGACTTGTTCGGCGTCGTTCCGCTGAAAATACCGGTGGTGCTCCGCGGCATCCGGACCGCGCGCGCCATGGCGCGCCAGGCGCCCTGGCGGGAACTGGCCGGAGCATCGGAAGAACTCGATCACCAACTGTGCCGCGCGGCCTACCGGTGCCGCGGGGCGCAGGCCGTCCTGGAAGGATTGGACGGACGCGGACGCGTACGGGCGCCGGCCTTGGCGATCCACCGGACTCGCTGGGGGCGCACGGCGCTGTGGACTATCCCGCCGACGGTCATCCGGCGCGAAGCGGGCGATGCCGTTTTCAGCTACGGCAAGGCCAGCCTGAGCCGGCTGGCCAACCGGGCCATGGCTTTGGCCATGCGGTACGCAGGCGCCTCGCCGGCGGAAACCACTGCCGGGAAATTGATCGGGTTCCGGGACGCCAAAGGCCTGGCGCGGATAGTAATCGAAGAAGACAGCCATCCGGAGGAAGGCGGCGGCATCCAGCCGGAAATCACCATCCGCTTGCCGCGGGTCAGCCCGGAGCGCATTCAATGCGACCGCGCATTCGAAGTGACGTCCGCCCGGCCGGGTTGCGCGCGGCTGCGCCTGGACCTGCGCCGGGACGACTGCGCCATGATCACGGTGGATGACCGGGCCTGACCGCTGGATCTTGCGTCAATCCGCCGGAAATCCATCAGGTCGCGGCAGGGTATTGCCCGCCCCGCAGCACGCAGATGCCGCGGCCCAGCACCGCCAGGCAATCGGCTCGGGCGCAGGTTAAACAGGTGGGCGCATCCCGGCCGGGCGCGCGCTTGGTTCCCATGAATTGCTCTCCGCAGACGGAGCAAATTTCCGAGTTGACGATCGGCGCATATTCCGGAAATTCCGGAGTTACATTCCGGATGTCAAACAATTCCTCCGCCGGCTTCGCCACGGTTTCAAAAGATTGTTCCCGGAACAAGCTCCGCATCCGGCTCAGCCCGGCCGGATCAGGTTGCCGTTCACGCACCAGCCGCTGGAAAAGCGCGGCGGCTTCCCGGTCCCGCGCCGGCGCATCCGCGCCCGGCGGCGTCCTGGGCCGGAGCGCCAACCGCACCGCGGAACCGGTTTGCCGCGACATGATGGTCACGGCGGTTTTGCCAATATCCTTGTAGATCAGCGCGTTGTTGCCCAAAGTGCATCCGGTGGCAAATTGGATGCCGTCCACGAAGCAATTGTTGCATTCCACCACCGCCAGCAGTTCCTCCATGCCGGTGTTATCAAATCCCAGGCGCCGCAGCCCGGCCCAGCCGGCCAGGACGCCGTAAGCCAGGCCCGGGCAGTAGTGCCCGTGCAATTGCGCCGCCTGCCGCAGCAGCCCGGCGCGGTCGCCGCGGCGCAAAAGCTCATGAATGGCGCGGCGCGGGTGGTCAGCCGGCGCCGGTTGAGTTTTCTTTTCCGTTGTGTTGGTGGTCATAAATATGCTCGTCTATCCTGTGTGTATGTTCATGGGAGCGGCCGGCACGGTCAAAATGGCGATGAGGCCTTATATCCCGCAGCCGCGGCACGATCACCGGCACGCCGGCCACTTCGGCAATCACCGCGTCAATGCGGAAGGCTTCCCGGATGGCGGCAGGCGTGACCGCATCCCTGCCGCCCGCGGCCAAGACCTTTCCGCCTTTCAGGAGAATGAACCTGTCGGCAAACTGCAGGGCGTTGTTCAGGTTATGGGTAACGACCAGCGCCGTAACGCCCAGGCCGCGGGTCACGGCGTGCAACAGGCTCATCACCTCGATCTGGTTTACCGGATCGAGATGGTTGATCGGCTCGTCCAGCAGCAGCACTTGCGGTTCCTGGGCCAGCGCCCGGGCCAGAATCACCTTCTGCAGTTCTCCCCCGCTGAGTTCCGCCGCGGATCGCAGCGCGAGGTGCTCGAGATGCACCAGCCGCAGGATCTCCTCCACTTTGGCGGCGTCTGCGCCGCCGGCCGCGCCGCCGCCGCTTTTCCGGCCGAGCAGCACCGCTTCGAAGACGGTGCAATGCGCCGGCTCCTGGCGTTGCGGCATGTAGCCGAAACGCCGGGCGATTTCGCCGCCGCGCAGATTGGCGGCGTTAATGCCGTCAATGAAAACCGCGCCCTGCCGGGGCGCGAGCAGGCGGTTGATGGTTTTCAGAAGCGTGGTCTTCCCGGAGCCGTTTTCGCCCAGGATGGCGGCGAGGCAGCCCGGCGGGACTTCAAAACTCATGCCGCGCAGAACCTCGGCGCCGCGGTAGGAAAAATACAGATCGGCGATGCGCAGGATCATGAACGCACCCCCCGGTGCTTGACCAGCAGGTAGAGAAAAAGCGGCGCGCCGGCGAAGGATGTCAGTATGCCCACCGGCAGCACGACAGGCGCCATTGCCGTGCGCGCCAGCAGGTCCGCGGCCAGCAGCAGCAGTCCGGCGGCCAGGGCCGAGTAAGGGAAAAGAAAACGATGATCCGGGCCTACCAGCACGCGCACCATGTGCGGCGCAATCAAACCGACGAATCCGATGATGCCCAGAAATGCGGTTGTAACCGCCGCCGTCAGGGCGGCGAGGGTAAGCGCTGTAAACCGCAGCGCACGCACACGGACGCCCAGGCTCCGGGCAGTATCATCGCCCCAGGCCATGGCATTAAACTGCCAGGCTTGCCGCAGAAAATACGCGGCCGCCGGCAGCAGCGCGGCGGCAATGGCAGCCAGTTGCGGCCACCGGGCTTTCTTGAGATCGCCGAAGGACCAGAAAACGGCGGAAGCAATCTCGATATCGGAAGCGAAATATTGCAGCAGCATTGCGGCCGAGCCGAAGAAGGCGTTGATGGCAACGCCGGCCAGAATCAGCGCGGCGGGCGAAAAATCCCGCAGCGCTGAAAGGCATATCAGCGCGAACACGGCGGCCAGCGCGCCGCCGAAAGCGCAGGCCAGGATGAGATGCGGCAGGCCGGCCGCGGCGCCGGCCGCGCCCAGGACGGTGATGGCGAACACCGCGCCAAAAACGGCGCCCTGGGATACGCCCAGGGTAAACGGCGAGGCGAGCGGATTGCGCAGCACGGTCTGCATTGCCGCGCCCGCCAGACCCAGGGAAGCGCCGGCCAGCAGCGCGGCCGCCGCCTGCGGCAGGCGTATCTGCCAGAAGACATGCTGCGCGGCCGCATCCGCGCGGCCCGTCAAAGCGGCGCCCAGCGCGCGGAAACCGAGGGGATAAGCGCCGGCGCGCACCGAAAGCAAAACGGCGCCGGCTGTCAAAGCCAGCAGGACCAATCCCATGTACAGCTTGCGGCGGACATGCCGCGCATATTGCTCTTGCAGACTTGCGCCGGGCATATCATCTCCATTCAACCGGACCATGCTCCGGGAAATTCAGGGCCCGGCCGGCCGGCATGGCCCGGCCGGGCCGGACGCCAATGAACATCTCCATGATTTCACAGGCCCTGGCTTCAAGGTCCAGATATTTGAATCGGTCGGGATAAAGCGTCTGGCCGATGAAATAAGCATTAAGCAATGCCAGTTCAATATTGGTGTTATAGTAGTTGTATGGCAGCAGCGTAAATATCCGGCCGGCGCCGGCAGCGCGCAGCATCCGGTAAAACGCCCGGTTGCCGTTGAAATCCTGTTCCAATATGGGCCGGCTGGCGGAATCTATAAAAATGTAATCGGGATTCCATGCCAGGATTTGTTCCGGGTCAATGAAGAGATGGCCGCGCCGGCCCAGGCTGTCGGCCAGATTGCGCGCGCCAGCCAGCCGGGCGGGGGGATAGCCGGACTCCGTGCTGGCCAGGCCATGCATGCCTTTGTGCGAAATTCCGCCGAAATACGCCGAAGGCTTTTCCGGCTCGGGAATCCCGCCGGTCCGCCGCGCCAAATCCGCCTCCAGATTTGCAGCATATCGGTTGATTTCCTCAGCCCGCCGGCTTCTGCCAAGCACCTCCCCGAGCAAAGACAGGGAGCGGCGGGCTTCATCGCGCCAGACGCCCAGTTCGCCGTAAGACAGACAAAGCGCTGGGATGCCGGTTTGCGATTGCAGCCGGTCCAGTTGAGCCGAATCGAGGCCGACCGCGGCAATCAAATCCGGCCGGCACATCAGCAGGCGTTCGGAATCCGGCAGCGCACCCGGGCCGCCCGGCCCCACCACCGGCAGTTCCAGGAATGCTGCATCCAGGGCCATGGCATAAGGCCGGACATATACATCACGCTCCATGCGTTTTTCCGCGTCTTCAATGCCGGCTACCCGGTCAAGAGCGCCCAGGTAAACAGCCAGCCGCAGGGCGCCTGGCCCCAGCGCCACAAACCGCCGGACCATGCCGGGCACGCGGACGGATCGGCCGGCCAGGTCGGTCACCACGCGTTCGGCGCCGCTGCCCGGGCGCGCGCTGATCAGGCACAGCGCCGTAAAGATTGCAAATTTTACGGCGATTTTTCCCGCGCTATTTTTTATGCCGCAATGCATATGGTATGATTCCGGCCGCGAACCGGCTGCCACCCGCCAGTATCTTCCGGCGGGAAAGGTGCATGTGGGCCAATCTAGCATAACCCTGTTGTACCGCAAGGGCGAATTCCGCCGGGACGACGCATGCCCGGCGCCGGGGCG
>CAYXEK010000094.1:0-13965 GCA_964463985.1 uncultured Verrucomicrobiota bacterium
CGGCGGCGGCTCACGCGGCCTGGACGGCGGCGGCACAGGCGCGGGCAACGGGGTCGGTATCCGCGCGGCGGAAAGTTTCAACCCGGACGGCGGCGGCGGGGCGGGCTCCGTTTTCTCAACCGGCTGCGGGTTGGCGGGGGAAGCGCAGCGGACAATGCCCTCGGCCATCTTGATTTCATAAGTCACCGGCGGCGCCAGTTTCGCCGCGCCCAGGTATTTAATCACCTGGAAATTATACCGGGACGGCGCCTCCGTGGCATTCAGTAAAATTGAAATGGGCAGGGCGGCTTCCAGGGCGTTTTTCAAGCGAATGGCCATGGGTGAAACCGGCTTGGGCATGGTCATCAGCGTGGTTACACCCAGTCGGTCAAAAGAGCGCATGAAGGAATAAATATGCTCATTCATGCGCGCGGGCGGATGCACGGCCACCAGGGGCACGATCGTGTCAATGACCACCCTTTGAATCATGTGGGAATCTATTATTTCCCGCAACTGGTTGAACCCTTCCGGCGGCAGCATTCCCGATCCAGGCTCCCCGGTGAAATTGCTGCATTCCAGCAGAATCAAGCGCCCGGCATTAACGTGCGCCGCCAGCGAGAACCCCATCGTATCGGCATAAATATCCAGATTATTGGCCGGCAGAGTGCTCAACATCAGGCAGCACTCATCCTGCTGCAATCCCTGGCGCAGAAATTGCAGGCCCATGGCAGTTTTGCCCAACCCCTGGCGGCCCGAAACCAGAACCGGCCGGCCGCGGTAAACCCCCCCGTAATACTCATCAAAGAAATCAATGCCCATCAATGTTTTGGTTATCATGGCATCAATCCGGCGCGGCATCCAACAGACGCTTAATGATTACCGGCAAAAAGGACAATTCAAACGGCTTGGTCAGAAATTCGCTGGCGCCCAATTTCTGGCACTCTTCAATGATCTGCGGTGTGGAAAACCCCGAAATCACAATCACCGGCAATTCCGGGCGTAAGCTTTTCAGCTTTTTCAGCAAGCTGGTTTTTTCCAGGCCGCCGGGAATGCAGAAATCCATGATGATAATTTTCACGTCGGGATCCTGGGCCATCTGGCAGCCTTCCGTGCTGTTGGAAGCGCCGGCGACTTCGCTGTTCAACTTGACCTGAATGCGCTTGAAATAGCCCAGGATGGTTTGATCATCGTCAATAATTAATATCTTGGCCATAAAAACACCTGCAACCCTCAACCATGAAGTTGTAATTTTCGCAAAACATGCAACGGGCGCGCGTCTGCCAATACTCTACCTTTAATGAAAGTTAACGGCAGGATATCCGGAAGTCAATTCATATTTTTGATTTGCCCAACATCTTGTCACTCTGAAAGTAGTGAAATTTTAGCTTGACCGTCCAGTTTGGCGGGGTATCATGTTTGCTTATAGGGTAAGAGCATGAATGACAATTTTTTGACTGTTACCGGCGTCACCGCTACGATTCTCAGCCTGATTTTCGCCGTCGCCGCGATCTGGAACTCGCATGTCCGGCGCAAACACCTGGAAAATATTCAGGATGAAAAGAAGCCGGCGGCGGCGCCTCGTACTGAAAAATTTGTCATGCCGAGCGATCCGCCGCCGGCGCCGCCCGTTGCCGCTGCAACCGCCGCCGCTCCGCCGGCCATCAAGCCGCCGGTTATACCGCCGCCGCAGGCGCTGTTCCGCAAGATCATTCCGGATGGAGCCCAGGTTGACGCCGATGATTCATCCAAGAAGGATAATCTTTATGTTTGGGAATAACGCCGGCGCGCTGCGGGCGTTGACATTATGGATCATGTGCGCGGTTTGCCGGCAGACGTTATGCGCCGATGCGTTATTGCTGCCGGCCGCGGCTTCAGCATGGCAGCCGGGCCC
Organism: uncultured Verrucomicrobiota bacterium; assembly: GCA_964463985.1. Lineage (GTDB taxonomy): Bacteria > Verrucomicrobiota > Kiritimatiellia > JAAZAB01 > JAAZAB01 > JAXGPF01. Next base: position 1,871 of record CAYXEK010000094.1, read on the forward strand.
CGGCGCGCCGCCGGCAGCGGCGAATGACGGCCAGGTTTTTGAATGCCCCTTTCCCGCCGGAGTTGACCGGCATTACTGGGATTATGACGCGCGTCTGGATTTGGAAGCATCCGACGGGATGGAGGCCGTCTACACCTGCGATGATCCCGGAGCTTTCCGATCCATTACCTGGTATTTCCGCAGCGGCGACGGTTGGCGGGCAGCGGCTTTGCCGGTACGCCAGGGGCGCGCGCGGCATTGGATTCCCAAGGCTGATTTTGAAAACCTGGACGCGCCGGCGGGATGGAGCGAAACTTCGGGATGCCGACTTTCGCCCTGGTCCGCCGGCCGCGGTCCGGGCCGGCTGGTTCTGCACGCCGCGCGGGCCAGGACCGCCGCCATCGCCATCGCCCGGCCCGGCGCGGCCGTATTTGACAATGCCGGCGAACGCGCTTTTGGCGCCAGGGCCGCCGATTGGATCGGCCGGCAGTTGGCGGAGATCGGCTTGCCTTACGCCATGCTGACCGACGCGGATTTGACATCCCGGAATACGCTGGAGCGCTTCAAGACCGTGATCCTGCCATGCCACCCGCACCTTACGGGCGCGATGTTGAAAACCATCCAACGTTACCTTGAAAAACAGGGGCGCCTGCTGGTCTGCTACAACGGCGATGCCCGGCTGGGCAAACTCATGGGCGTGCAAACCGGCTGGTACGCGGCTGCCGAACGCCCCGGCAGATGGCATGCCATGTTGTTCCCGCCGAACCCGGAATGGCCCGGACCGCCCCAGGTCGTTCAAGGCGCCACCGCCAACCTGATGACGGCGGCCGCCGCGGGAAAGGAAACAAAAATACTGGCATGGTGGTGCGACTCCAATGGACAACGCCAGCCGGAAGCCGCCTGTCTCCGCTCGCCGCAAGGCGCCTGGATTACCCATGTTTTGCAGGATGACGACGCCGGAATGCAGCGCCGCATGCTGGCCGCCCTGCTGGATCAATTCATGCCGGGAATCTTCGTTGAAGCGGCCCGGCATAACCTCGACAACATCCTGGCCGGGAGCGCGCCGGACTGGCAACATGCAGCCGATGGAGCGCCGCTGCGTATTTTGCGGGATAAAGCCCGCGCCGCCCTGGCGGAAGGATCGCCCGCCGCCTGGAGCCTGGCGGACAAACTGGCCATGGCGCTGGATGTCCGCGCCGCCGCGCGGATGCCGGAATTGTTTGAAGCAGGCCGGCGCGGCATCTGGGTTGGCGCAGAAATGCAGGCCGAGGATTGGAACAAACTGGCCGCGGAATTGGCCGCCGCCGGGTTGACGGATGTCTTCATCAACGTTCCACGGTCGGGCATGCCGGACAAAGAAGCCTTCGAAAATTGCCGGCGCCGTGGGCTGCGGGCGCATATCTGGCACATATGCTGGAACCTGGAAGGCCTGCCGGCCGGCCGGCTCCGGGAACTGGAAAAAGCCGGCCGACTGCAGCAGTCCGTGGACGGAACCGGCGCCGCCTGGCTGTGTCCCTCCCAACCCCAAAATCGCGAAATGGAACTGGCGCGCCTGGAAGAACTATCGGACGCCGCGGATGCAGCGGGCATCCACCTGGATTACGTGCGGTATCCCGACAGCCGGCACTGCTTCTGTCCGGCTTGCCGCAAGGCTTTTGCAGAAACAGCCGGCGGGCAGGAGGCGGATTGGCCCGCGGCAGCGCATACCGGAGCGCTGGCGGAAAAATACCGCGCCTGGCGGGCGCGGCAGATCAGCGAGTTCGTCCGAGATTGTTCCCGGCGGCTACGTCGCCGCCATCCCGGCCGCAAAATTTCCGCGGCAGTTTACCCGCGCTATCCGGACTGCGCCGCCGCGGAAGGCCAGGACTGGGGAAAATGGCTGCAAGAGGATCTGCTTGATTTCGTTTGTCCGATGAACTACACTGAAAACCCGGGCGAATTTGCCGCCTGGACGGCCGCTCAAGCCGCCTTGCCCGGCGCCGCCGGCCGGGTGGCGCCGGGGATCGGCGCGGCTTCCGCCGCCAGCCGTCTGCCGCCATTGCATACGCTTGGCCAGGCGCAAGCCGCCATGCGATCGGGCGCGGCCGGCTATGTAATTTACGCCCTCAACCATGGGTTGCGCCGGGACTTGCTGACGGTTTTAAAAACGGCGCATGAATTGCAGCCGGCGCCGGCCAAAGACGCAAAGCATGCTCAGGAATAATGCCATATTGATACGCTCCGCCGGCCGGCTGCTATGCGCCGCGCTGGCGTTGCGCGTCGCCGGCGCCGCCCCGGAAACAACGCCTCCCGCCCTGTCTGAACGCGCGGAAACACCGCTGGCGCTGGCATCCGGCCAGACAATTTCCAACCTGGCCGGCATAGCGGATTCAACCCGGCATTTCACCATCGCCGTGCCGACCGGCCAGGTGGGCCTGGCCGTTGTCATGGGCGGCGGGGCCGGCGATGCGGATTTGTACCTCCGGCAAGCCGCGCCGCCGACGCTGCGGGATTACGATTGCCGCCCTTTTGTTTTGGGCAACGAGGAAGAAATCCGCGTGGAAAATCCGGCGGGCGGCATCTGGCATTTGATGGCGCACGGTTATGCAGCTTATACCGGCGCATGGATCAGCGTGTCATTGGCCGCCGCGCAGCCGGCGGCCGCGGGCGACCCGTCCGAGCCTTACCGCGACATGGAACTGGCTTTGTATTACGAACTATCCGGCTTGACCAGCCGCAACGAAACCTGGACATCCGATTTAAGGGCGCAGGCTTTGCGGCAGGAAGGCTGGAACGCTTTCAATGCCGGCGATTTCACCAATGCGGTCAAAGCCTGGACCCAGTGGCATGCGCTGGAGCCGGAAAACGCCGATCCGCTGTCACTCGTCGGCGACGTCTATCTGCACACCGGCGACATTGATCAAGCCATGAAGTATTACCGCCGCAGCCTGGACATCTATCCCGGGCAGATTGAACTGGCCATGCGCTGCGCGCGCCTGCTGGACACCGCGGCCGGACAATCCGGTCCGGCGCGCGACCTGCTCAATTTTTACGCGCGGATTTTCCCGAACAACTCCATGGTTACCCTGGCCCAGGCCGCCTGGCTGGTGCGCCGGAGGAGGTACGACGAGGCGCGCAGCCTGGCCCAGCAGGTGATCGCCGACGGCGCCGACAAGTCCGACGCCGACAAGTTGCAGGCTTTGACGCTGATGCACGGTTTGCTGCCCGGCATGCGCGAGCGGTTTGACAACCTGTGCGCCATGCTGGCAATCGCCGATCATCCGGGCATGGCCGGGGCGCTGGCATCGAATATACGCGAACACGACTTGTTGATCCATCCCGAATCATGGATGCTTTTGAATTTCCTCGCGCGGGCGGCCGACCGGGCGAAAACGCCGGAGCAGCGCCAGTTTTTCAACAGCCTCCTGCCGCGCCGGACCCTGGCCATCGAAGAATTCCGGCACGGCCGCATGTCGCGCGATTGGGCGGCTTCCAAGGATGAAAACCTCCTGCAGGACGGCCGCCTGATCCTGAATACCGCGGTCCAGCAGTCGGAAGTAGCCCTGCGCCTGGTCCGCTCGGAATCCATGCCCAATGGCTTCGTCGAAACCCTCATTGAAAACAGCCGTGGGTTTTTCTGGATTTACGCCCGGCGCGGTTCCGGCAATATGACCCGTTTCGGGTTTGACGAAGACGGCCGGATTTACCTGCAGCTTTGGATCAACGGCCAGTTGCTGGTCAATTACAACCGGGTGTGGTACCGCCAGCCCGGCATGGCGCGGCTGCGCCTGGAATTGCGCGGCGACGGCGCCTTTGGTTTCGTGGATAACACGCCGGCCTTCAACGCGCCGCTCTCGATCCCGTATGACATGGGCCTGGGCTGGTGGGGATTCGCGCCCTGGAGCCAACAACCCGGCGCCGCCGGCGCCGTAGTGCGCCAGTTGCAGGGCGGGCCCCTGCCGGTCCGCATCGGGATTCCAGCCGCCGGCCCGGACGAGTCCCCGGATGACAACATCCAGCGGCTGAAAGGCCGCATGCACGAACTCAGCGCGCTGGCGCCGGGCTGGTACCGCCAGCAGGAAAACGGCGCCATCGCCGAAATCAAAACAAACGCGAATCTGGATTTGCGGCTGCTGTGCCGTTACTACCGCGTGCGCCTGCTCCCATCCGTGGCGGTCGGCGACCCGCGCCGCCTGGACCTCGGGCAGTTGATCAACCTGGCCCACTCCAACCGGATTGACGGTTTGACGCTTCTGGTGAAAAAGATGCCGGACCCCGCCTGGCTGGAATCCGCCGAAGCCGCCCTGCTGAACACCAGCTTGACGCTGATGGTCGTCCTGCTGGATGAAAACCAGCCCTCTGCGCTGGCGCGCGAAATCTGCGCGCATGTCGGTTTATTCCCAGCTCCGCGGCGCACGCTGACCCTGCCTGTAATCGAGGGGAAGGCGCTGTCCCCGGCATCGGAACATTCACCCATGGACGCCGCGGCGCCCAGCGCCGTGCTGATTTTATGACGCCATTAACCCCCCAGATTGATTCCAGCGCCCCATCCGCCGGCGTACCCGGCGCCACCGGGATCAAGGCCCGCTGCTCCGCGTGCCGCCTTTCGATCAACGTCATCGAAGCGCCGGCGCCGGCAGTCTGCCCCTTTTGCCGCGCGGCCATGGAATTTTCCACTTACACGCCCCCGCCGCCCGCTGCCATCGAAAAGGAAGCCCATGCCGAAGAGCGCCGTAAATTTTTATACAACAAGCCGCCCATCTGGATAGTGCTGGGACTGGGATTGATCGGCACGCTGCTGCTGACCACCGCGGTGTATTTTCAAATCACCAACCTGGAACATTACTGGTACGCTCCCACCGTCAACATTTACAGCTTGGCGGTGGGCATATTCATCGTCTCCCGGTTTATTTTCGCCGCCTTTTACACGCCCCCGCCGCGCGTGGGATTTCAGCCGGCCACCACCGTGGCAATTCCCTGCATGAACGAGGAAAAAGCCATCGCGCGCTCCATCGCCCGGGTATATTCCGAGGGTTATCCCCGGGATTTGCTGGAAGTCATCGCCGTCAATGACGGCTCCACCGACAATACCCTGTCGGAAATGATGCGCGCCCAGGCCCGCTTCCCGCGCCTAGTGGTGGTGGATTTCGAATTCAACCGCGGCTTGTCCTACGGCATGTCCTGCGCCTCCCTGCTGGCCCGCGGCGACATCATTGTTTTTGTGGATTCCGACACGTTCCTGATGCCCGGCGCCGTCGGCAAGCTGGTGCAGGGCTTCATTGATCCGATGGTGGGCGGCATCGCCGGTCACACGGACGTCGAGAACGCCCGCGTTAATGTTCTGACCAGGATGCAGGATGTGCGCTATTTCTTTTCGTACAAAATCATGAAGGCCTCCGAAAGCATTTTCGGCATGGTCAGCTGCCTGCCGGGCTGCTTTTCCGCCTATCGCCGGGTCTGCGTGCTGCACGTGATGGAAGAATGGATGAACGAAAAAGTGTTCGGCGTGGAAGGGCGCTATGGCGACGACCGCAGCCTGACCAACCTGGTGCTGCGGGATTACCGGATTCTGTACGATGACGACGCCCTGGCGACCACGATTGTCCCCGAAAGTTGGCGGCAGTACACCCGGCAGCAGGCGCGCTGGATGCGCTCGTCTCTGCGCGGCATGGTCGCCGCCACGAAATTCATCTGGCGTAAACATCCCGTACCGGCGATGTCATGGTACGCCATGATGTTCCTGCCGGTGATCGAGCCGTTCATCATCCTGCAGGCGCTGGTCTTCGCGCCGCTGGCGACCGGCGGGGTGACGCTTTCCTACGTGGTCGGCGTGCTGGCCATGACCTTGATCTGGTCGCTTTATCATCTGCAGAAAACGGGCCGCACGCATTGGTGGGCGGGCTTCGTGTTCACGTTCACCTACGTCGTGTTTTTCAGCTGGCAAATCTATTACGCCCTGATTACCCTCTCCCATGGCAAATGGGGCACGCGGGGGACCGGATGAAACTTGAACGCGAAACGCGCGGCGAACAGGAAACCCCGAACCATCCGCCCAGGTTCGGCGACAAGCTGCCCATCGCCTCGGCGCGCGTGCAGGCGCTGAAAGCCAGCTACCGGCAAGCCTGGCTGTATTTCCTGCTGATCATCTGCCTGGCGGTCGCCTGGTGGGTGCCCATCCGCTACGCCCTGACGCGTTTCCTGATGTTCCGGCCGGCGGCGACAGGCCCGCGCGACGCGTACGAATTTGTAGCCCTCGCTTACGAGGGGATTTCGCGCAATCCCGGCGAGGTCACACCCGAGCGGTTCCGCGCGCAGGTGGCGGCCTTGCGGAATTCCGGCTACCACCCGATCACCCTGTCGGACATCAAGGCTTTATACCGCGAAAACCGGCCCTTGCCCCGCAAGGCCATCCTGATGACTTTCGACCATTCCCGCAAATCATCGTATTTCGATGCGCGCCGCGTTTTGCAGCGCGCCGGCTGGACGGCCGTGATGTTCCTGTGGACCAAGCCCATTCTCGACGAGGACCCCTCGGCGTTGCGCTGGCCGTACATCCGTTCCATGCTGCGCAGCGGCGCCTGGGAAGCCGGCGCCCAAAGCCACCGCGGCTTTGAAATGGTGCTGGCCAACAGCGCCGGCGAACGGCGGAATTACATGACTACCCCCCGCTGGTTCCCCGAGGAAATGCGCTATGAAACCTCGGAAGCATTCCGCCAGCGCCTGATGGACGACCATCAGCAATGCCGCGAAATCATCGCCGGCGAGATTGGGACCCAGCCCGCCGCCTATGCCTTCCCGTACGGAGATTTCGGCCAATACGATGAACGCGCGGTGTTTACGCGCCGGTTGAATCTGGACCTGCTGGCGCATTTTTATGACCTGGGCTTTATCCACGGCAACACCGCCCTCAACACCCCGTACAACGATCCGCGCCGCTTGAACCGCCTGCTGGTGCAGTCGGACTGGACGGCGGACGACCTGCTGCAGCGCCTGGAACACGCCTGGCCCCGCAAATCCGGATACACCAGTCCGCAAATCCTGAATGCACCGCTGGCCTGGCTGCCGGATTGGGGGGAATTCCAACTCGCCGCCAACGCGGCCGTGCTGCAATCGGGGCCCGACACCACGGGCGCCAAGGTCTGGCTGAACGGCAGCGACCTCTACGATGATCTGCGCCTGCGTCTGCGCGTGCGCATTGCAACCGGCCAGTTCGGCATGTTTTTCCGCGCCTCTCCCGACGGCGAGTCTTATCTTTATCTCGTGCTGACCCCCGAAGGCGAAGCCTGGCTGCGCCAGAAACACGCCGGCATGCAACCCTTCACCCTGGGCGCCGGACGCTACACGCCCAATCCCGGCGGCGAAGCGCAGGTGGATGTTTACCTGCGCGACCGCCTGTTTTACGCCACCGCCGGCGGCCACCCGATTTTCCAGGAAATCATTTCCACCCGCGGCGGCATCCGCCCCGGCATGGTCGGGTGCAGCCTCTGGTATCCCCGGCGCGGCCATGCCAGGGCGGAAATCACCGCCCTGGACCTCAAGCCGTCGCAGCCGGCGTTAATCACCTTCAACCCCGCCGGCAGCCGCGACGCCACCCTCGCTTATTGGCTCAGCCGCAATGCCTTCCGGTACACGCATTTTGCTCCGCCCTGGCTGCGGGTGTTTGCCCGCGGCCATGCCGAACAATTCGGCTGGGATGCCGGGTTTTACGGCACGGTCGCCAAGATTCATCGCCTGCAATTTCAGCCGGAAATCGTGCTGGAAAACCTGGATGGATTCGAAAACGACCTGTCGGATGAAATCGCCCGCACCGCCGCGGCGCTGCCGGCGCAAGGCGTGCTCTGCAATCTCAGCCAACTGGAGGAAGCGGTGCCGCTTTCCCGGATCACCACTTGGCTGCAACTGTTCAGCCGGGCGCTGGACAAGCGCGGACTGACCTTGATCGCGCGGCTGCCTCCCATTTGGGAAAAGGCGCCCGCGCTGGCGTCCCTGTTCCAGGGCCTGAGCAACCTGACGGTGGCGGTTACCGCCAATTCACCCCTGCTGCCAACCGTCCGCACCAATGGTTTCAGCCGGATCATCGCGATGGAGGCGGCCGCGCCCCGCCCGAACGGCCAGCCGATTGTCTTTCACGAGTTGACCGGCGGCGACGCGGATGATCCCCGCGCGGCGGAAGACTCCAACGCCACCCTCCTGCGGGAGGAAGGCTACGCCGCGCTGCACCGGGGCGATTTTGACGATGCCGTAAAAATCTGGCGGCAATGGTCCGTGCTTGATCCGCGCAATGCCGAGCCGCTGGCCCTGATCGGCGATGTCTACCTGCAGCAGGATGAAATCGGCAATGCCATTGACGCCTATGGCGCCAGCCTGGAACAGAATCCCGGCCAGATCAACCTGGTGGCGCGCTGCGCGCGGCTGATGTACTCCAAGGCGCAGCGCGGGGAAGAAGCGCGGGCCATGCTGGATTTATACGAACGCTTGTTCCCCGACAATCCGGACATCATCCTGGCGCAGGCCGAACGGCTGATTTATGAGAAGCAACCCGAAGCTGCGGCTCAGAAAATCCAGCAACTGATCCTTAAAAATCCGGGCGACCTGGACGCGCGGGGCCTGATGCACCGCCTTCTGCCCACCCCGGTTGAACGTTTCGACAACATCCGGGAAATCCTGAAAACCGGCGCCAATCCCGCCATGGAACGCCACATGCTGCAGACCATCGAACGCTGGAACCTGCTGCGCTGGCCGGAATCATGGCCGCTCATGAATTACCTCGCCAACCTGACGGAGCAGTCCTCCAACACCGCGCAGCGCGCCGCCGCCGCCGCGCTGCTGCCGCGCACGATGCCCGTGCGGGAGGAATTCAACGCCAGCCGCGTCTCGGATAACTGGATCGTTTTCGGCGACCCGGCCGACCAGGAGGAACAAACGCCGCTGCTGACCGCCGCCCCGGCCCAGACGGAAGCGGTGCTGCGCCTGACCGGCTCCGACACAATGCACAACGGCTTCATTGAAGCCGGCCTGGAGGATGCGCGCGGGTTTTTCTGGCTGTACGCCCGGCGCGAAGACGGCAACATGATCCGTTTCGGCTTTGAACAGGTGGGCCAGCTTTACCTGCAAATCTGGCGAAACGGCCAAGCTGTCGCCAACCAGACCCGGGTCTGGACCAAGCCGCCGGGCATCGTGCGTTTGCGTCTGGAACTGCGCGGCGGCGGCGCCTCGGGATACATCAACGACCAGCCGGCTTTCGGCGCGCCCATTGCGATCCCGCCGGACCTGGGTCTGGGTTGGTGGGGCATGGCGCCCTGGTCGCCGAAATTCGGCGTGGCGCAGGCCCAGCTCCGGGAAGTCGCCGGCGGGCCGCTGCCCGTCCGCGTAGGCGTCTTCAAGCCGCGCGATCCGCCATGGAACGACGCCGATTGCATAAAAACCCTGCAACCCTGGACGCGCGCCATGAGCGCCATCGCGCCGCCCTGGTTCGCGCAGGAGGAGGATGGCGCCATCCGGCGTGAAATCACCGGCGACTTTGCCGACCTGCGGATTCTCTGCCGCTATTATCATATCCGCCTGCTGCCGTGCGTGCGCGCGGCCGTGCTGCGCACGCTGAAAATACAGGACATGATCGCCGTCGCGCAGGGATTGGAACTGAACGGCTTCACCCTGATGGTCAGCCGGATGCCGGGCGAGGAATGGTGCGAACAAATTGAACGCAGCCTCCTGGGCACCGGCCTGACCATCATGGTCATGCGGACAGACGAAGATGAACGCATTGCCGAAGTCCGGGAATTCTGCCCGTTCAACGGCCTGTTCGCCGGACCGCGCCGCGCGCGCACACTGCCTCTGATTGATCCGGCCGCCGCGGCGCCGGCGGATGCCGCGCCGCCCGGCGAAAGCGTTCAGGATGGCGTGGTGCTGTTTGAGTAATGCGATTAAAACCGGTACATCAGCCGGCCGCCCAGAGTGTGCTCCGTGTAATCGCGGATGGCATTCACTGTAAATTCCGCGGTCAAATCCCAGCCGCTGGCCCACCGGCGCGACAGGGTTACGCCCAAGCCCAGCAGCGAAGCCCAATCCTGCTGGGGATTGCTGCCCGGGTACCAGCCGCCCTTCTCGGCGCTGGCCTTGGCGGTATTGTAGGCATCCAGGTCCTCCTGGCGCGCCTTGTCTTTCTGTAAGCCCAGGTGAAACCGCACGGCGCCGGTGTAATTCGGGTAACTCTGGCTGAGCCGCAGCACCAGGTAATGCCGCTGGTCCCAGTAAGGCGTCCAGTACAAATCGCTTTTGCGGTCCACCGTGTCCACGGAATCATGCAGTCCGAACCAGACATTATGGCGGGATGACATGCGCCAGAGATTTTCCACATTGGCGTGCAGGTGGGAATTGTCGTCCTCAAAAACGGAAAACGCTCCCAGCGCGCTGGCATGCCACCAGTCCTGGATCCGCCAGATGGCGCGCAGGGCGAACCCGTCATATTCCAGCAATTCGCGCGCGGATGGCACCAGGTCGTGCTGGTAGCGCATGGAAGTGTCAAACGAAGGCACCGGGCGCCATTGATGCTCCAGGGCGCCGGTCAGGGCGCCGTCGTCATCCTCGAATTCGTCGCCCTTGAAAGAGCGGTAGCGCAGGTCCATGATGGTATGCGCGCCATGGGCATGGATGTAATTCAGGGCGGCGCCGATCATTTGTTCGTCCGCCTTGTATTTCTGCTCGGTGACCTTGTTGGATTGCAGCATGACCGTGGTGATCGTGGTGCTGTACTGCTGCTGCTGCGAAGTCTCGCCGTCGGTGATGATGGTGATGTCGGAGTAGGATGAAGACTGGCTGGTCTGCTCCACCTCCACCACCGTGTTCGACTTCACGGTCTGCTTGATGCCGCCGACGCCGGCGCGCACTTCCAGGGTCAGCCGCGGATTGATGTTCAACCCGGCGGCCGCGCCGCCATGCCAGGATTCGATCATCACGTTCGCCTTGGTGAAATCCCCTTCGGCGGCCACGAAAGGATGCTGCGGTTCCAGAAACGCCTCTTTCTGAACTTCAGCGTCCGCCGATGGTTGGGGAACAGGCATCAGGCGGGCGACATGTTCCTTCACGTAATCGCTGATTTCCGCCAGGTCTTCCTCCGGGTAGCCGTCGCGTTTCAGCAACTGCACCATTTCCTGCGCCAAGTGCAACTGGCCGCTCAAGGCGGCGATTTCCGCCCGCATCCGGCGCGCGCAGAAAACGGGATGGTTGCGCATGGCCGCCCGGTATACCTCGCGGCCCGTGGTGTAGCGCCTCGGCTCGTAGCGCTTGAACAGCATGGGGTTGTCGCTGGGCATGGAATAGCCGTACTCGTCCTGGATGAAGCCCAGGCGGTAGGAAACCTCCGCCTCGTTCAGAATCACTTCCGGCACATTGAACACGTCAATATTGCAGGAAGTTTCCTGCCCGATGTCGCCGATCGGGTAAGCCACGGCATTGACGGCGGATTCATCCAATTCCAGTTCACGCGCCAGGATGCGCCGCGAATCGCGGAATTCATGCCGCAGCCGGGCGTGGTATTCGCGCAGTGATTCCTGCCGGTTTTTTTCCGGCAACCAGATCAAATTCGGCAGGGGATTTACGGTCCGCCCCTGCCGGTTGGTCATCGCGGTGTAGCTGGCCTGCATGAGATGGCTTTGCAGTTCCCATGCGCCCGAAGCCTGGTATTCGCGGATTTCGGAAAACGAGGCCGTGTAGGTATCGTGTTTCAAAATGTTGCCGACCGGCAGGAACATGGCCAACGGCACCTGCAACTCCTCCGCCACGATGTTGCCGTAGCGCAGGGAATTGCGCAACGCGTCGTCCATCGTCACGCATACCGTCATATCCGGCGTATAATCGGAAAGCCGCGGTGTTTTGTCGGTCCGCTGCCCGCTCCAGGCATGCCGCAAACCCTGCAGGGCCCGGTTCAGCAGCGGCTTGGCATCCTCCACGGGCGGCGGCTGGGGATGTTTGGCGAAGTAATCGGCGAATTGCGACGGGGTGATGAATTTGAAACCCGCCCGCCGCAGCACCATCAAGTGCTCGCGGAACTGGCGGACCGACGGCACATCCCCCCATTCGCTGGGAGAAATCCCGTGGTACAGCAGGGTGAAGACCGCCCCCGCGGCGCCTTCGCGCTC
>CAYXEK010000095.1:0-13910 GCA_964463985.1 uncultured Verrucomicrobiota bacterium
CAAGGTGGGGCGAACCCTCCGGGTGAGCCGCAGCACAGTTTGGGCCGACCTCATTGCCGAAGCCTGCAACGAATCGCAGATGCGCCCCTGAGTTTTTTGTTCGCCTAAAGATGATTGACAACAACCTATCGATTGCGGTATTGTCTTACAGTGACAAATCGATGGAGGTTTCATCATGCATTCCGTGACCGTATCACCCAAATATCAGATCGTTATTCCTCGTCCGGTACGCGAGAAACTGCAACTTCGCCCTGGACAGAGGATACAGGTAATTGAGTATGCCGGACGTGTGGAGCTTGTTCCGGAGCGCGACATTTCGGACCTTAGGGGGTTTGTGAAAGGAATCAACACGGACTTTTCGAGAGAGGCGGATCGAGTATGAATGTCGTGGACTCATCAGGTTGGCTGGAATACTTTTCCGACGGGAAAAATGCTTCACGTTTTGCCGTTCCTCTCAAGGATTTGGATTCGCTCGTTGTTCCCACTGTGTCCATCTACGAAGTCTTTAAGGTTCTACTTCGCGAATCAGGAGAAGAAGCGGCTTTGCTGGCTGCCTCCGCCATGCAACGCGGTCACTTGCTCGATCTTACGCCGCAGCGAGCGTTATCTGCCGCTACGTTCAGTCTAAAGCACTCGCTGCCGATGGCAGACAGCATCATCCTCGCAGCCGCACGTGAACATGAGGCAACTCTCTGGACGCAGGATGATGACTTCAAGGGATTGAGTATGGTCAAGTATTTCCCGAAAAAATAGCGGCCAACAAAATGAATACGTCTCGGCATTGGTCTCAAAGGATTGATGATGGATTTGACATATCGCATGAGAACGGCATCCGCTTCGTCGAAATGGTGAAGGAACTCTAGCGCTGAAAAACTGACATACTTCTGCCGGCGACTGCGCTAATCGCACCGCGCCAGAGAAGCGGCGCTCCTGGAATCTGAGACTTCCGCTCCTCAATCTGCGTAAATCTGCGTAATCTGCGGATAGCCATCCGTTCCTTAATCTGCGCAATCTGCGGATTACGCTGATCCCCCCGGCCCCCCCCGAAATCTCCGCATTTTTCTTTTTTGCCGGCTTGCCAAATGCCGGCGAATGGGGCATAATGCCGGTTTTAGTGATGCTGGATAACTTGGCCGCTGCGCGGCGCGCGGGCTGTTTTTGCATAAGGGAAATTTGCCATGCTGGAGGAACTGGAAGAGCGTCTGGCGGAAATGGAGCGGCGGCTGGGTGAAATGCGGAGGTATCTTTGACTGCGCCCAGCGCGAGAAACAATTTGCCGAGCTAGAACAGCGGATGGCATCGCCGGATTTCTGGAATGACGCCAATGCGGCGCGGGCGCTCATCAGCCAGGCAAATGCCCACCGCGCGGTGCTGGAGCCCTGCCGCGCCCTGGCAGGCCGCCTGGAGGATTGCCGCGTAATGCTGGTATTGGCGCGCGAAGAACGCGATCCCGCCCAGGCGGAGGCCGCCGCCGCGCATGTCCGGGAGGAATTACAACATTGGGAAACCGGGTTTGCGCGGCTGGAAATCCAGTCGCTGCTTTCCGGTCTGTTCGACCGCCATAACGCCTATCTCAGCCTGCATGCCGGCGCGGGCGGCACCGAGTCCTGCGACTGGGCATCAATCCTCTTCCGCATGTATCGCCGGTATTGCGAGCGCCGGAATTTTGAGTTGTCCGTGCTGGATATGCTGCCGGGCGATGAGGCGGGGATCAAGAGCGTGACTTTCGCCGTCAACGGCGAGTACGCCTACGGCCACCTGGCGGCGGAACGCGGCGTGCATCGGTTGGTGCGCCTCAGCCCGTTTGACGCGAACCACCGGCGGCATACTTCGTTTGCCTCGCTGGACGTGGTGGCGGAAGTGGACGACGATTTTGACGTGGAAATCAAGGACGAGGAATTGAAGGTTGATACTTACCGCTCGGGCGGCGCGGGCGGACAGCATGTGAACAAAACCGATTCCGCAATCCGCATTACGCACCTGCCTTCCGGCATCGTCGTGGCCTGCCAGACTGAGCGCTCGCAGCATGCCAACCGGGCCAAGGCCATGAAATTGCTGCGTGCCCGGCTGTACGAATGGCGCGAGGACCGGAAACGGAAGGAAATGGAGCGTTTTTACGGCGAGAAGGGCGAAATCGCCTGGGGACGCCAGATACGTTCCTATGTGATGCAGCCCTATACGATGGTCAAAGACCACCGCACGGAAACCGAAACCGGCAACGTGGCCGCCGTGCTGGACGGCGAACTGGACATGTTTATCGAGGCCTGGCTGAAACACAACCGCGCGGCCGCGGGCAGCGGGGAGGCCGGCGGCAATCCGGCGGCGCGTTAATGTGCGGCCCGGGCGGGAAGATATAGCAGAAAAGACAACCGGAAGGATATGAACATGGCTTATGAAGTTTTAGCCCGCAAGTGGCGGCCCCAGCAGTTTGACGATGTAGTGGGCCAGGCGCATGTGATTACCACCCTGAAAAACGCCATTCAATCCGACCGCGTGGCGCATGCCTATCTGTTTGTCGGACCGCGCGGCGTCGGCAAGACCACCATTGCCCGGCTTTTCGCCCGGGCGCTCAACTGCGTCAAGGGACCCGCAATCAAGGCCTGCGGAGTGTGCGATTCCTGCCGCGAAATCGCCGCCGGCACCAACCTGGACGTGCAGGAAATTGACGCCGCCTCCAACCGCGGGATTGACAACATCCGCGAATTGCGCGACAACGCCCGGTTTATGCCGCAGGGGCGGTTTAAAATATACATCATTGACGAAGTTCACATGCTGACCAACGAGGCGTTCAACGCTTTGTTGAAAACCCTGGAAGAGCCGCCGCCGCATTTGAAGTTTTTCATGGCCACCACCGATCCGGAGCGCATTCCCGCCACAATCCTCTCCCGTTGCCAGCGGTTTGATCTGCGGCGCATCTCTGTGCCGTTGATTGTCGAACGCCTGGCGCTGATTGCCGGCGCGGAAAAGGTGGATGTGGAACCGGATGCCCTGCTGGCCCTCGCGCGCGCCGCAGAAGGCGGCTTGCGCGACGCCGAGTCCGCCCTGGATCAAATGATTTCCTTCCAGGGCCGGCAGATCAAGGAGGCCGATGTGCTCTCGGTTTTCGGCCTGATTTCCCGGCACGCCCTGGAGACGCTGTCCGACGCGATCCTGGCCGGCGATATCCTGCAGACGGTGAAATTGGTGGATGAATTGGACGGGCAGGGCAAGGACATGCAGCGGCTGCTGGTGGAATTGCTGGAGCATTTCCGAAACCTGCTGATTTATGTCGAGGCCGGCGCTGCGGCCGCCGGCGAGCTGATCGAGTCGGAACTGGCGTCGTTGAAGCGCCAGGCGGAACAGACGGATGCCGGGCGCCTGTTGCGCATGACGGAAATGCTCATGGACACGCTGGATCGCATACGTTACGCGCTCTCCCGGCGCACCCTGGTGGAAACCGTTCTGATCCGCTGCGCCCGTCTGCGCGATGCGGTCAGCCTGGATGAAGTGCTTGAACAAATACAGACCTTGCGGCATCAATTGCCCCCGGACTCCGGCGGGCAGCCGCCCACTCGCCGTCCAGCCGCTGCCGCTCCCGCTGCGCCGGCCGCCGGGCGGAACCCCGCCGCGCCGGTTAAAGCGGCGTCCGCCGCGGGCGAATTGAAACTGGCGCCGGCGAAGTCCGGTCCGGAGCCGGAGTCCGGCGAACAAATGCGGCTGCTGCGCGAATGGCACCTGGTGATGGAAAGAGTCGGGCGCATTGCCATCCGGGCCCGGTCATGTCTGCTGGATGCGGCGCCGCTGAAGGTTCAGGGCGACAAGGTCGTGATTGGCATTGACCGGGAATTTGCCGACCGCCTGGAGCAATTGCAGCAATCGCGCAACCGCCTGGCAGTGCAGAAAGCGCTGGAGGAAACCTTGCGGCGTCCCCTGGAGGTCGAATTCGAGTTGTGCGATCATTTGCCGGCGGTCGGCGGTGCGCCGCCGGCCAAAAGCACCCCGCCGGCCGGCGCCAGCCGGCCCGCCGTAGCCGAAAAGCCCGCGAAGGGGGGTGGGCCTGCCGTACCCGCCGCCGGGGGCAAGTCCGCCGTGCGCAAGTGGATGGCAGACGAGAAAGTGCAGAAGGTGTTAGACGCATTTAACGGCAGTATTCAGGAAATCCGGGAATAGGGAGCAAGGCCGCCATGAAAAACATGTTCAAAATGCTTAAAGATGCCGCCAGCATGCAGCGCAATGTGAAGAAAATCCAGGCGCAACTGCGCCAGCAGACGGTGGATTTTTCCGCAGGCGGAGGTCAGGTAACCGTCACCGCCCGCGGCGACGGTTCGGTGGCGGCGATTAAAATAGCGCCGGCAGCCATGGATCCTTCCCGCCCGGCCGCCCTGGAAAAAATGGTGCTGACGGCGGTGGAAGGCGCCCTGGATGCCGCGCGCAAGCAAAGCGCTTCCGAGATGCGCCGGCTGATGTCGGAAATGGGCATGCCGGATATGCCGGGAATGTGATCGACAGGAGTTGCTTGCTGGAAAGCGGTATTCAGCCGCCAGTATTCAGTAGAGTTGCTTTCAAAAGTCAGATTTTGAAAGCAGTATTCAGCATCCAGAAGTCAGTAGTCAGAAGCGCAATAGATATAAAATGTTTATAACCAACCTCTTGTATTTGTCCTGAATTCTGACTCCTGAATTCTGAATTCTTTCAAAACGGTAGTTTTAAAATTGGCTCATGGTCCATGCGTTATCCGGTTGCATTTGATAAACTGCGCGATTGTTTCGGACGCTTGCCCGGCATCGGACGCCGTTCCGCCGAACGGCTGGTTTTCGGCCTGCTGACCGATCAATCCGGATTGCCGGCGGAGTTGGCCGCCGCCTTGCAGGAAGTGGCAGCCAGCCTGCGCTGTTGCAGCCGGTGCGGCGCCTTGACAACGGCAGGGGAAGATCCCTGCCGGTTGTGCACCGATCCCAACCGCGACGATACCCTGCTTTGCGTGGTGGAAACCCCCGCCGATATTATGCGGATTGAGCAGGCCGGAGGATACCGCGGACGTTACCATGCCTTGATGGGGCGGCTGTCGCCGATGAACGGGATGGGCGCGCAGGATTTGCGGATGGGGTCGCTGTTGGAGCGGATTCGGCAGGGATCATTTCGCGAGGTTATCCTGGCGTTGAACAGCAATGTGGAAAGCGATGCCACGGCCAGTTTTATCCGCAGCCGTTTGGCGGATAGCAAACTGGCGGTGTCGCGTCCCGCCATGGGCATTCCCGCCGGCGGCGGCGTGGCCTATGCCGATGCCTTGACCCTGTCCAATGCCATGAAAAGCCGACAGGCATTTTAACCTTTGTAATTCATGAATTCTTCCCCTCCCCGCTGCCAATTTGAAATCCTGTCGCGCGACCCTGAATCCCATGCCCGCTGCGGCCGGCTTTGGACGGCGCATGGGCCGGTGGATACGCCCGTTTTCATGCCCGTCGGCACCCAGGCCACGGTCAAGGCCATGACCCCCGCGGAATTGCAGGAAGCGGGCGTGGCGATGATTCTGGCCAATACCTATCATCTGCATGTCCGTCCCGGCGCGGAAACCGTGGAGCAATGCGGCGGCTTGCATGATTTCATGGGCTGGTCAGGTCCGATTCTGACGGACAGCGGCGGATTCCAGGTTTTCAGTCTGGCGCGGTTGCGCAAAATACGCGACGATGGCGTGGAGTTCAACTCCCACGTGGATGGCCGCCGGCTTTTCATCGGACCGCGCGAAGCCATGGACATCCAGAGCCGCCTGGGCGCCGACGTGGCCATGGCTTTTGACGAATGCCCGCCGTATCCCTGCGACTATGAATACGCTTGCAATGCCGTCCGCCGCACCCTACAATGGTCGGCTGTATGTGCCAAGGCTCCGCGCCCGCCCGCCCAGGCGCTTTTCGGCATTGTGCAGGGCGGCAGTTATGCCGACCTGCGTCGGCAATGCGCCGCCGGGCTCGTGGAGCAGGGGTTTGACGGTTATGCCATCGGCGGGGTCAGCGTGGGCGAGCCGCAGGAAGTCTTGCTGGCGGCGGTGGCGGCCACCGCCTCCTGTCTGCCGCCGGAACGGCCACGCTACCTGATGGGCGTGGGGATGATGGGGCAGATACTGGCGGCGATCGAGCAGGGAGTGGACATGTTCGATTGCGTGATGCCAACGCGGCTGGCGCGCCACGGATCGGCTTTTACGAGCCGCGGGCATTACGCGGTCCGGAATGCCGTCTGGCGTTCAGATCGGCGCCCGTTGGAGGAAGGCTGCGGCTGTTATGCCTGCCGGAATTTTTCCCGGGCATACATCCGCCACCTGCTGAATGTTGGCGAAATGCTGGGAGTGCGTTTGCTGACGATCCACAACCTGTTTTGTTACATGGAGTTCATGCGCGCGGCGCGCACGGCGGTGGCGGCAGGCCGCTTCCGGCAGTTTAAAGCGGAGTTTGACCGGGGCCTGGCGGAGGCTGGAACAGTTTATTAACCAAGCAAGAATGCAGGGGGACGGATGATGACATCAATGGCAAGTATGCTGGCATTGGGCATGGGCGGCAGTCCGGGCGGCGCCGGACAGCAGCAATCGCCGGGGCTGCTGATCGGATGGCTGGTGATCATGGTGGCTTTGTTCTATTTCATGATGATTCTGCCGCAGCAGCGCCGGGAAAAGGAACGGCGTAAATTGATTGATTCGATCAAAACCGGCGACCGGGTATTGTTTGCCGGCGGATTGATCGGCGTGGTGGCCAACGTCAAGCCGGACGTGTTTGTCATTAAAATAGCCGACAACACCAAGGTGGAAGCGGTGCGGGCGGCGGTGACCCGGGTGTTGAAGGATGAAAACGATTTGCGCAAGGATACGAAGGAGTAAGACGCATGGACAAGCACGCTGTTTGGAAATGGCTGATATTCGCGGTGTTGATGGCTTTTTCGCTGGCGCTGGTCATTCCTCCGGATAAAATCAAGCTGGGGCTGGACTTGCGCGGCGGCGCCAGCTTCACGGTGGAGATTGACGAGGAAGACATTTTCCGCCAGTTGCGCGAGGAATACCGGGACTTGACGGATGCCCAGGTGCGGGAGCGCGTGCCGGAAAAAGTGCGCGAAGCCCAGGAACAGGCGCTGGAAATTATCCGCAACCGCGTGGATGCCCTGGGCGTGGCGGAACCGGTAATTTATCCCGAGCACCACAACCGTATTGCCGTGCAGATTCCCGGCTCCAGCGCGGAAGACCAGGAACGCGCGGCGCAATTGATCCAGAGCGCGGCTTACCTGGAATTCAGCATGGTGCACGAGGATAACGACGAACTGGTGCGCAAGCTTTTTGACAAGGGCCTGTCGCCGGAAGGGTTTCAAATTGTGCACATGGACGCCGAAGGCCGCCGGGGCGAGTATTACCAGCGCATCCGCACGGCGGCGCCGGAAACCTTCGGCGAGGATTGGCGCTCGCAAATGCGCGGGTTCCAGGCTCCGCCGGGATATATTTTTATGCTGGAAGAGCGGATGGTCAGCGGCCACAAGCTCTACATTCCGTATTTCGTGAGGAAGCGCAGCGAATTGAAAGGCAATGCCGTCCGCAACGCCAAGGTGGAATACGGTCCGGCCGGACAGCCTTATGTTTCCATGACTTTCGACGCCAAAGGCGCGCGGCGATTTGCCAACATCACCTCGGATTACGCGCCCGGCGGCGCCCGGAATCCCAATCCCAACGGCCGGCGCTACCTGGCGATCATCATGGACGGCAAATTGTATTCCGCGCCTTTCATCAAGACGGCGATTTACGGCGGGGAGGCCATGATTGAAGGCAATTTCAGCCTGAAAGAGGCCCAGGACCTGGCGATCGTCCTGCGCGCCGGCTCGTTGCCGACGCCGGTGAAAATCATTGAATCGCGCAGCGTGGACCCGTCGCTGGGCCGCGACTCCATTTCCAGCGGATTGCGCGCGGCGTTCTTCAGCGGCGCGGCCGTGGTCATCTTCATGCTGATCTATTATTTCTGGGGCGGCTTGATCGCCAATATCGGCCTGCTGTGCAACATGCTGCTGCTGCCGCTGGCGATGATGGTCACCGCCGGCGTCATGGGTCTGTTCACCGGCGCCGGCGGGGCGGAGGTAGGTTTGCCCGTGCTGACCCTGCCCGGCATCGCCGGGATCGTGTTGACGATCGGCATGGCGGTGGACGCCAACGTTTTGATTTTCGAACGCATCCGCGAGGAGCAAAACCTGGGCAAGCGTCTGGCTCCCGCGGTAGCCGCGGGCTATGACAAGGCCTTCCTGACGATTCTGGATTCCAACCTGACCACCGTCATGGCGGCGGTGCTGCTGTTCATTTTCGGCACCGGGCCGGTGCGCGGATACGGCGTCACGCTGACCGCCGGCATCATGGCGAGCATGTATACCGCCCTGGTGGTAACCCGCCTGATTTTTGACCTGGTCATCCGCAACGGCAAGGTCCAGCGGATCCGCATGTTGAACATCTTCCGCGTGGGCAAGATCAATTTCCTGGCGTTTTACAAGCCTGCGCTGACGTTTTCGATCATCGTGGTGGTCGTCTGCAGCGCGCTGGTGGGAATCCGCGCGGCCAAGGACCACACGCGCGTGCTGGGCACGGATTTCACCGGCGGCGCGGCTTTGTCGTTTAACTTTGCGCGCAAACCGGCGGTGGCGGATATCCGGGACGCGCTGGCGGAAGCCGGCGCGCGCGAAACCCAGATCCAGTACCAGCGTGAATTGGACGGCAGCGGCGAACACCTGCAGTTGCGCACCGATGCCGCCAGCGCCGAACTGGCCAAGCAGACCATCCTGACGCGTTTCGCGGACGAGGGTTTCAAGTTGCTGAGCGAGGATGTCGTCGGACCGCAGATCGGCAGTGAGATGGTGGGCCGTGCGGCCAAGGCGCTGATATTTTCGCTGATCGGCATGGTGTTGTATATTGCCTGGCGTTTTCAATTCGCCTTTGCCATCGGCGGCATTGCCGCGCTGGTGCATGACGTGCTGGTGTGCGTGGGTGTTTATTGCCTGCTGGGCCGCCAGATCAACATGACGGTGATCGCCGGTTTGATGACGATTGTGGGTTATTCGATCAATGATACGATCGTGATTTTCGACCGCATCCGTGAAAAACTCAGGGCGCAGCCCAATGCGGCCGACAACCGCGCGGCCTTCAAGCAGTTGTGCAATGCCAGCCTGAACGAGACGCTCAGCCGCACCATCCTGACTTCGTTGACCACCTTCCTGGCGGTGACGATCTTGCTAATATTCGGCGGCGGCGCCATCAATGACTTCGCATTGGTGCTATTCATCGGCGTCATCGCCGGCACTTATTCCACAATTTACATCGCCGTGCCGGTCATGTTAAACCTGTACCGGTCCCGCCGGCCGGACAAGCCTGTCAAAAAATGATGATAGTCCGCGATGGCGATGCGGGTGCGCGGCAACCGGCGGCGGAGGGCGCGGCCGGGCGGATCTGGCGCCCGGCCGAGGTTGATCCGGCGCGCATTGCGCAACTGGCTTGGGATTTCAACCTGCCGCGCGCGGCCGCGGCCGTGCTGGCGGCCCGCAATCTGCCGGATATCGGGGCCATCCGCCGGTTTTTGAGCCCGGCGCTGGAGAACCTGGGAAATCCGTTGAATTTGCCGGGCATGCCGGCGGCCGTTGAGCGCATCTGGCGGGCGGTGGATGACGGCGAAGAAATCGTCATTTTCGGCGATTACGACGCCGACGGCATCACCAGCGTCGCGCTCCTGTTGCAGGTTTTGGGGGAACTGGGTGCGGCATCCGTCACGCCCTGCCTGGCCAACCGCCTTCAGGCCGGCTACGGCTTTACGCCGTCGGCCCTGGAACGCTGCCGCCAATCGGGCCGGCCGTCTCTGATTATCACGGTTGACACAGGAATCACTTCCGCGGAAACCTGCGCGCTGGCGGCGGCGGCCGGTGTGGATGTGGTTGTGACCGATCACCATGAGCCCGGCGGGGTACTGCCGCCGGCCGCCGCCGTTGTAGATCCCAAGTTGGGCGAAGACGCGGCGGCATGCATGCTGGCGGGAGTGGGAGTGGTTTACCAGCTTTGCCGCGCCATGGCGGCCGCCGGCCGGCCGGCCGCCGCCGGGCTGGACTTGCGGGCCTGGCTGGATCTGGTAATGCTCGGCACCGTGGCGGATATTGTGCCCTTGCTGGAAGACAACCGCATCCTGGTCCGGCATGGATTGAATCTTTTGCATTCCATCGGACGCGTCGGTTTGCAAGCCTTGATTGATCGCGCCGGGCTTCCCCCGGAGATCAACGCCGGGCACGTGGCGTTCGGCCTGGCGCCGCGCTTGAATGCAATCGGCCGGATGCAAACCCCGGAGCCCGCGTTGGAATTGCTGCTGACTGAAGATCCGGCGCGGGCGGCGGCGCTGGCGGACGCACTGGATAGCGCCAACCGCGCGCGGCAGGAAATAGAGACCCGGATATTCAACGAGGCATCCGCGGGAATTGATTTGAAGTTTGATCCTGCCGATCAATTCGGCCTGGTTGCGGCCCAGGAGGACTGGCATCCGGGAGTGATCGGCATTGTTGCCGCGCGCCTGGCCGCGCGTTACCGCCGGCCGGTGGTGGTAGTGGCGTTTGACGGCGGCGGCCTGGGACGCGGTTCAGCCCGCGGGATTGAGGGATGCAATCTGCTGGAATGCCTGCGGGAATGTTCCGGATGCCTGGAAGCGTGCGGCGGCCACGCTTCGGCCGCCGGCCTGGCGCTGCGCCGCGCCGACTTGCCGGCATTCCGCACCGCTTTCAATGCCGCGGCGGGAAGCCGTTTGCGCGGAATGGATTTGCGCCCCGTGCAGCGTGTGGATGCCTGGGTGGAACTGCCGGATTTGAACGAGGAACTGCTGCTTGCCCTGGATCAGTTGCAGCCGTACGGCCAGAGCCACCCCGCGCCGGTGCTGGCGGCGCGGCGGCTGCGGGTTGAAGGTTCGCCGCGGATTGTCGGCGCCAGGCATGTGAAATTTGCCGTTACGGACGGCAATGTGCGGCAGGAAGCGATCGCATTTGGACGCGCCGGCACGCCGTTGCCGCAGGGAACGTTAGACCTTGCGTTCCAGTTGCAGCGCAATACCTGGCAGGGCGCCACCACCCTGCAACTGAATGTGCAGGATTGGCGCCCGGCGGCAGGATAACAAAGGTTTAATTCTGGCTGCCGGCCAGGCGTTGGCGCAGTTTTTGCAGTTGTTCGCTCAAGGCTGGCGGCAGGCGTTCCCCGAGAGTCTTGTAATATTCTTCGATGTTATCGGCTTCCAGCGACCAGGCATCCCGGTCAACTTCCAGAAGTTGGCGCATGTGATCCGGCGGCAGGTTTAACCCGCTGAGATCTATGGCATCCATGGCGGGAAGGTTGCCGATGGGCGTGCTGACGGCGGCAGCCGTGCCGTCAACGCGCCCGCATACCCATTTCAGGACCCGGCTGTTTTCGCCATAACCCGGCCAGAGCCATTGGCCGTCAGGCGACTTGCGGAACCAATTGACGAAGAAAATTTTCGGCAATTTGCGCCGGTGGCCGCGCTTGGCAAACGACAGCCAGTAGGCCAGGTAATCGCCCATGTGATATCCGCAGAAAGGCAGCATGGCGAACGGGTCGCGCCGCAGGACGCCCGCACGACCCAAGGCGGCCGATGTGGTTTCCGAGCCGGCGGATGATCCCATGAACACGCCCTGTTCCCAGTCGGCCGCTTCCGCAACCAGGGGTATGGTTGACGGGCGTCGTCCGCCGAAGAGGATGGCGGAAATCGGCACACCGGCCGGGTTTTCCCATTCCGGATCTATGACCGGGCATTGGTAGGCGGGCGCGGTGAACCGTGAATTGGGATGGGCGGCCTTGCGGCCGCAGCCGGGCGTCCAGGGATGTCCCTCCCAGTCCGTCAAGTGCGCCGGAGTTTGGTCGGTCATGTCTTCCCACCATACATCGCGGTCGGTGGTCAGCGCGACGTTGGTGAAGATTGTGTTGCGCTGTATGGTCTGCATTGCATTGGGATTGGATTGGTCCGAAGTGCCGGAAGCGACGCCGAAGAAACCGTATTCCGGATTGATGGCGTACATCCGGCCGTCAGACCCGATGCGCATCCAGGCGATGTCGTCGCCCAGACAACGGACTTTCCACCCGGGCAGGGAAGGCTGCATCATTGCCAGGTTGGTTTTGCCGCAGGCGCTGGGGAAAGCGGCGGCAATGTAATATTTCCGGCCTTCCGGCGATGTGATTGCAAGAATCAGCATGTGTTCGGCCAGCCACCCTTCGCGGCGGGCGATATAGGAGGCCACGCGCAACGCCAGGCATTTTTTGCCCAGCAGGGCGTTGCCGCCGTAGCCGGAGCCATAGGACCAGATGGAAGGATCATCCTGCATGTGCACGATGTATTTTTTTGCGGGGTCGGGCTCGCATGGCCAGGGGACATCCTCCTGGCCGGAGGCCAGCGGCGCGCCCACGGAATGCAGGCAGGGAATGAACTGGCCGTCTTCGCCAAGTTCGTCCAACACCGCCTGCCCCATGCGGGTCATGATGCGCATGTTGCATACCACGTAGGGGGAATCGGTGATTTCCACGCCGATTTTGGCCAGCGGGGCGCCGAGCGGCCCCATGGAAAAGGGAATCACGTATAACGTTCGGCCGCGCATGCAGCCTTGGAACAATTCATCCCGCTTGCGCCGCATTTCGTCAGGGTCGGCCCAGTTGTTGTTGGGCCCCGCATCCCCGCGGGAAGGCGTACAGATGAAAGTGCGGTCTTCCACGCGCGCCACGTCGCTGGGATGTGAACGCGCCAGGTAGCAGCCCGGGCGTTTTCCGGGGTTGATCTTGATGAAAGAGCCGGATGCCGTCATTTGTTCGCAGAGTGCACGGTATTCTTCGTCTGTACCGGTGCACCAATGAACGTTGTCCGGCTGGCAACGTTCCGCCGCAGCGCGCACCCAGTTGATAAGTTTTTGATTTTTGGTCGGCGCAGCTGTCATGATTTTCCCCATAGATTCCGCACATCCGGGACAATTTGCCGCCGGTACTGGACAATGTGTCCGCTTTAAAAGGCGGGAGGATAACGGCATGAAATAAACATGTCAAGATTTTTGCTGAAAAAATGGACGTGTAATTTCAGAACTGCCCGTATAAAAAAACGGATGAAATTTTTGCTTGCAATGCCCGGCAAGGTCTGGAATCATGCACGGAATTAGGCGGGTTCCGGCCGCACATGGTGGGGTACCGAAGTGGTCAACCGGGGCAGACTGTAAATCTGTTGGCGATGCCTTCGGACGTTCGAATCGTCCCCCCACCACCAGCCTTTAAAACTGGCATTTTCTTAATGTTTTCACAGTTTTTGATCCTTTTCCCCGCTTTTTCTCTTGCGCCTGCGTTCCGCTTCATTCTTGTGCTTTCGGTGTTCATAAACACCCCATAAACACCCCGTCAGGTTTTTGTGAATCTCCCGCCGCCGTCTGAAGCGCCCGCTGCGCCGTCCATCCTCCAGGGCGTGTCATTACCGCCGCCGGGTCAGTTCGCGCCTTGTCGGGCATCCTGGCGCGTACTTGGCGGGTTGTGGCGGTGGATCGCCTTTGCCTGGAATATCGCCTGCCGCCGGGGCCGGGGTTGGGCGGGTGTGGATCGCCTTGCATGCCCCTGGCGGTCTGGAAGTGATTACGGGATTGACCTGCCGGCGGGCCCGGGTGCGGGTGATTCCTGCGGCCATTTCCATCAACTCAATTTAACCGCATGCTGTACCGTGCGCCCGGACACTTCCACGGCGGCGGCGGCTTGGTCAACGGACTTGCCATTTACTGCTTCGGGCAGATTTGCCCTAAGCAATTTCCCGCCTTGTCCGCCGCGCTGCCTCTCCTTCGCCTTCACTTCAAACATGGGCTTTAACCGGATCGCCAGTGTTGACTTCTGGCTAACCGATAAATGCCGCCGCTTGAGATTCCAT
>CAYXEK010000096.1:0-13773 GCA_964463985.1 uncultured Verrucomicrobiota bacterium
TCATTTGATGCGCTTTTCAAACGCGAATTTTGAAGTTCGATGCTTGGCGGCGCATCCGGATACGCCGCCGGGTGACTACTCCGCCGGCAAAGCGCCGAGATTTTCCCCGTTTTCGCCCGCGACGAGCGCCGGACTGCCGGCCCGCAAACGGAAATCGGCGTTCGCCCCGCCATGGCCGACCGGCATCCGCACAAACAGCGGATCCGCCGCCAGGCTGTGGCGGTCATGCCCGGTCAATGCCCGCCATTCGGCCAGGTCGCGCGCCAGCAGCGTGGTCACGCGCGCGTGATCCTGGAACTGGCCGATGGCAAGCTGATGCGCATGCGGCGAAAAGAACAGGTTGTAATCGCTTGAAAAGTTGCGGACATCGCCGCGCAGCAAATAGCGCGGATTGTTTTTCTTCGGACTGCAGGGCAGGTAAAAGATATTGTTCTCAAACCGCGCGCCGTCTGTCCCGGCGGTAATGACCACATGGTAGATATTGACCCGCGCGAAAGTGTTATTGCGCGCCAGCACATTCCGGCAGCGGCCGTTCAAACGCAAATGGTAAGCGCCGCCCCAGAAAAGGTTATGCTCTAAACGCAAATCCCGGCAATCGCTGACCGTGGCCAGAATGCCGACATCGCGGGGCATGGCATCCATGCGGCAATTCAAAAGTTCCACGCCCCGGCAGTTTTCGAAAATGAACAACCCCGTCCGGTCGCCGGATGGCGCGCGGGTGAAGGTAAAACCGTCAATAACGACATGGTCGCAACCATGCACTTTGAGCATTGGCGCCGTAAAATACCCGCCGTCTATTACGGCCGCGCCGGCGCCATGGCGTTGGAACACCAGGCGCTTTTCCGGTGTGCCGCCCAGCAGCGGCCGGATAGCGTCCCGGTAAATTCCCGGCGCCACCAGCACGGTGTCGCCCGGTCCGGCGGCGCCGCAAGCCTTGCGCAGAGTGCGCCATGCCTTATCGGGATCCTGCCCATACGCGGCGTCATCGCCCCCGGGCGCCACGTAATACGTACGCGGCGGCGCGGCATCCGCCGCCGGCGTGCTGAAGTAAATTAATTCGCCCGCATGCTTGCCGCCGCGCCGGCCGGCGGCCACGATCCGGCAGACATATTCCGCCGCGGGCTGCAGGCCGGAGAGGCCCATGCCATGCACGGTGCCCTGGTCAGTTTCGCGGGACTGGCTCCAGGCGCCGCCATCCGCCAGCCGGTATTCCACCCGGCAAACGGCATCATCGAACGGCGTAGTCCAATGCAACAATGCGGCCGCGGGCCATAGCCGGACTACCTGCGCATCGGCTACCCGGGGCAGCCGCGGGGCGCCGCCGGCGGCGCCGGGAGGCTGCCCATCCGGAGCGATAAAAGCCGTGGGACTGTCCCAGCGCAGGCGGAAATCACCCGCGGCCGGGTTTTCGAACAGGGGCGGCTCCGCCAGGCTGCCCAATTCCGCCTGCGGCGGGCGGAACAAACCGGGGCCGGCGTAACAATTCTGCCCGGCGGCATAGCCGGCGCGGGAATCTTCCGCCGCTTCCGTCTGCGCCTGGCGATTGCCGGCAATCACGCACTCGCGCACTTCCGCGTTAGTGGAAGAGGATTCCAGCACCAGCCCCCGTCCGCATTCAATGATGGTCAAACGATACAAAGTCAGGTCCGGCGCCTGGAGCGCATGCACCCCGACTGCGGCCCGGCGCACCAGGCACTCGCGCAACGCGACCTGCGGCGCCAAGACCGCCACGGCGCTGGCCGGCGGCGGGGCAGCAGCCGGCGAGCGGCTGCCGTCAATGGCGAATCCGGCCAACTCCACATGCGCCGCGCGGATTTCAGCCGCCGGCAGGATGGCCTGTCCCCGTGCATAAGAACGGATCGTCACCGGGGCATCCGCCGTGCCGCCGCGGTCCACTTTCAGCGTTTCCGCATAATGCCCCGGCAGCACATAGAGCGCATCGCCCGGGCGCAATGCCATAACGGCCCGCCGGAAAGTCCTGAATGCCAGACGTTCCGAGGCGCCGGCGGCGGCATCGTCGCCGCCGGGGCCGACGTAATAAACGCTGGTGGTTGGCCGCGGCGCCGGCCCGCGGTCATGGCCGTTCAGCCCGGCGCCGCGCAGCGGGCTGTCGGATTGCAGCCGGTAATCATGCCAGGCGGGAGCGGCAAACCGGGCGGCCTGCATGGCTGCCGGATCGCCATATCCGCCGGCATTGTTGATGAATGCGCGGTCCGGCGCCGCCCAATCGCCGCCCGCGCCGCCCGGTCCGAGCGGCGCGCCTTCCCAGGCGACAGCCGGCCCGATCAGGTTATTCCGCAGCACGACGCGTTTGTCGGGTGTCAAGCCGCGGGTGCCGGTGCAGTACAAGCCGTAAAACACATTGCCCTGGACAACCGCGCCCGGCGATACCGGTTTCCATTCAATGCCGTCATGGCCCGCCACCACGTTGTCAACCAGGTGGTTGCGCGCGGCGTCAAGCGTCCCGCCATAATTGGCCAGAACGCCTCCGCTGGTCCAGGTACGCGCGCGGGAGGAAGGGGATCGGACTTGCACCAGGTTGCGCCTGATCAAATTATCGCGGGCATTCTGGGTGAAGCAGGCGCCGCGGAACCCGCCGCTGACAAACACATTGTTCCGCACCAGGCAGCGTTCGGCGCCGACGGTCAGCAGCACCCCGGCATTTTCGTTGGCGAAAAAAACGCAATCTTCAATCGTATTATGCCGGCCGCCCAGCGGTCGGTTTAAATCCGGCAAGGGCTCGCCGGTGCGGAAACTGGCATTGGCGCCCACCACCACGGACTCCATGTGATGCTTGAACCAAATCCCATGCACCAGCACGTAATCGCCGTGGATGCGCAGGCCGTGCCGCACATCGCGGGGCCCGCCCAGGGCGCCGGCGCCTTCGGTATAGGCATGCGGAAATGCGTATTTTGCCGACGCCGCGGTAATGGGCATGACGCGCGCTCCGCGATTGACCTCCGGATCCCGGCTGTCGGTGAAATGCACGAACAACTTATTCTGCTGCGCGTCATGCCAGTAGGCGCCGGGCAATTCGTCCGCCAATGCGGCGGAAGGCACGCGCTGCAATTCAATGTTGCGCAGGTTTTCCCACACCGCAGCCACGGCCGGACAGGGGCAATCCGCCGTCCATAAATAACGCCATTTCGGCGCGCGCTGAAATTCCGCCAGGAGCGGCGCGCCGCTGATGATCACCCGGCTGCGCGGCGCGGCCATGATCCGGATCGGCCGGCCCGGCGCGCCGGTCTGCGGTTGGCGCACATTGATTTCCAGTTGCGGCTCGATGTATTCGCCTTCGCCGATGAGCAGCGTATCGCCCGCCGCCAGTTCCGGCAGGCTGCGCCGGATGGTGCGCCAGGCGGACGCGGGCGATTGTCCGTCGGCGGCGTCATCGCCATCCGCTGCCACGTACAAAGTCCGGCCGGGCGCCAGCAGCGGCCCGCAACCGAAGTCATCATCCGGCAAAACCGCCGGCTCCGCCAACTGCCGCAGCGTTTCGGATTCCGGGTTGGTTTCCATCACTTCCGCTTCCATGTCCGCGCCCGGGGCGGCAGCAGCCAGCCACGCCCCCATCAAAATCGACCCGCCGACACGCATCTTAAATTACTCCGCCCCGTTGCCCGCATGCTGAAAATCCGTAAAAGTCTGCCATTGCCCGCCCTCAATGGCAAGCGCAAACGGGAAGGCGCAGCGGATAGGGATTGACAGATTGCGCCCGCGCCGCATATTATATGCCGGTATTGCTTCGCGCAGTCGGCGCCGGACGCACGGGCGCTTTACGGAAAGGGACCAAGATGTATTTCACCGGATTTGCGGACGAGGCCGGCAAAGCGCTGGACACTCAAATCAAAGTCACGAAGGAACTGGGATGGCGGAACATAGAAGCCCGCGGCGTCCAGGTGGACGGGTTCCCGGACGGCAACCTGCACGACATCCCCGACGATGCCTTCGAGCGGACGGTGGAGCAACTCGAATCCGCCGGCGTGCAGATCAACTGCTTCGGCTCGGCGATCGGCAACTGGGGAAAGAAAATTGACGAACCGTTTGATTCTTCGCTGGAAGAAATCCGCCGCGCCATCCCCCGCATGCGGCGCCTGGGCACCAAGCTGGTGCGCATCATGAGCTTTGCCGTCCGCGACGATGCCGACCAGATGGAAAACGAGCGCTTCCGGCGCGTGCGTGAAATTCAGCGCATGTTCGCCGATGCCGGCCTGACGGCGGTGCATGAAAACTGCATGAACTACGGCGGCATGGGCTGGCCGTTTACCTTGAAGCTCCTGGAAAACGTCCCGGGACTGAAGCTGGTATTCGACACCGGCAACCCCGTCTTCAGCGATGACCGCAGCCGGCCGCCGCCCTATTCCAAACAATCCTCCTGGGAATTCTACCGCCACGTGCGCGACCACGTGGTTTACATCCATATCAAGGACGGACGGATTAACCCGGCGACCGGCCAAAGGACCTACACCTATCCCGGCGAGGGCGACGGCGATGTCCGCCGCATCGTGCAGGACCTGCTGGAACGCGGCTATGACGGCGGGATATCCATTGAGCCCCACATGGGCGCAGTTTACCATGACCCCGACTCCCGGCACGCCTTGAACGCTCCCGGGATTTACGTGGAATACGGACGCCGCATGATGCGGATGGTGGAGGAACTCCAGGGCAAAACGCCGCGGGCTGACCGCGCTTGAGCGGCATGGCCGGCGCCAGAATTCTGAACCAAGGGCGGCCGGCAATTATGCCGGGCGTGCGCCGCCAACCAGGCGAAAATTGAAAGCAACCGGCGTTATGATGAATGTTTTAGGCCGGATTGGCGAGCGCGCCATTGCCCGGGTGGCTGGAATAAACTACCTGGCGGCCTCCACCGGCACGCTGCTCCGGCTGGCCTGCCAGCCCAGGCACTGGCCGCGCACCACCCGCAACGTTTTCGCCCGCCAGCTCCTGTTCACCGGTTTCGAGGCCTTGAATTTCGTGGCGCTGGCGGCGTTGATGGCCGGCATCTCGGTGGTGGTACAGGCCCAGTTATGGCTGGGCAAGGCCGGCCAGACGGAACTGCTGGGCAAAATTCTGGTCATGGTGATCATCCGGGAACTCGGACCGCTGCTGGTGAATTTCATCATTATCGGCCGCAGCGGCAACGCCATCGCGACGGAACTGGCCGGCATGAAAATCAACGGCGAAATCCAGGTGCTCGAGTCGCAGGGTATTGACACGCTGCTGTACCTGGCGATGCCGCGCGCCCTGGCCATGGCGCTGGCGGTTTTATGCCTGACCGTATGGTTCATTGTAATTTCCTTCGCCGGCGGCTATATTTGCGGCGTGCTGGCGGGAGTCGGCGCGGGCGATCCTGTGATTTTTCTGGACAGCGTGCTGAAGGGGCTGCGGCCCGCGGATATTTTCAACCTGCTTGTCAAAACCCTGGCGCCGGGGATGGCGACGGGCATGATCTGCGTGATGGAAGGCTTGAGTGTGAAAACCGCCTTGACGGAAGTCCCCCAGGCCGCGACGCGCGCCGTTGTCGCTTCGATCGGAGCGCTGTTCGTGATTTCCGCCATCGTCTCGGTGATCACTTACCTTTGAGGAATTTGTTTGAACGCACCGGCGTCAAAGGCAACGGCATGCCAGAACCTGAAATCATTTTAGAGTTTGACCGGGCGCTGTCCGCGCCCTTGCCGGGGCAGACCGCGATGGAGGAGTTGACGCTGCAATTGTGCGCCGGCGAAATGCTGCTGGTGCGGGTGGAGCCCGGCCACGAGCAATTGCCCCTGGCGGATGCCGCCCTGGGCCTGGCGCCGCCGGCGCGCGGGCGGGTGATTTTCATGGGAACCGATTGGCAAGCCGCCGCGCCGGATAACGTCTTGCGGCATCGCGCGCGCATCGGCCGGGTTTTCGACCGCAGCGGCTGGATCAGCAACCTGGATGTCATTGAAAATATCACCCTGGCCCAGCGCCATCATACCCGGCGTCCCATCGCCGAAATTGAAGCGGAAGCCCGGGCGCTGGCCCGGCAATTCGGCCTGGAAGAAGTCCCCCGGGGCCGGCCGGCGGCCGTGCCCCACCGTGACTTGCGCCGGGCGGAATGGGCGCGCGCCTGGATGGGCCGGCCCAGCCTGGTCTGCCTGGAGCGGCCGGGGCGCGGCGTGGCCACGGAATACATATCCCAGCTCGCCGATGCGGTCCGTCAATTGTGCGCGCGCGGCGGAGCGGCAATATGGATTGCCGATGACGACCGTGAAATCCAGGCGCTTGGCGCCGGGAAAGGCATCCAGCATCGAACCATGCGCGGCGCGGTCCTGACGGAGGATAATACATGAACACGGCATTCAAGTTCCGATACGTCAACGAAATCACCGGGGCATTCGTCCTGCTGGCGGCGGCGGCGCTGGCGGCGGGCATATTTTTTGCCGGCCGGGCGCAGGGCCTGTTCGAGCCCAAATTTCATCTGCGCGCGCAATTCTCCACCGAGGAAGGCAGCTTTGGATTGAAGCGCGGCGCCGAAGTCCGCATACGCGACACCGCCGCCGGCAGCGTCATCCGGCTGGAGCCGGACGCCGAAGGCAACATCCAGGGCACCTTTGAAA
This sequence comes from uncultured Verrucomicrobiota bacterium, assembly GCA_964463985.1. Lineage (GTDB taxonomy): Bacteria > Verrucomicrobiota > Kiritimatiellia > JAAZAB01 > JAAZAB01 > JAXGPF01. The sequence goes on from CAYXEK010000096.1 coordinate 6,585, forward strand.
TCAAGGAAAGCTTCCATGGCTTTGTCCGCACCAGCTCCCGCGCCGTCGTCCGCAAAACGCTGGTTGTCGCCGGCGACGCCTACGTCGAAATCCTGGTCGGCAGCCGTCAGGATCAGCTGCTGCCGCATAACGCGATGATTGAATGCTCCAAAGACACGGAAATTGTCGAGCAGGCGGCAAAACTGCTGGACGACCTGCGCGCGCAAGCCATTCCGGCGCTGGAAAAACTGCGGGAATTCCTGGATCAACTTCCCGCCGTCGCCGCGCAAACCACGGGCACCCTGGACGCCGCCGAAACCCTCCTGCGCCAGGAAGCGCCGGCTTTAACCAAACAAACCCGCGCCACCCTGGGCGCCGCCGAGGAACTCCTGCGCCAGGAAGCGCCCGACCTGGCCCGGCAAACCCAGGATACGCTCCGGGAAACCCAAAAAATCATGGAAGGTTTGCAACGCCACTGGCTGCTGCGCAAATACATGCCGCCGCCGGAACATGATTTACTGCTGGCGCCGGAGGGCATAGGCAGGTAAACGGCGGGGTATCCGGCGGCTTAACCCGCCCCGGCTTGAAATTCCGGCATCAATAATCAATCAAACCATGAGTCTTACATGAAGATTACATCACATGGCATGAAAATTTTCGCATGCTTAAGCGCAAGCTTATTCCTGCTCGCCGGCTGCCGCACGCCGCCGGCGCCGCGGCTTGACCAGATTATCGAACGGGAAGCCGCCGCCGGACGCAGCGCCTATGCCGCCGGATCGCCCGAACGCGCCGCCGACTCCTTCGAACGCGCCCTCCAGCGCGCCCGCATGGTTGACGACAGCGCCGAAATCGCCCGCAGCGCTTACAACCTGGCAGCGTGCCTGTCCGCGCTCCGGCGCTGGGATGAGGCCGCTCTTCGCCTGGATGAAGCCGCGGCTGCCGCCAGCGCGCCGGCGCCGGCGGAATTCACCCTGCTGCGCGTCCAAATCCTGCGCGGCGCCGGCCGCACCAACGAAGCCATCGCGCTTGCCCGCGGCTGGCTGGATACCCGGCCGCTGCCAGCCCCATCACACCGGCCGGCCGTGCAGGTTTTGCTGGCGGACATGCTTTGCGACGCGGGCGACCAAGCCGGCGCCGCGGAGACGCTGGCGCAGGTGTCCGTGAAATCCGCCGCGGCCGCGGGCCATATCACCCATGGCGATTGGCTGCGCATCCAGGCCCGGATTGCCGCCGCCAAAGGCGACCAATCAGCCGCCGGCAGATTTTTTGATCAGGCGGCGGAAACCTACCGCCAAACCGGGGCTTACGCCGCCATGGCTGCCTGCCTGGCCGATGCCGGCCGCGCCTATGCCGCGCAGGGAGACGGCGGCGCCGCCGCCGACCGATTCTACCGCGCCGCCCGCAGCATGCATGAGCAAGGCGCTCAGGTCCATGCCCGGACAGCGCTGGACTTGGCGCGGCCACTGGCCGGCGAGTCCTGCCGCCGGCTAATTGAACAACTGGCCGGTGAAATCAGCCAGGCCGATCAGGCGGACACGAATCAACAGCCTTGAATCCCGGCAGGGAACCCCGGGAAATTAAGCAAATATCGAACATGGAAACCAGGGCCCCGCCAACTCCGCCGGTCGAGCCGGCATTCCGCGCCGGCATGCGGGAAGCCGCCGCCTGCCTGCGGGCCGGGGGCTTGGCGGTATTCCCGACCGAGACGGTTTACGGACTGGGAGCTGTCTTCCATAACGAGCGGGCGCTGGCCCGCATTTTCGAAATCAAAAACCGGCCGCGCTTTGATCCGCTGATCGTGCATATCGCCGACCTGGCGCAAATGGCCGGCCTCGCGGCCGATATCCCGCCGGCCGCCCTGGCCCTGGCGGAGAAATTCTGGCCCGGCCCGCTGACCCTGGTGCTGCCGAAACGCGCCTGCGTCCCCGACCTGGCCACTGCCGGCATGTCCAGTGTGGCCTTGCGCATGCCCCGGCATCCGCTGGCGTTGGAACTGATCAAAAGCACCGGCGCGCCGCTCGCGGCGCCCAGCGCCAACCGGTTCGGCGGCATCAGCCCGACTACCGCCGCGGCGGCGCGCGTGGAACTGGGGACAGCCGTGGAAATTTACCTGGATGGCGGCCCTTGCGCAGTGGGACTGGAATCCACCGTGCTTTCGCTGCTGGACCCGGTTCCGGTCCTCCTGCGGCCCGGGGGCATACCTCTCGAAGCGCTTGTCGAAATTGCCGGACCCGTGCGCCTGCCTGCGGGAGATGCCGAACGCCGCCGTCTCAGTCCCGGAGGACTCCCGCGCCATTACGCCCCGGCCACCCCGCTGCGACTCTGGCAACCGCCCGATCCGCCGCCGGATGCCGGGCGCGCGGCATTGCTCTCGCCCTTCCCCGCGCCGCGCGCCCAAGCTTTCGGCCGGACGGAAATTCTGGCGCCCGACGGCGACTTGCCAACCGCCGCCGCCAACCTTTTTGCCGCGCTGCGCCGGCTGGATGCGGCAGGAATGCCTTTAATCTACGCGGTCCTGGCGCCGGAAACCGGCCTGGGCCGGGCCATCAACGACCGCCTGCGTCGCGCCGCGGCCCCGGCCCGCGCCGCGCCGGCGGATAGGCGCGGCGGATCACACCCGCCTGAAACTTGACAACCGGCAGAGGCCGGTTTATGGTGTTTTCATGCCAGCGATCGCGGGAACACATATCCGAAAATTTGTCCAAGCCTGCCGGGAAGCGGGCCGCCGCGGCCTGGTGCGGGCCAGCAGCGGCAACATGTCACTGCGGATTCCCGGCGGCCGCATGCTGGTCACGGCATCGCGCAGTTGGCTGGAGCGCTTGACCGCCGCGGATGTATCCGTCTGCCGCATCCGCGACGGCGCGCCGCTGGCGGGACGCCCGCCGTCGGTCGAGTCAGTTTTCCACGCGGGCATCCTCCAGGCGCGGCCGGACATGAATGTTATCCTGCATTTCCAGACGCCCTGCGCCACCGCGCTGGCCTGCCGGGCGGCGCCCCCGCGCAACTATGCCGTTATTCCGGAGATTCCGTTTTACATCGGACCGGTAGCGGCCGTGCCATATTTACCGCCCGGTTCGCCGGAACTGGCGCGCGCAGTCATCGCGGCCATGCGCCGGCATAACCTGGCCATGCTGGCCAATCACGGCCAGGTCACAGCGGCCGGCGATCCGGATCACGCGCTGCAGAATGCCGAGTTTTTCGAGTTGGCCTGCGAGATCATCCTCCGCGGCGGCAAACAGGTCAGGCCGCTGCCCGGGAAGGCGGTGCAGGCGCTGCAGGCGGCCGGCCGCGCAACCGGCTGCTAGGACCAGGGTCAGATTCTCTCACGAAGCCGCCAAGACACCACCACCCGAATGCTTGATGGGCAATGATAGACCTTCCTGAGTGACTTTGTGACTTTGTGGCTCTGTGCGCGAAAACTAATCGAACAAGCGCCTGCCAATGACAAAATGCGCGCTCGCATGCGGCGCCAGTTCCAGGCTGAGCCGCAAATGACCGGCATTTTTTTCCACCAGGTTCCAGGGGCAATCGCACTGCACGCGCGCCGGATCCAGCCGGGGCAGGCGGATAGTCAGCACCGGCCGGATAGTCTGCGCCGGCGCCGGGTGTTGGTCTTCCATGACGATGACATGCGCCTGCCCGCGGCGATCGTAGAATGCGATCAGCTTGCCCGCCGTGGACTCCACCAGCGGCCGGCCGGCCCAGCGCAAAGCCAGGGCCATGGCCCGATTCATCAGCAGGCTGCGGCTTTCCTTGCCATAAGAGACCAGGGTCTTTAAATCCAGGCGCTTGACCATGGTGGGCGGAATCGTGAAGAACGCCGTACGCCCCCACCTGGTCTGCCGGGATACCAGCGCGGCCGCCATTTTTTTACCGCGGGCATCCAAACCGTCAATTACCGCCGCGGCCGTTGCGGCATCGTAACCCGCCCGACAATGGGGTGTTTCGCAGGTTTCGATCCCATCCGGCAAGCTGCGCCACTCGCCGGCGCGGCCGTCCGCCGGCCGCACGGCATGCAGTTGGCGCGGTTGCGCGAGACGCCGTACGCCGAACAGGTCGGCCAACCCGCCGGCTTCTTCAAACCCCACCAGGGCAACGCCGCGTTCGTGCAGACGCCGGACTGCCGCCTGGACTGCCGCGGAGACGCCGGTCAGCGGCGGCAGCACCAGGGTATGTACGTCCGCCGGATCGAGCTTATCAATCGCTGACAAGTCGGCCAGGAATCCGGCCTGCTGGCCGTCCAACCGCGCCTGTTCATAAGCGAAGGCCGGCGCTTCCTCGGCGGTATTGACGACGTCGTGATAGCCCAGGCGCAGCTCGAAATCAGGGTTGATGCGGGTGGGTGTAAAAACATCCGGATGGGCCAGGCAGGCGTCGCGGCTGACGGCAAACGCGGCGGCGCGCAGCGGCCGGACCGGCGGATGTTTGCGGATGACTCCCCAGGACCGGAGCATCTCGTTGTAATGCGCCCTGGTCCAGGCCATGGCCTGGAAACCATAGTCCCGCCAGTAATGCCAGCCGGCGGCGTCAAACCAGGCCGCAGCCCAGGCATACTCGTAAAAAGTCTTGCGGAAAAACGGCGGCGGGGTATGCGAATGGCCGTAAGGCGGCATGCCGTACACCGGCCGCAAATCGCTGGCGCAGCCGTTGACGCCATACACTTCCGGATAGATTTTCAGGCCCGGCCCTTCCAGTTTCAAGGCGGTCAGCATGTACACCGCGCGCTGGAGGGGGTAGCCGCACATATAAGGATAATCCTCGAGCAGCATCGGCCCGTCATAAAAACGTTCCAGGCGCCGGCGCAGGTCGCGGCCGGTGTACCGCGCGAAATAAGCGCCTTTATAGGCCGAGCCGTAGGGCGGATAAATTCCGTAAGTCACCCACTCCGCCGCGGGATTCACGGCGCGCAGCCGCCGTTGCATGGCCGGCAAATGTTCATGCAGCATGTACTGGTTAAAAAATTCCACCCACTCCTTCCAATGCCGGGTCAGCAGTTCGCCATACATTTCGAAGCTCAAGGTCCGGCTCTGTTCAATGGCCGACGCGTCCAGACAGGAGGATTTGCCGGTCCGGCCAGGGCGGCCCGCCCCGGACGCCGCCGGCGGATGCCGCCGGAGGAATTTCAGCAATGCTTCCAGGACCACCTGGTCGTAACCGCCATGCCACAGATCATGCCGCTGATTCCAATAGATGCGGTCGGCATGCGGCAGGACATCCTTGTTTTGTTCCGGATCTTTCTGAGGAGTCATGCGACTGTGCAATTCCACCACCCACTTGCGCCGGTAAAGATGCACCACATCCCATATCCGGTCGCGCCGCGCCGGCAAAACCTGGTGACAGCAATTGGCCAGGTAATGCGCGGCATCCACCCCGCGCCCCACCCAGGGATCGAAAGCGCCGGTTTCCGTGGCATAATCGGGGATATCCGGAATCAGGTCCGGCAGTCCGGAAGCCTCCGGGGGCGAAGGCGCCGCCGGGTCGGCGGACATCACTTCAAACGCGCTCCTGGCCGCAAGGATGACTTCCGCCCCGCGCCGCAATTCCGCGCGGAGATGATACACGCCGACGCGCAGTTTCCTGAAAAGCAGCGGCTTGGCGGACAAAGTGGCGACTCCGAGGCGCGCGGCCAGTTGTTTCGACAAAGCGTCGCCGGCCGGCGCAAGTTTTACCGGCCGTGCCCGGCCGATGGGATTCTGGCAGGCATCCTCCAGAACTGTCAGGAGCGACAAATCCGCGGCGCATAAATCCGGCCGGCGATGGCGCAGCCGGCAGGTCAACCGCACAGGTTCGGCAGACATGAAAAAGTGGTTGTTTTGCGCGAAGGCCAGCGCCTGCGCCCGGCGTTTTTCGTTCCGGGGTATCATGCCGGCGATCTGCTTATCGGGGGGCGACAGGATTTCCAGCACCACTGTGCCGGGATCGAGCGCCGGCCCGTTGTACACCGTTTCCCCTGTCCGCGGGCATACCAGCATTTCCGAAGGCCCGCCCGCCAGCGCCAGTCGGTCTTCCGCCTCGTAATATTCGTAGCCCAGCGCCAGCCAGGTCCGGCTCGGCAAATCCCGGAGCGCCAACTCCCGCAGCGCCGGGCCTTCTGCGGCGCAGGGCAAATCGCCGGACGAGCGCGGATTCCAATGTTCCCGCAGCCCCAGCGAGCCGGTATGCAGGTAAAATTTTTGAGGCGCCCCTCCGCTTTCCACCCTGACATACGGCCGCGTCAAGCGCGAATTCCCGCGCAAGCCGCGGAAGTCGCAAACCGACGGCGGCCGCTGCATGGGCCCGCCTTCAATCGCCGCCGCCAGTTTCGCACGCCGTGGGCTGTGCCAGCCGGCGACGCGGAAGCGCCAGGGATCGGTCATCCCGTTCAAATCGGCCGGCACATCATAGACGCGTTCCGGCCAGAGCCGCCGCCACGTTTCCCGCTCGCGCGATTGAATCCGCACCTGCCGGATATCCAGCGCGTAAAACTTCGCCGCGTAAGCGCGGTCCAGCGCAATCAAACCCGGCCCGTCAAAAGCGCGCCCCGGATCGGCAAACCGCGCCGCGCAAAAGTCCTGGTGGTAAAGCGCAAATTCACGGGAACCGATTTCCAGGCGCAGGCGGCAATCCGACGCCGCCGGGGTCGCGGGCGCGCCGGGCAGGCGCGGCGCGCGCGCCAGGGTGTAAATATTCCCGGCGCGATAGACCCCGAAGACGGTTTCCATCCCCGCATCGCCGCCCCATGCGTGTTGAATGCAATAGCCCGCGCGCCGCCGGTCGTCATACCGGAAATAAATGCGCAAGGCGCAACGCGCGCTGTACACATCGCTGCGCGCCGTCAGCGCCACTGTAACCGTCCGCAACGGGGGCGCCGGTATGAAATGCAGATTGCCGGGGAACAGGATGCGCAGGGCGCCGCCGCGGATTTCCGCCAGGTCGTGGAACAAATCGGCATGCCGTTCAATCATCCATCCCTGCGGCGCCGCGCCATCCAACTGGGCGCGGAAGTCATCCTGATAAATCATATTGCCTGGCGCCGCGGATTTTCGAGCTTTGGTTTTCATGGGTAATCCTTTAGCGCCTTGCGCGCCGCGGCGGTCAGGGCCTGACCGCCCTACCGACTGCGCCGGGGCGCCATTTTTAGCGGCGCAGTTCGCGTTACAACACAGATATTTAAACTACGACAACTGCCGAAAAAAACAAGCAAATTTGCTTGTCATGACGGACACCTAGC
>CAYXEK010000097.1:0-6280 GCA_964463985.1 uncultured Verrucomicrobiota bacterium
CACCAGGGATGGGCCGGATTTTTTCACGTGCAAAATCTGATCGGTGTCCGACATGGAACGTCCTTCTCCCCCGGCCGGCGCGCCCAGGACAGCCAGCGCGGCAAGCAAAGGCAGGATGGCAGGTTTGGTCATTTGTGTGTTTTCGCAGTTGTTAACTTGTTATTATTTTGACTTGAGAGCCAATGGCAAAAGTCTTGACAAAAAGGTCGGGGTGGAACCCGACCCTCCAAAAACGGGGTGATTTTGCATTTTGGAAAGACGACTTCCACGTCGTCCGAGACTTTTAAAACTGGCTCTTGAGCTTATAACATACCGATCCGGAGCGGGCAAGGTTTTTGCCGGCCGTCAGAAATAACTTGATCTTTTGCGCGGAATTTAGCATAGGGGACGGGTGAATTTGACGAAACGCCAAGCGTTGGCGACCGCCTGGCAGCAGGTTGATGGTCTGCCGGAAATCAGGATGATGTGCCGCATGCGCTTTGCGCCCATTTCCGCGCGCGCCATGCATGGCGGGGCCAGCGCCGACAACTACGAACTGCTGCATGTTTTTCACGGCGAGAATTGCGTGATTACCCGGCGGAGCCGCACGCGCCTGAAGCCCGGCGACACGCTTCTGATTCCCGGTTCCCTGGCGCATCGCGATCAGTTTGACTGCGTCAAGGGGCTGGAAGTGTTTGAAATCGGTTTCACCTGGCCGGCCGGCAAATCCTTCCTGGCGGCCCTGGCGCCGGTTCCCTGCAAAATCCGCTCCGCGCGGGGGCGTTGCGAGGCGGCCGCGCTGATCGAATCCATGCAAGGCGACCTGGCGTGGGGCCGGCCTTATGATTTGCGGGTGGCGCAGTCCCGGCTCCTGACCCTGTTGCAGGTCATGGCCCGGGACAACCTGGATTGGGGCAGCGGCGCCAAACCCGAGGCGCACGGCGAAGGTCTGCGGAAACGCATCCTGGTGCAGCGCGCGCGCGTTTATATCAGCACGCATTACCGGGAACCGTTGACGCTGAGCCATGTGGCGCGGGCGCTGGGCGTCAGCAGCTATTATCTTTCGCATATCTTCCGCGCGGAAATGCGTTGTTCCTTGATGTCATTTCTGACTAAAGTGCGGATGACGCAGGCGAAAACCATGCTGAGCCGCGGTGCGGTCAATGTGGAGGAAGCCGCGCGCGCAACGGGGTACCATGACGGCCGGTATTTCGTCAAAGTTTTCCGCAAGCATTTCGGGTATCCGCCCGGCATGCTCCGGGTGTAGCCGCGCCGCCGGCGCGCGGCCGCCGGGACAGGCTTGGGCTTAAGGCAATCCATTTAATTCCGCGGCGCGTCCCGGGCCGCGGTACCAGCTTTGCCCGAAATGCGGCAAATCCGCCGTTAAAACAAACATGCCGCCGTTGCGCCACCGGTTGCCCGCCGCCAGGAAGTCCAGGATGGCCCGCTGCAGGCGCGTTTCACGCGGCGCGGTATCCGGCCGGGGATCGTCCTGGCCGAAGATGAACACCAGCCCGTCCCGGCCGGTGGATGGCACGGGGTACAAATACAATTCGTGCTGGAAGCGCACCAAATTGGCTTCCGGGGTGAAAATGCCGTCCAGTTGCGTATTGAAAATCCAGGAGGCGCAGGTGATTGACATTGCCGGCCGGTCGGGGAAATAACGCGGGAAAAAATCCGCCGCCTGGCGCATGGAGTCTCCGCAGAGTTCCAGGCTCATGCCCCCGCCCGGCGGAATGTGCATGTCCATGGTCCAGGCGTCTTTGCCCAGCGCGCGCCGCCACGCGCCGGCCGGCAGGCTGATTTGGCGCGGCACGGCGACGCCTTGCGGCAGGACCGGGTAACCTTGAATCATCCCGCCGACGGTCGTCAGGCTGGCGATCCAGGTTCCGGGAGGGAGATTGTCGCCGTCCGCGGGGTTCACTGCCAGTCCCTGTGCATCGTACAGCGCGCTGTCCGGCGCGAAAGCGATGGTTGCGCCGGTCCGCGCATGGCGGTAAACTTCGACCAGGCCCTTGAAACGGCGCAGCATGTATTCCATCCGGCCCAGGCGGTACAGCTCGCCGTTGGTGTAAAACCTGGTCCAATACAGACTGCGGCGATCGGCGCCCCAGCAGTCCTGGTGGGTGGCGCGGTAACGTTCCACCGCATCCCGCCTGTTGCAGGTGGCGCGGGTAATTTCCTCCGGGATGTTCCGCCGGCGGTGTTGCGCGCGGATCAGCGGGGCTGCCCCCAGGAGAATCAACAGGTAAAAAACACCCGCGTTTTCCCCCAGCGCGGTCTGGAATGACGGCCAACCGCCGAATCCGGTGAAGTCCGCATATTCGTACAGCAGGCGGTAACAATGCCGAGCCAGCAGCCGCAAAGCGGGGTCTCCGGCGATGAGCCGGGCGGTTGCCAGCAGCGTGGCATCGGCCGCGGGAGGCAGGCCGGATGCCCGGCGGAGTTCCACGATCGTCTCCGCCTGCAGGAAATCCGGCGGCCGGCTGCCGTCAACGGCCAGCGTATCCGCCCAGTGCGGCGCCAGAGCCGCGGGGTCCATGGGTTCCTGCAGTCTGCCGACAATGTCCTGTAGTTGCATGCTTGGCCGATCTGTCTTTGGTTTCATGGCGGTCCGGGCTTAAATCGTGAACTCCGATCCGCTTGACAATCCGATTCGCCGCCATGGTAGACGGCCAGCCGCCAATAGCAATGGGAATATTTTGCTTTTTTGTGTGTTTTTTTGCGCATGCCCGGCGGGTTGGACGGAATATTATTGCATGCCCGCTTGCGGCGCGACGACGGACCAGGATTGGCGCGACGGGTGGACTGAACTGAACAAGACTGAACTGAACCAGTTGCCAATAACCACAGAAAATGTTAATTTATTGGCAATCGGCAAAAACAGCATTATGCAAGGAGGGCCGGCTGCCGCGACAGCTTCGCGGGGCCGGCGCAGCTTATGCAACAAAACGACCATGCCCGGCAAACGCTCCGCGAGTTGGGCCGCCAGCTTCACGAAATCGCCGGCGATCCGGTCAACGATGTCCGGCGCGATTTATGGCGCCGGAATAACTCGCTGCAGCGCGTGCGGCCGCCGGTGTTCATCTTTGAAATTCCCTGGCACGAGATGGAATACAACGGCGAACTGGCCCCGACTATTGCCGACGACAGGTTCCTGCAGGGACTGGAAACCAGGCTGCGGCGCGCCATTTACCAGTGGCGGCACATGCCGGGCGACATGGTGGTGGAGGATTACATCGCCTGTCCGCCGGCCATGCAAAACACCGGGTTCGGCATCAAAGAGGATGTGGCCATCGAACGCACCGATCCGACCAGCGACATTGTCTCGCGCACTTTCAACATCCAGATCAGGGACGAGCGCGACATTGACAAGATCAAGGACCCGGTCGTCACTTATGACCCGGAAACCACAGCCGCGCGGTTCAACCTGCTGGCGGAAATATTTGACGGCGTCATCCCGGTGCGCCGGACCGGCATCAAGGGCACTTCTATCGCCCCCTGGGATTACCTGGTGCGCCTGACCGGCGTTGAGGAAATCCTGATAGATATGTACGAGCGTCCGGACTATGTCCACCGGCTGATTGGGCGCATGACCGACGCCTTTCTGGCCATGTTCAACCAATATGAAGCGCTGAATCTGCTCGACCTGAACAATGACAACACCTACCTTGGCGGCGGCTACGGCTACAGCGACGAGTTGCCCGCGCCGGATTACACACCTGGCCGTGTGCGGCCGTGCGACATGTGGGGCCGCACCATGTCGCAGATATTTTCCAGCGTTTCGCCGGAAATGCACGATGAATTCGCTCTGCAATACGAATTAAAATTCCTCAAGCGGTTCGGCCTGGTCTATTACGGCTGCTGCGAGCCGCTGCACGACAAGGTGCATATTCTGCGCAAGATTCCCAAGCTCCGGACAATTTCCATGAGCCCTTGGATTGATCTCGACCGGGCGGCGGACAATATCGGCCGGGATTTTGTGTTTTCCCACAAGGCCAACCCGGCGCTGGTTGCCGCGCCGGAGTGGAGTCCGGATGCCGTGCGCGCCGATCTGCGCCGCGTGCTGGACCGCGTGCGCGAATGTCCGGTGGAAATAATCCTCAAGGATATCAGCACGGTCGGCCACCAGCCGCAGCGGCTTTGGGAGTGGGCCCGGGTGGCCGCGGAGACGGCGGCGGAATATGCATAGCAAGGCTTGTTTATGAATACAGACAACGAACAGGATATCAGGACAATCATTACCGCCATGGGCCGCAATGCGCTGGCGGCGTCGCGCGAGCTGGCGCGGCTTACCCCGCGCCGGCAGGACGCCATCCTGACCGCCATGGCCGGCGCCCTCGCCGCCCGCCGCGCGGAAATCCTGTCCGCCAACGCCGCCGACATGGATGACGGCCGGCGCAACGGACTTGCTCCCGCCATGCTGGACCGGCTGCGCCTGGATGAAAAGCGGCTCCAGGGCATCAGCGACGGCATCCGGGCGGTGGCGGCGCTGCCGAATCCGCTGGGCAAATCCATCCGGCGCTGGACCCGGCCCAACGGTTTGAAAATATCGAAAATCCGCGTGCCGATCGGCGTGATCGGCATCATTTACGAATCGCGCCCCAATGTCACCGCCGACGCGGCCGCGTTATGCTTCAAGACCGGCAATGCCGTCATCCTGCGCGGCGGCCATGAATCGCTGCGTTCCAGCGCCGCGCTGGTCAAGGCCATGCTGGCCGGCGGCCGGCCGCTGGGCCTGCCCGAGCATGCCATCCAGCTTGTGGCTACACCCGACCGCGCCGCGGTGCGCGAGCTGGTGCAACTTCAAGGACTGGTGGATTTGGTGATCCCGCGCGGCGGCGAGGCGCTGATCCGCGCGGTGACCGAGCTGGCGCGCGTGCCGGTGATCAAGCATTACAAGGGCGTCTGCCATGTATTCGTGGACGCATCCGCCGATCCGGACATGGCGCTGCAAATCGTGGAAAACGCCAAATGCCAGCGCCCGGGCGTCTGCAACGCCATGGAAACCCTGCTGGTGCACCAGGATATCGCGGCGGCATTCATTCCCCGCGCCGCCGCGCGGCTGCGGGAGCGCGGCGTGGAACTGCGCGGGGATGACGCCGCGCGCCGGCTGGCGCCGGCAATCGGGCCGGCGGACGAGTCCGACTGGTATGCCGAATACCTGGACCTGGTGCTGGCGGTGCGCGTGGTGACTTCCGCGCGGGAGGCGATTGACCACATCAACCAGTACGGCTCGCGGCATTCCGACGCCATTGTCACGCGCAGCCGCCGCGCGGCCGCCCTGTTCACCCGCGAGGTGGACTCCGCCGCCGTCTACGTCAACGCCTCCACCCGGTTCACCGATGGCGGCGAATTCGGCATGGGGGCGGAAATCGGCATCAGCACGGACAAGCTCCATGCCCGCGGCCCGATGGGCCTGGAGGAATTGACCACCTATAAATACGTGGTGGCCGGCGCCGGCCAGGTCCGGGAATAAACATGGCCGCCGGGCTTGCCCGGTGCATTCTCAGATAGCGGCCCCGAACAGTTTCTGCGCCAGCATGCCGACCAGGAAGCTGAGTCCCGCCACCCCGAGGGAAATTAAAGCCATCTGGCCAAACCGGCGCCACAGCCGCAACCCTTTCGCCGTGGCGATGTAGAAATTGTAGGCCAGTATAATCAGGAGATTCAGCGCCAGCATGATGGCGGCCGCGGCGTAGACATTGCGCAGCAGCAGGTAGGGCGAGATCAGGACCAGCACGGTCAGTATGTAAGCGCAGCCCGTGTATGCGGCTGATTTGAGGGGTTTTTTCCGCTCATCCTTGTCGGATTCTTCCCGGGCGGAAAGATACTCGGAAGCCGCCATGGACATGGACGCAGCCACACCGGTGATGAAGCCGGTCATCGCAATCAGCCTGGCGTGCGGCAAGGCAAAAGTTAAACCGGCCAGCGCGCCGGTCAATTCCATGAGCGCATCGTTGAGCCCGAGCACGACGGACCCGGCATAAGCAATCCGTTCCTCCTCAATGAGCGCCAGCAAATCCATTTCGTGTTTCTGTTCATCAAGCAGCGGCTGGGCCAGTTCCGGAATGTCCGTCTTGAGTTTGCCGTAAACCTTTTGGGCAATCTCTTCGCCCCGCTCCATCAGCCGGAGGCCGAAAGAAAGGCCGAACAGGCGCGCAATCAGGCAGTACTGCCATGCCTTGGCCCGGCGGGGTGGGACATCGCGGCCGGTAAGGCGCTTGAGAATCCCGTAATGGCCCAACTCATCGCCGGCGATCCGTTCCAGGATGGCGCGATTCCGCTGGTCCTTGATCCG
>CAYXEK010000097.1:6380-13742 GCA_964463985.1 uncultured Verrucomicrobiota bacterium
GGTTGAATTACGCGGTCGGGCGCGTCCAGCGACAGGAGACGGCCCAATTCCCAGCAGGTGTCATGCGCCATGGCATCGGTGCCGAAAACCACCTTGCGCGCGCCGACGGCCGCCAGCGTGTCCTTCCACGAACGCTTGCAGCAGAAACTGCCGCACCATTCCAAAAACACATTCTTGTGCCGTTTGCCCAGGATTTCGGCTTCCGCCCGGCCCGGCGCGCCGCCGCCGCTGTGGGCAAGGAGGAATGAAACCTGGGGGTATTTTTTTGCCAGCCCGTCAAACATCGCCGGGGTGTCGAAATTGCCGTTCCAGGTGTGGTTCAGCACCGGAAGCCGGCGCCGGTTGGCGTATTGCCACATGGGCGCAAACCGCTTGTCGGTGATGGGCACGCGCCAGTAATCGCAGAGGGTTTTGAATCCGACAAACAGCGGGTTGCGGAAATAATCGTCAAACCGGCCGGCCAATTCATCGGCGTAAAGCGGGTTGAATGCTACATACGCGGCGTAATGGCCGGCATGGGGCTGCAATTTCCGCGCCAGCAGGTCGTTGCCCGCCACCGGATCGCCCAGCAGCGCCTGAAAGCCGGAATGGATCATAAGCTTAATGCCCAGCGAGTCCATTACCTGCTTGCCCGCCGGAATCTGCAGGTCTTCCGTCTGCAATGCCAGCACGTAGCCGGCGGATGGACCCAGGTGCGCATGGGCGTCAATGCAATCCACCTCCAGCGCCCCGCCCGCCAGCATGCGCCGCCAGAGTATTTTTGCGGGATCGCCGCCGGCCATGGCGGATGTTTTCAATCCCATCAGGCGGTCCAGGTTGCCGTGCGCAATCAATTGCCGGTCGCTATCGCTGATTTCCGCCCGCGCCAGAGCCGCGATGGCGGCGCCGTTATGGGACAGGTGTCCCGTGCCGAACACCACCCGCCGCGCGCCGAAATGGCGGACCGCCAGTTCGATGCCCGCCCAGGTATGGAACCAGGATATGTCCAGATAAAAATTTTTACACCGGCGCAGCAGTTCAAAAATCTTGATGGCGCCCGGCCACATGGTTTCCGTGAGGATCACCGGCGCCGCGGGATGCCGGCCGGCGAAATCCAGCAAATCCTCTACCGGCAGCCCGTGGGGCACAATCAGCAGGGGTTTCAGCGGACTCAAGGCGCGCATGACCGGCGGCAACTGGCGCAGGGATTGGACATTCAAAGCGTTGTAAAACCGCAGGGCGCGGGTGCCGCCCGCCGCCATCTGCCGTTTTAGCGTCCGGATGCCGTCCTGCTCATACGCCATCAGGCCCGACACCGTCAAGGCGGGATAAATCCGGCCGCGGGCGCCGGGAGTGCGGGCGATTTCCGCCAGCAGATGGTCATTGGAGGAAAGCGCGTGGTTCTGGGTGGACTCAACATTCCACACCAGGGCGCGGCTGATGCCCAGCCGGTCCATGTGGGCCAGGCGGTCGGCGATCGCGGGGCAGTCATTTTCGCCGGTGGCAGCGCGGCCGTAGGCGGCGTTGACGTCGAATAATACCGGAACTTTGTTTTGCATGTTCATTTTGCTGATTTTGATGCGTTTCAGCCGCAAGTTTATAAATGGTTGTCTGATTTTAACTGACCATGCCCAGCGCGCTCTGCGTCCAATCAAGGATTATTTCAGGCGATGTCCCCTGATCGGATATCCATGCGGCAATGTTTTCCGCGGATTCGCCCAGCAAGCGCCGCCATGGCTGCCGCAGGCAATCTTCCAGCGCGTCTGGTTCTGCCCAACCGGACCTGATTGAGCGAAGCGCCATTGCGGCGTACAGCGCTTCGCCCAGTGGCGCGCGGCATTCCTCCTGCAATCCGTTGGAGGCCAGCAGCCGCGCCGCGCGCAAACGCCGTTCGGTCAAATCGCGCAAGGTGTTGACGTGGGCCACCTGCTCGGCAGTCAAAGCCGCCACGGTGGGGGATGCATTGGGCGACAGGGAACGCGTGGCGCGTACATTCAGCCGCAACATGCCCTGTTTCGCCAGACGATCCAGCGCGTCCGCCGTTTCGCGGGTAACGACCTCAAACGGCATCCGCGCCGGAGTCAGATGCGCATCCGCCGTCCGGCGGGCCGTCTCGACATCGGCGGCCGATTCCACCACAGCAAAGATCAGGGATTCCTCGGCGTTTTCGATGAACCGTTCCTCAATCCGCACCAGCGCGGAGCCGAGCCTGGCAAGGCAATTGGCGTGAAATTGCGCGGCCGGGTCCGTGGCCTGCGGCCGCAGAGCGTCGGCGGATGCCTTGTCCGTCGAGATGGCGGACATTACCTGTTCAAGCCGTTTCAGCATGGCCTGACGGCCGCCGCGGAATGAAATTTTTGCCAGATCGCCCACGCCATCGAGCAGCCCTTGCGCCAATTCCCGTTTGGCGTCCAGCGTAAGGAGCATGGCCGACTCGATACTGTTTTCAGTGATTAAGTTGATGACCGTCACCGGCCGGGACTGGTTCTTGCGCCATGCCCGGGCAATCCGTTGTTCGAGTCGGCCGGGCGTCCAGGGCAGATCGCAATTCACGACATAACTGGCGTTTTGCAGGTTCAAGCCGACGCCGCCGGAATCCGTGCTCAAAAACACGCGGCAGTTCGGGTCGGATTTAAAGGCTTGGATTTCCGCCCGCCGCTTGCGTTGCGGCACGCTGCCGGTGTGCCAGGCATAGCCCAATCCCAGCGTTTTGCACAAGTCGCGCGCCAGTAAAAGCATGCGTTCCCATTCCGAAAATATTATGAGTTTGACGTCCGGATCGGCGCAGCATTCCTCCAGAATCCGTTTCAATTCGCTGAGTTTCGGGCAGGTCCGATCGGTTTGATCCATGATGAATGGCGTATCGCAAAGCATGCGCATCATGCTCAATTCGCGCATCAATATATCCTGCTCGCGCGGCGTGAGCGCGCGGCGTTTGGCGATGGCGCCGAGTCTGGCGGCGCTGGCCGCGTGATCATCGTAATCCGCGCGTTGTTCGCGGGTCATGGGCACGAAAAACTGCCGGTCAATCCGCTCGGGCAGTTCCGTCTCCACATCAATTTTGCGCCGGCGCAACAGCAATGGCGCCACGCGGGCGCGCAGCAGGTCAAGATTGCGGTAGCCGCTGGGACGCCCTTTTTCGTCCAGTTGGTAGTATTCGCGGTTAAACCGGAAAAGCGGCCCCAGAATTTCCGGGTTAAGAAAATCCACGATGGATCGTAATTCGTCAATGCGGTTTTCCATGGGCGTGCCGGTAAGCACGAATGCGTAACGGCCGGCAAGCCGTTTAACCGCCTGGGCGGTTTTAGTGCTCCAGTTTTTTATCCGCTGCGCTTCGTCCAGTACCACCACATCCGGTTGCAAACGGCGATTGATATCCAGGGCGTCGGCCAGCACCTGCTCGTAATTGACAATCGTGAAAAACGGCGGGCGCATATACGCCGCCAACCGCGCCCGCCGTCCGCCGAAAACCAACTGTAGCGGAAGGTCGGTGAAACGCCGCAATTGTTCCTCCCATTCGGTCTTCAATGAAGCCGGCGTAACCACCAACACCCGCCGGGCGTTTCCGAGGCGGTGCAACAGCGCGCAGGCGGCGATTGCCTGGATAGTCTTGCCCAGTCCCATGTCATCGGCCAGCAGCGCGCGCTCGCCAAACGCCAAATGCAGCATGCCTTCCCGTTGATAGGGAAAAAGCGGCGTCTTGGTTTCCTGCAACGGCCAATTGCCCCGCTGCACATTAATCTCGTATTCGCGCCGGCGCGCCGCGCGTTCGGCCGAACGCCGGCGTTGTTCCATCCAGGCGGCGGTTTCCCGGGCAATGCGCAGGCGCGGGTCTTTTATCTCGGAGAGCCGCGGCAATATATCTTCCGGACTGCCGTTTATAATGCCGGCGGCATTTACCAGTTTTCGCCATGCGCGCGGCAATTCCCGGGCGTTGCGCTCCACCCGCAAGGCGCCGGCGGCGCGTTCGGGCGTCACGTCAATTCGCGGCGAAGCGTTCGGGTCCGATAACGCTTTGCGGAACATCCCGGGAACTGTCGCCTCCAAATGGCGCAAAACGGCCTCAACATGTTTGCAGGTGCCCAGGCCATTGATGCGGAAATCAACGCAATCACAGGCAAATGCGCGCGCGCATAAATCGCGGATTTCCACCGTATAAGTCATCCCGCTTTTAGACTCGACACGGAAGGAGGAAAATAGTTTGTGGGCGGAATCAATCCGGGCAATCCGCATGTTTTCCGCATGCGCCCGGGCGCGACGCCGCAGAATTTCCTGTTCATCGCTGGTGCGCCAATCCGACATCGGCGGAATTTCTCGATTGGCGCCGGCTTGAGTTGACTTGGCTGAGATTCCGTTTGATATGCGCATGAGTCCAAATTTCCTTTGATTTTCAACTTTAATTCCTGCTTAATGCTTTTTTATACATTGTAGATTCAGGCATCAATCGCGATTCTCAGTGCGTGAAGCATTCCGTAAAGATCACGATAGCATTTGTCAAAGGAATCGGCGCATTGTCTTGCGGCAGTCATGTCGAAAACCGCCGTGAGCGCCGGCTGATCATCTGTTTCAGAGTAGCTGATGCCCCTCGGCATTCTGTTTGACAACCATTCTTTAGCGCCGTTGATACTCTCGGGGTCGGGTGGTCCAACGAGATCATCAGACAGGCTCCTGCGGCCACGGAGCGATTCCGCCGCCGCCAGAAACCACGCTTCATACTCCTTCTTGGCCAGCACGACAGATACGGGATGATCCGAGCGGGCTTGCCTTGCGCGGGCAAGCAATGCCGGGCCATCGCGGGCCGGGCAGCCGCCATCCCAGTCACAGTCCACGATCACAATGATTCCGCCGGGTCCCTGTAACTTGCGGGACGCTAAATCAATCGTTCGTTCTATTTCGCCTGCTTTCATAAGCCGGGAAGCCGGCACGCGGAAAGGCGGCAGCACTATAGGCACAAACCCGGGATCTATGTCTCGCGCAATACGGCGAATCAGTTCCGGCACCGCTTCGCACTCTCCGTGTCCCTCGACTATGGCTGCAATTCGCACGTCATTCATGCTTCAGACTCCGAAAAGTTCCAAATTACTCGGAGCAACGCCGGCCAGCGCGGATTCATCCGGTTCAAGCTGGTTCAGGCGGAGAAGTTCACCGGCTGTGTAAAGCCGATTGCGTATAGCCGTCCTTCCGGCTTCGTCAATAGGCCCGATCTTTGTTTCACCGTTGCGATTCACGACCGCGAGAATGTTGGCATCAACGATCTCCTTGTCGTCCAAGAGATCCGGACTATGGCTTGTAACCGCCGTCTGGGTTATATTTGATGCTGCGCGCAGCCCATCACGCAACACACCCGCCGCGCCCGGATGCACGGCAACTTCCGGCTCTTCGATTCCGACGAAAGGAACTCTTTTCGAGCCTTCATTTGGGGACTGGAACAAAGCCGTCAACACTCCAAGCGCCCTCAGTGTCCCGTCGGACATGTTTTCCGCCATGAACCGCCAAGGATCCTTATTTGTTCCAATAAGTTGGCGGAATTCTAATGTCTCTTTCTTTCCAACGTGTTTAACATCTATGCCTTGAATGCCTGGCACGACTTTGGATAGGAACCTAACGACCCGTTTATGTGTGTCGTTTTGATCTTTCTCCATAACCCCCAACACGCTTGCCAGATTGCTGCCGTCTCTTTTCAGCACCTCTCCTGAATCCGGCGGCTGGAAGTCGCGGATTTCATCAGGATTCATGTTATAGAAACCCATATGCGACAATGCATCGTAGATTGGCCGAAATGCCGGCAAACCAGCCGCGGCAATCAGATATAAACGGTCATTCGCCGCGGGCGGCACAACCGCAATCGGAGCCTTCGTTACAATGCCATTTTCAACTTTGTAAGACATCTCTTCAACTTGCCCCGATGGGAATACCCGGCATTCCTCTTGTTGAACCTCAAATGCGCCCTTTTTCTGTGCGCCAACCCGAAATGCGTAAACCCCTGCGTTTCCGTCCCGCAGGCTCCATTCCAGGCGAATGCCAAAGTGTGTAGGATGGCCAGAAGACCGCCGCCGTACCTCGTTAATTCCTCCCCGGTCGCGCAATGCATGTTCAAGCGAAGTGTTCAGCGCGTCGGCAACCAGCCTTAACGCGTCGAGAAAGTTGCTCTTACCTGCGCCGTTTGGCCCGATAAGAAACGACAAGCGTCCAAGTTTGACGGAACATTCCTTAATGCTTTTGTAATTATTCAGCACAACGCGGGTTAGGAAAATATTCTTATTCATGCCGCCTCCGAGTTTATAAGCGTTTATAAGCGATCAACATAAAATTCAAAGCGCAAGTATATGGCACATTCCGTATTTTTTAAAGGGCAAATGTTTTCCAGGTTGTTTGCGGCTGGGAAGTAGGAACCGCCCGGATTAAGACAAAATTGTTTTTTCTGAATTATCCATGAATATTGCTGCTGAAATTATTCGCAGCCATAATAAAACAAACAAAATAATTTATGCACGGAGTTTTGGCGCATGCCATGCGCTTGCTTTGTCAGGACAATGCGGAACGGGCCCGGAACCGGCCCGGCGGCATGCGGAAGTGCCGCTTGAACAGCTTGGAAAAGTGGAAAATATCGGCATAACCCGACTGGACGGCAATTTGCTTGATTGCCAGATGATTGCCGCGCAGGAGGCGCGCGGCTTTTTCCAGGCGGCGCCGGGTCAGATGCCGATGCGGAGGCGCGCCCGCCAGCTTGCGGAACAGCAGCCGGAAGTGCGGGTAGGAAAGCCCCAATTCCCGCGCCCTGCGCCGGAAGTCCCATGGCGCTTCCGGGCGTTGCTCGATATCGCGGATAAACCCGGCAACTTTGTTCTCCGCCGGCGATCCGGGCGGAATGAAAGCGTGTTGCTCGTGAAGTTGCAGCAAAACGCCCTCGAAAAGATGAATGGCCCGTTCCGGCCCGTAAACCGGCGAAGCGAGGTATTCCATGACGGCGTCCAACTGCCCGGCAAAACGTTCAGGATCGTTTATGGTTATTACAGGCCGGCGGGTCAGGAAATTCAGCAAGCCCGATTCAATCCATTGTTTGACCCGCGGTCCGCGGAAGCTGATGTAGCGGTGATCCCAGCATTGCCCCGGGTGGGCGCCGAAATAAAAACGGGGTCCGGGATATGTGAACCACGCCACCGGGGCATTCAATTCGACGGGCGGATCGTGGTCCAACCGCAGTTGCAGAGCGCCCCGGTCATTGTAGTCCAGTACGAAATAATCCCGGAAATATTTGTCCACCACGGCGCGGCATTCCGGGAAACGGTTGAACGACACCCACTCAATTCCGTCAAAGCAGTTCATAATTACTGTCATCCCATAGATATAATTTATCAGATGGAAACGGCGATATTCTTTAAG
>CAYXEK010000098.1:0-13601 GCA_964463985.1 uncultured Verrucomicrobiota bacterium
GATAACCGAAGTTTGGCGTTTACTTCAAGCATATTCAGCTAAAAAGCATGCTATCGAGCCAATTTCAAAACTAACGTTTTGAAAGAATTCAGAATTCAGGAGTCAGAATTCAGAATAAATACAAGAGGTTGGTTATAAACATTTTATATCTTTTGCGCTTCTGACTACTGACTTCTGGATACTGAATACTGCTTTCAAAATCTGACTTTTGAAAGCAACTCTATCATGTACAATAAAAATCCGATAATTTCGGTCCGGGTGGTAACACCACCCGGACCGAAATTGGGCCATCGCGTGGCGAATTCCGCTACCCTGAGATTGTCGAAGGGTTTCGAAAAGACAAGGCAAGTTTGGGGTGGCTGCGTGGGCGCAGGCGGTGGCGCTAATCTCAAGATTGCGTCGCCGCCTGCAACCACGCCCGCAGGGGCGCGTCGCGCGCCAGACGCCCCAAAATCGCCGCCGTGCTTTTCGAACGGAATTCGCCATGCATTTCCGTTCCCGCGCAACACCAACAAATTTGTCTTGCCCCCAATACATTCGGCTGCGTCATCAGGATCGGCGGGCGTCAGCGGCCGCGGGCGGCGGCGCGGCGGGCGTCGGTGTCAATGTTGTAATACTTGGCCATGCCGTAGGGGAAATCGTGCGGCTTGTAATTTTTCAGCCAGGGATGATGGATGATGTAATCCATGGGATGATGCGTGAAAATCCAGGGGCAATCCTCGATGATGATTTCCACCATGCGCCGGCACAGCCGCAGGCGCTCCGGCGCGTCGGCGGGCATGACGCGGATTTGCTCGTAGAGGGCATCGCACTCGGTGTTGGCGTAATTGCTGTGATTCGGCCCGGGGGAGCGGTTGGGCGAGTAAAACAACTGCAGGAAATTTTCCGCATCGGGATAATCCGCCACCCAGCCCAATTGGTACAGTTGCACCTGGCCGCGGTCCAGGCGGTCGAGGAATGCCGGCCAACTGTTGTAAACCGGGGCGAGTTCCACGCCGATTTGCCGGATAAAATCCACCAGCAACTCCGTTGCCGCGCGGGCTTCCGGGTCATTGGCCCGGCCCAGATCAATCGTCAGCTCCAGCCGCCGGCCGGTGGCGGGATCGCGGCCGCCGGGATAGCCGGCTGCCGCCAGCAGGCGGCGGGATTGCGCCAGGTCGAAGGGATAGGGCACGGCCAGGTCCTCAAAGCCGCCGATGCCGGGCGGGATCGGCGAGCGGGCGCGGACAATGCGGCCGTTGTAAAACCTGACATACTGTTCGGAATTGAAGGCGCAGGTAAGCGCCTGGCGGAGTTGCCTGTTGGCGCCGACTACGGGGTCGTCCATGTTGAACCCGATGTAGTAAGTTTCCAGCACCGGCGTGGCGTAGAGTTTAATGCCGCGTTTTTCCAGGTCGGCGGCCAGGCGGCGGTCGCCGGTGATGACGGCCTCGAAGTTATCCCGGGAAATTCCGGATGATTCCAACTGGCCGTTGAGGAACATCAGCCACATGGTGGAAGTGTCGGTGACGGTGTACTGGACCATGCGGTCAATCAAAGGCAGGGGGCGGCCCGCATCGGCCAGCAAGCCGGCCGCGGCGTCGGAGGGTTCGCCCTGCCGGGGATAAAATTCCTGCCGGCCGGTCTCCGTCCACTTGGGATTGCGGATGAATTCCAGCCGGTAATTGCGCGTCCAGTCCGCCAACCGGTACGGGCCGGTGCCGACCGGATGGCCGGGGAAGTCCTGCCCGTAAAATTCCACCGCCTCGCGCGGGACGGCGAAGGCATAATGCATGGCGAGAATCCAGAGCAACTGCGGGTAGGGGCGGGTGAGTTCGATGCGCAGGGTGTAGGGATCGGGAGCCTGCAAGCCGGTCACCGGCCGGTCGTAATCTGTGGGCGCGTCCCCGGCGGAAGCCGCGCGGAAATCATCCAGCCCGGGGATGCGGTCATGAAACGCCCAGTACCCGCTGGAGCTGTTTTTCAGATCGGCAACGCGCTTGATGGAATAGATGAAATCTTCGGCCGTCAACTCTCGGCCGCGGCCGCCGCCGGCGGTGAAGCAGGGATCATCCTGGAAAAAAATGTTGCGGCGTATTTTGAACGTATAAACCAGGCGGTCGGCGGAGACGGAGGGCAGTGCCGCACTGAGGCATGGTTCCAGCCGGTAAGGCCGGGCCAGGTATGAATATTGCAGCAAGCCTTCGTAAATCCGGGCGATAGCCATGGAGGACGGAACATCGCCGGCCGTGACGGGATCGAATCCCCGGATACGGCTGGTTACGCCGTAATAAACGATTTCATTGGTGGCGGCGGACGAATTAACTGGCGGCGGCGGGGCGGCAGCCTGCGTTGCCGGGCCGGCTGCCCCCAGCCAGATACACACGCACAGCGGCAGTATCAACAAAGCATTCACACTCGGCCGGATGCCACGCCTATTCCACGGCGGCGGGTTCCGTTGCGGGCGCCGTTCCGGGCGGGGCCGCGGGGGCGGCGCTCGCCGACGGAGCTTCCGCCGCCAGCGGGTTGGCGGCCGGCATCTCAGGCGCGGCTGCGGGCGCCGGCGCAGGTACAGGCGCAGGCAAGGTGGTTTGCGGCGCAGTGCCGGTTGGCGCGGCGGCATTGGGAGCGGCCGGCACGGGTGCGGGCGCCGCCACGCGTTCCATCACCGAACGTCCCTGGCCCTGGCTGTAAATCCTGGCCAGGAAGACGGTGTTCAGCATGAAAATTATCCCCAGCCAGATGGTGATTTTAACCAGGACGTTGGCCGCCCGGGCGCCGAAGAGCGATTCGCCCATTTCCGCGCCGAATGCCATGCCCAGGCCTTCGCCTTTGGATTTTTGAAGGAGCACCACCCCGATCAAAAGCAGGCTGCAAAGCACTTCCACCAGAATCAAAACTACCTTGAGGAATGTCATATTAAATGCACCTTATGCTTCGGCGGCTGCCGCCTGAACGATGGCGGCGAAGGCCGCCGCTTCCAGCGAGGCGCCGCCGATCAGCCCGCCGTCAATATCCGGCTGCGCCAGCAATTCCGCGGCGTTTTCCGGCTTCATGCTTCCGCCGTAAAGTATGCGGATGGATTGCGCGGTTTTTTCGCCGGCCAGTTTGGCCAGCAGCCCGCGGATGAAGACATGGGCCGCTTGGGCCATTTCCGGCGTGGCTGTTTTGCCCGTGCCGATGGCCCAGACGGGTTCGTAGGCAATCGTCAGGGCCGCCAGTTCTTCGGCATCCAGGCCCTGCAAGCCGTGATTGATCTGGGCCGCCAGGACTTCTTCCGTCTGGGCGTTGTTGCGCTGCTGGAGCGTTTCGCCCACGCACACGATCGGCCGCAGGTGATTGGCCAGCGCGGCCTTGATTTTGCGGTTGACGACGGCGTCGGTTTCGCTGAACAGCGTGCGGCGTTCGCTGTGGCCCAGGATGACGTAATGGCAGTACAATTCGCGCAGCATGGCCGGGGAAATTTCACCCGTGAACGCCCCGGATTTCTCCCAGTGCATGTTTTGCGCGCCCAGTCCGATTTCGCTGCCGGAGATGGCGCCGCTGACCGCCGCGAGGGCGGTGAACGGCGGGCAGACCACCACGTCCACGCCGCGGCAGTCGGCCAGCGCCCGTTTCAAGTCGGCCACCAGTTCCGCGGCTTCCGCGGCCGTCTTGTTCATCTTCCAGTTGCCGGCAATCAACGGTTTGCGGAGGCTTATGGATGGTTTATTCACGGTTTTGTCAATCCTTGTCGCTGAGGGCGGCTATGCCGGGCAATTCCTTGCCTTCCAGGAATTCCAGGCTGGCGCCGCCGCCGGTGCTGATGTGGGTAATCTTGTCGGCCAGGCCGCTCTTGTTGACGGCGCTGACGCTGTCGCCTCCGCCGATGATGCTGGTGCAGCCGGTATTGGCCGCCAGGGCCTTGGCGATGGCCATGGTGCCGGCCGCGAACGGCGGCATTTCGAAACAGCCCATCGGGCCGTTCCAGAGGACGGTTTTGGCGCCTTTGACGGCCGCGGCGAAGAGTTCCGCGGTGCGCGGACCGATGTCCAGCGCCATCCAGCCGTCTTCAATGCCGCGCTCGCCGACCACCTTGGTATGGGCATCGGCGCTGAAATTGTCGGCCACGACGTGGTCTGACGGCAGCAGCAGTTTGACGCCGGCAGCCTTGGCCTTTTGCATGATATTGCGCGCGACTTCCACCTTGTCGGTTTCCACCAGCGATTTCCCGACGGGAATGCCCTGGGCCAGGTAGAAAGTGTAGGCCATGCCGCCGCCGATGATGATTGTGTCCACCTTGGACACCAGGTTGGTCACCACGGCGATTTTGTCGCTGATCTTGGCGCCGCCGATAATGGCGACGAAAGGTTTTTCCGGGTTGGTGATGGCGCGGCCCAGGTAGGCGATTTCCTTTTCCATCAGGAAGCCGGCCAGCCGTTCCGGGAAATGCTTGGCCGCCACGGAGATGGAAGCATGCGCCCGATGCGCGGTGCCGAAGGCGTCATTGACGTAAATTTCGCCCATCTCGGCCAATTGCGCGGCAAAGACTTTCTGGCGTTCTTTCAACTCCGCCTTGGCCTTTTGCTTGGCGGCATCGTCCGCAGTTTTCGGCAGGTCCGGCTTGCCTTCCTCCTCCAGGTGGAAACGCAGGTTTTCCAGCAGCAGCACCTGTCCCGGTTGCAGCGCGCCGGCCATCTGGCGGGCCGCCGCGCCGACGCAGTCCGGGGCGAAGCCGACGGGCTTGCCCAGCAGCGCCGCCAGGCGGTCAGCCGCCGGCTTGAGGGAATATTTGGCCTCGGGCTTGCCTTGCGGACGGCCGAGGTGGCTCATCAGTACCAGGGAAGCGCCCTGGTCCAGCACGTACTGGATGGTCGGCAAGGCGGCGCGGATGCGGGTATCGTCATCCACCAGACCGTCCTTGACCGGCACATTGAAATCCACACGCATCAATACGCGTTTGCCCTGCAGCGCGGCATCGCGAACTGTTTTTTTATTCATGGGACCTGAATTTTGCACCGCACAAGTTTGGCGCAGGGCGCGGCGCGCGGGGTGCCGCTGTATAAACATACCGCAAAGCCCCGCGCAACAAAGCCCTGCGCCAAAATCGCGCGGCCGGCTGCCGGCGAATATTGGTGTTTCCGGAAACGGCGCTTATGTAACCATATGGGTGACAACAGACAACTGTGTAAAATTTATTTTGCACGCGCTATGATTGCTTTAAATCATTTCTACCCCAATATTCGTGCAAAATTCAGGGGAGAACATTATTTCGTATTGGCCATGTGGACGATCAGGTCCACGCACTTGTTGGAATAGCCCCATTCATTGTCGTACCAGGCCACCAGCTTGACGAAATTGTCGTTCAGGGCGATGCCCGCTTCCGCATCGAAAATGCAAGTGCAGGATTCGCCGATGAAATCGGAGGAAACCACCTTGTCTTCCGTGTATGCCATAATGCCCTTCATCGGGCCGGCGGCGGCCTGTTTGATGGCATCCTTGATGGCTTCGTATTTCGCCGGCTTCGCCAGGCGGCAGGTCAGGTCCACCACGGAGACGTCGGCGGTCGGCACCCGGAAGGCCATGCCGGTCAGTTTGCCGTTGAGTTCGGGGATGACTTTGCCGACAGCCTTGGCGGCGCCGGTACTGGACGGAATGATGTTGAAAGCCGCGCCGCGGCCGCCGCGCCAGTCTTTCTTCGACGGGCCATCCACGGTTTTCTGGGTGGCGGTGGTGGCGTGGACGGTGGTCATCAGTCCTTCAACGATGCCGAAATTATCGTGTATAACCTTGGCCAGCGGGGCCAGGCAGTTGGTGGTGCAGGAAGCGTTGGAAACAATTTCCATGGAAGATTTGTAGGCGGTATGGTTGACGCCCATGACGAACATGGGCGCATCCTTGGACGGCGCCGAGATCAGCACCTTGCGCGCTCCGGCCTTCAGGTGCGCCTTGGCTTTTTCGATTTCCGTGAAGACGCCCGTGGATTCCAGCACGTATTCGGCGCCGCAGGCCGCCCAGGGAATTTCCTCGGGCTTCATGGCGGCATAAACGCTGATGGCTTTGCCGTTGACCACCAGTTTGCCGTCGCGGGAATCCACCTCGCCCTTGAAACGGCCGTGGACAGTGTCATATTTCAGCATGTACACCATGTATCCGGCGTCAATGAACGGATCGTTGATGCCGACGACTTCCACCTGGGGATTGTTCAGTGCCGCCCGGAAAAACAACCGACCAATGCGTCCGAACCCATTGATGCCAATTTTAATCGCCATGATGCTTGCTCCTATATTGTTGACGCTGCCTTGTTAACTACATGATTGACATTGCGCCTTTTCGGGACAATGATTCTTAATTAAAAGGCCATCATCATATATATGCCGAACGTGTCAAGTCAAGGAAAAATGCGGTTTTTTTCAGGCGGCGGGCGGCTGCCGGCCGCCATGTTCTGCGCGGGCATGTTTGCGATGCTGGCGCAATTGGTGGTGTTGCGCGAATTGCTGGTCGCGTTTTGCGGCAACGAGATCACCATCGGCCTGTCGCTGGCCGGATGGCTGTTGCTGACGGGGGCCGGATCCGGCCTGTTCGGCCTGGTTCAGCGACGCTGCGATGCCCCCCGGCTGGCATGGTTGATTACGGCCTTGCTGGTATGGCTGGCGCTGGTTGCCCCGGCGGAAGTGTTTTTTATACGAGCCGCGCCACGGCTGCTGCGCGTGCCGTTCGGCGAACAGGCGCCACCGGGATTGATGTTCGTTTTCATAGCGGCGGCGCTGATCCCTTTATGTCTGCCGGTCGGCGCATTGTTTCCGGCCGTTTGCCGTCAATCCGCCTGGGGCCGGCGCGAGCCGGCCGGGCGCGCCGCCGGCCGGATTTACGCCGCCGATGCCCTGGGCGGCATCTGCGCCGGCGGATTGTTTTACGCCGCCCTGGTCAATCTGCCCGGCGGTCTGGCGCCGGCATTTTGGGCGGGCGGGTGCGGGCTGGCGGGCGCCTGGCTGGCGGCGCCGGGACCCCGGGCGCGGAGGATTTGCCTCGGCTTGCTCTGTGTTTTTGGCCTGCTGGGCGCGCAATACCGTTTGCTGGCGCCGTTGGAATGGGCCGGCATCAGCCTGCGCTGGCGGAGTTTTGGCGTGTTGGGGGCTTCCGCCGGGGGGATAGGGGAAAGCCGGCTGCTGGCGTCGGTGGATTCGCGGTTCCGTAACCTGGCGCTGTTTGAAAGCGCCGGCCAGAAAATCCTTTACAGCAACGGCCAGATAGCCTTTGTGTTCCCCGACCCGGTTGCCGCTGAAATGAAAATCCATTTCATCATGGCCCAGATGCCCGGCGCCCGGCGCGTGCTGCTGCTGGGCGGCAATCCGCCGGACGACTCGGCGGAATTGCTGAAATATCCATTGGAACGGCTGGTCTGCCTGGAGCAAGACCGTGCCCAAACGGTTTTGCTCCAACGATTTAATAGCGCGATGCGAAGCGCGGCGGCAGCGGACAAGCGCGTGACTTTCATCGCGGCGGACGGCCCGCGTTTTATCCGGGCATGCGCGGATCAATTTGACGTGATCATTGTCGCTGCGGCGGAACCGGACACGATTGCCGCCAACCGGTTTTACACGGCGGAATTCTACCGCGATGTACGGCGCATACTGGCGCCCGGCGGGTTCATGTACACGGCTTTACCGACTTCGGAACATTTGCGAGGCGAGGCATTGCGGTTGGCGGCTTCGGTGGAGTCAGCCTTGCGCC
Source organism: uncultured Verrucomicrobiota bacterium (assembly GCA_964463985.1). Taxonomy (GTDB): domain Bacteria; phylum Verrucomicrobiota; class Kiritimatiellia; order JAAZAB01; family JAAZAB01; genus JAXGPF01. The sequence continues at coordinate 7,693 of CAYXEK010000098.1, forward strand.
TGGTTTTCCCGCGGGTGCTGGTGACGCCCGGCGCGCTCAGCCATTTTTTCGCCGGCGGTTCGGATTGCTCCATTACCCTGGATGCGGAAGATTTGTTCCGGCGCGCCGGCGCCGCGGCGATAGATTGCGATTATTTTACCCCCGGTTGGCTCCTGGATGCCGAAGAATTGGCGCCTGACAAGGCGGCGCGGGTGCGCCAACAATTAGCCGCCAGTTCCGCTCCCGCTAATACGGCGTTTCAGCCGGTGTCAACTTTTACGGTTTTGACGCGCTGGCTCCAGATTGGCAACCTGCCGGTCAAAGACCTGGTTAAATGGTTGCAGAGTATAAACTTGCGTTGGGTTGGATATTTTGTGCTTGGCGGCGGCATCCTGGTGTTGCTGCTGGCGCAGGTTGCGGCCGGCCGGCCGGCGGGCCGCCGCCGCGTTCTGAACGGATTATTGGGTTATATTGTGCTGACCACCGGTTTCTGCGAAATGGCGCTGGAAATTACCTTGGTGTTTGTATTTCAAAACGTATTTGGTAACATATACGCGGGGTTGGCCATGATCATGGCAGTGTTTATGGCCGGCTTGGCCGCCGGATCGCTGCTGTCGGCGCGGGCTTTGGCGGCTGAGTCCCCAGCCGGGGCTGCGGTAAATTCCGGCGCGCCCGCCATACCCGTCCGCGTCTGGCGCGGCGCTTTGGGGGCTGAATTAGCCTTGCTGGCGGCAGCCGGCCTGGTGGCGCCGGCCATGCGCTGGCTGCTGACTGTGCCGCACCTGCCGGTGGGCGCGGCGGGGGTAGTATACCTGCTGGTTGGCATGACCGGTCTGGCCGCGGGCGCGCAGTTTCCGCTGGCCTGCCGCTTGTGGCGGTCGGGCGGCGGCGCGGTTGAGTCCACGCCTTGGATAAACGCCCTGGATTTGACCGGCGCGGCGATGGGCGGGGCGCTGCCGGGCATTATATTGCTGCCGTTGTTCGGGCTGGCCGACGCCATGCTGCTGCTGGCGGCCGTCAAGGCTGCGGGAGTGTGTTGTCTGTTCGGCGCCTGGCGGATGGCGCGCGGCGCGCCGGCCTGGCCGGTCGGGGGGACAAGCTAGATGGAAACCAATCAAAATCTTGAAATCATATGTCCGGCCTGCGGACTGGAATCGCTGCTGAAGCGCGAACCGCTTTATGAAGGCTTGCGTCGCGCGGGAGTGAAATTATCCTGCCTGTCATGCGGGCATGTTTTTGGCAGCGAGGCGGAAGTGCCGTTCAAGCAAAATCATACGCCGCGCGTGTTCAGCCGGGAGGATGCCCCGGCGCCGGTCAAAATTTTCAAGTCAGGCGAAGCCGGACGCATTTGCCGGCATTGCGCGGATTACGTGGTCAATCCATTCGTGCAGCGTTGCGCCCGGCGCGGTAAAATCGTGGAGGCGACCGATAGTTGTGAATGGTTTTCGCCGCGGCCCGCGCCGGCTGAACCGGCGGATGCCGGGGTGTAAGACAAAAACATCGGCACATGTAGTAGCGCCACGGCTTGTCCTGCGTAGTCTGACGAAGCGGGGCATGGCGCATTCCGGATGCCGGACGCCCTGCTTCGCTGAAGCTATGCAGGGCAAAACGTTCGGCTGCTACAGTAGAGCCAATTGAAAAAGTCCTGACAAAAAGGTCGGGGTGGAACCCGACCCTCCAGAAACTGGGTGATTTTGCATTTTGGAGGGACGACTTCCACGTCGTCCGTGACTTTTGAAAATTGCTAAGTACTGTTTAGACATGGTCAATAGATCTGTCATAAACTACATGCCGGACGGGCTGCGAAAATCAAGCTTTAAAGTTTACATCGGATATGATAATTTTCAACGATTTGTTAATAAGCAGGTTCGCCGCCGCGCCTGCCGCGCATAATGTAAGGGGACGGAGTCTGTCAATATGAAGATGCTGGTTACCGGAGCCGCCGGATTCATCGGGTATCATTTGTGCGAGCAACTGCTGGCGCGCGGCGATACGGTTGTCGGGGTGGATAATTTAAACCCTTACTACGACGTGAATTTGAAAAACGCGCGCCTGCAGCGCCTGCAGCGGCATCCGGGCTTTGCTTTCCGCAAGCTCGACCTGGCCGACCGCGCGGCGGCGTCCGATCTGGTTGCCGTGCGGCCGGAGAAAATCCTGCACCTGGCCGCCCAGGCCGGCGTGCGTTATTCGCTTGAAAATCCGCAGGCTTATATTGACGCCAACCTGCTGGGATTCGCCAATGTGCTTGAAATCTGCCGTCAGGTCAAGGCGGCCCACCTGGTGTACGCCTCCTCCAGTTCCGTTTACGGCGCCAATACCGCGATCCCATTTTCCGTGCACCAGAACGTGGACCACCCGCTCAGCCTGTATGCCGCCACCAAAAAGGCCAACGAACTGATGGCGCATGCCTACAGCCATCTCTACCGGCTGCCGGTGACCGGATTGCGTTTCTTCACGGTATACGGCCCCTGGGGCCGGCCGGACATGGCGCTCTTCATGTTTACCCGCGCCATCCTGGCGGGCCAGCCCATCACGGTGTTCAACAGGGGGGAGGTGGCGCGCGATTTTACTTACGTGGACGACATTGTCGAAGGCGTCCTGCGCGCCTTGGATCGGACGCCGCAGCCCGATTCCGGCTGGTCGGGCGCCGCGCCGGACCCCGGCAGCAGCGCCGCGCCGTACCGGCTGTATAACATCGGCAACCGCCAGCCGGTGAAAGTGGCGCGCTTGATCGCCATTCTGGAGGAATGCCTGGGGCGCAAGGCCGTGCAAATCAACAAGCCGCTGCCATCCTGCGACGTGCCGCTCACATGCGCGGATGTCTCCGACCTGACGCGCGATGTGGGATTCATGCCCGCCACGCCGATCGAGGAAGGCGTGCGCCGGTTCGTGGATTGGTATATGGAATATTATCAATCTCAGGCAAAATAATCTGCGTAAATCTGCGTAATCTGCGGAAAAAATAAACCACGGATGACACGGATGCACTCAAGCGAGCGGTAAGAATTAAATTGATTGCGGGCTAGCGCCCGCCTTGGGAGATTAAGGTTTTACGTCTGAACACCGAAAACAAAAGGTGATATTGTGCAAGCAAACTCTCAGAATCCCCCGCCCTCCGCGATTGCGCCGGAAGATGATTTTATCAGCCTGGCCGACCTGATCCGCATGGTCTGGCGGCACCGCCGCGGCATCCTGGCGGTTACGCTGCTGGCGGCGCTCGTGACCGCCGCCTATCTGTTCCTGAAGCCGCGCCCTTTCGAAGCGGTCGCCCTGATGGAGGTAGTGCCGGAATATTCCCGGGAAGGCCGGGTGGACAAGGACCTCTTTGAGACCAGCGTGCTGACGCACCACGAAACCGCCAGGTCCTCCGTGGTCGGCATGCGGGTGCAAAAGTTTTGCGAGGCATCGAATATCAACCTTGATTTTGCCGATTTGATGTCATCAATGAAAGTCATCCGCCCGCCCAAAACCAGCATCATCCAAGGCTCCATCGCCCTGCCCCGGGCGGAAGACGCCCTGGCCATCGCGCGCGTCTGGCGCGATGAAACCATGCGCGAGGTCCAGCGCAAGGCCATGGAAAAAGCTCTGATTTACGTCCGCGGCCGCCTGAAGGAACTGCAGGAGGACTGGTTGAAATACACGGCCGCCGTCAATGCCGCCCGGCAGAACGCGGAACAGTTGGAAGACCAGAAATACATTACCATTTCCCGCTCGGTGGATGACACGGTTCTTTGGCAGGACCTGGTCAAAGCCTCCGACAGCAACACGCTGGGCCGTATGCGGGATTTGCAGCTCAAGTCCCAGGAAATGAACGAGGAATACCTGGACGCGCGCAACCGCCTGGCAGAAGCCGAACAAAAGGCCGCCGGCGCCGTCAATTCCCGCGAATTCTACGTCCGGGTGGTGGATGAAATTTCCCGCCGGCTGAGGTACTTCAATGGCGCCGGCGCCGCGCCGCCTGCGGAACTGGATGCGGCCGATGAACTCGCGGCGCAGGCGCTGGATTTCGTCAACACCCAATTGAGTTCCAGGGAGGTTTTGCCGTTGGGCGAACCGGTGGTGTACCGCGGCAGCCGGGGCGCGCTGAAAAAAACAGCCTTGGCGGGTTTTGCCGCCCTTTTCATTGCCTGTTTTGCCGCCTTCGTTTACGAATGGTCCCGCCGGGTGGGTTTGGAATAAAATGCGATAGATGTCCGGCGGCTGACGGATGCCGTTTTCTGCCGCATCAGCGCGCTGTATAGCACCTGAATCCGTGATGAGGTCAGTATGCCGCATCCCAATATGATTGGGACAGGGATGCGAGCTTGCCACGCGTAGCGCGTGGGCGTGAAGGATGAAGTTGTATAAATATACCCCGCCCTGGGCGGGACAAGCCGCAAATTTATCCCGCAGAGCGGGATCCTTCGCAACAAAGCAGATGCGGCATAATGGCCTCACCCGCAGGGCGGTCTTTTCCGCCAAACAGCGCCGTGTGTTTTTTGGTGATATTTTAAAATGCCATAAATGGTTGTTTGTACGCACATTATCTTGACAACATAAAATCCTGTCACGGATTCAGGTTACACATGTGTCGACACCGCCCCATTCAGCCGCCGCGACCAGGTTTTGCAGGCGGAGTTGCAGCGTTTGCGGGACTGCTGGCCTCGGGATGGCTGGCGGCCGCCCCGGCCGCGGATTGGGTCTGGATGGGCGAATCTGCCAATCCGCCGCAGTCGCACACGCAGGTGATTGACGCCGCGCCGGCGGAATACCGGGTGGTTCAGGGAGGGACTTTGGACGGCGAGCAATGCCGCTCGCCGATAGGTTTCAACACCTGGATGCAGGCTTGGGAGTCCAACCGCGAACTGCGGATGGAAAACATCGGGACGAATGTCATTGTCAATCCATGGATTACCGACCGCCGCCATGCCTTCCGCACATTGCACGAACTCGTTGACGCGGTTGCACCCCCCTCCATGAGTGAACGTGAACGCGCTTATGTGCTATGGAATTGGGCGCGCAAACACCGTTATCATTATCCGCGCGGATATTTTCCTGCATATCATTACCAGATGTACGCGCCGCTCAAGGTTTTTAACATATACGGTTATGATTACTGCGAATATGCCGCGGTGGCCCTGGGGGCGCTGTGGCAGATGGCCGGGCTGCCGATCCGATGGACGCGCATCTATCAACATTCCGTCCGCGAAGCCTGGTTTGACGGGGACTGGCACATGCTCGATAGCGATTTGCATTCTTTTATGCTGCTGCCGGATAATGCAACGATTGCCGGGATGGCGGACACCATTGCCGATCATGACCTGGTGAAACGCGTTCAGCATTACGGCATCCAGACGCCGGACAATTCCCGGCTGTCGGAATGGGTGGCCGCTTTGCATGTGGATTTATATCAGGAAAAGCTGCCGCCGGCGCGGGATTTTGGCATGGATATGCAACTGCGTCCCGGTGAATCCATTGCCTGGCGCTGGGGCCGCCGCGCCCCGCCCAAGTTTCATGGATTCAGTTCCGACATCTCCTGGACTGCCAAAGAATATGCCACAATCTGCAACGGGGAATGGGTGTATGCTCCACGTTTTGACGATGGCTCCTGGCGGCTGGGCGCGGTTTACACGGAGGGCCTGTTGGATGCCGGCGGGGTGCTGCGGCCGTCCGGGCCGTCCGTAGGCGCGGTGATCTGGCGGATGGCATCTCCCTACGTATTTGTCGGCGGCTCGGTGAACCATGCCGGCGCCAAAGTAAAATTTTATTTTTCCACCAACCTCGTGGATTGGATGGCCGCCGGCACGAACCTGGATGTTTTTTTCCCGGACGCCGGGCCGGCAGTGCATGAATATTTTTTGGGTTGCATTTTCCCGGCGGCGGATGCCTGGCTGAAGGAGTGCCATATCCGCAACGACATTCAAATGGCGCCATTAGCCATGCCCGCCATG
>CAYXEK010000099.1:0-13490 GCA_964463985.1 uncultured Verrucomicrobiota bacterium
GGTAGGGTGAGGCGTCCCTGCCGAGCCTTCTTTTCCGAGAATGACACAGCCGTGCCCCCATCCTGCCCGCCGTGTAAATTTTCCTTGACAACTTGAAGGCCGAAGCGTAAACCACTGTTAACTTAGTTCTTATACAGTGTTTAACAGCAGGCGGTATTTTGCACCAAAACGGATGATGGCCATGCGTTTTGCGTTGAAAAAACCGCCGGTGAAAATCCCGGGCTTGCGCGGGCGAGAAGTGCGCCTTTGAAAACTTGCCGGATGCTTTATGGTTGAACGGAACGACAACGATTCGGTGCCTTTGCACGTGCGTCTGCGGCAGCAGATGACCAGCCTGGCGGCGCGCACCGGCGGCCCCGGCGGAAAATTCATGTCCGTCCGCGCCCTGGCGCGCCAATACCAGGTCGGCGCGCCGACCGTCATGAAAGCCCTGCGGCAATTGAAAGCGGAAGGGGTGCTGGTCTCGCGGCCGGGTCTGGGGACATTTATCGCCAGCCCTGCCCGGCCGGCCGGCGTCGCCGGGTGCGCGGGCCTGGTCGTGTCCAGCGCCAGCATGATTCATTTCGACCGCGTTTACATGACGATCCTGGCCGGAATTTACGAAGAATTGTCGGCGGCCAGATACCTGGCGCAATTAATCAACTCCGGCGCGCGGGATGCCGTCCTGGCGCGCGAAGTCCGCCAGGCGCGTCTGGACGGCGTGATCTGGATCAACCCGGCAGAGTTTTGCGGCTCGTCCCTGCAGGCCCTGCGCCAGGCCGGCGTCAAGACGGTCAGCGTTGATTTGCGGGAAAAAGACAACACGGCCTGTTCCGTGTCGGCCGACCTGTGCGACGAAGGCCGGCGGGCGGTGGAATACCTGGTGCGGCGCGGACACCGGCGGATTGCGCTGGCGGAAAAAAGTCCGGCATCGGCGCATGGGGTGGAACTGGAAACGCGCGGGTTCATGTCTGCTTTGCGCGCGCGCCGGCTGCGCCTGGATGCAGGGTTGATTTTCAGCGGCGATGATTTTAATGCGCGGCTTGAAACGGCCTTGGATTTGAAAGCGCCTTTTACGGCGGTCTGCGTTTCCGGGCCATTGTACGAATCCGTGCTGGCGACGTTGCGGCGGAAGAAACGCCGGGTGCCCGCGGACATCGCGCTCCTGACGGAGGACGATCAATTTACCATGGACTGCACGGCGCCTGTGCCAACCCGCCTGGCGCGGCCTTTGCGGGAACTGGGCCGGACGGCTGCCCGCAAGCTGCTGGAATGGGTCCGGACCGGCCAACAGCCGCCGGCGCAGGCGCTGCCCTGGGAGATTATCGAGGGTGAAACAACGTGACGGAGCGGGGCGTTTATTCAACGCAGGAGGGATTATGTGGAAACATGCGGCATGGGCGGGACTGTACGCGGGAGTGTTCCTGGTTGTGCATGCGGGCGCGGCGGCGGAGGCCGCGCCGCCAATAAACATTCCAGCCTGCGCTCCGGCGCCGGTGATTGACGGCGTGATTGACGACGCTTGCTGGCAGGCGCCGCCGCAGATTGCATGCTTGTATCCGCCGGCCGGCGTCCAGGCAGACGAACGCAATATTATCCGGCTGGCCTACGACCGGGATTGGCTGTACCTGGCTTTCGATTGCGGCAACCCGAACATGCCGCACGTGCAGCAGCGCGTTTTCCAGCGCGACGGACCGGTATTCACGGATGATGCCATGGAGATATTTATCCGGCCGGACCCGGCCGGCCGGACTTATTATCACTTTGCGCTAAGTTTCGCCAATGTGCAGCATGACAAGCGCCTTATATCGGGCGGCGCGCGCGATGAAACCTGGAGCGCGCCCTGGCGCTCGGCAACCATCCGTCATGCGGATGGGTGGACGGCGGAAGCCGCCATTCCCTGGTTTGCGCTGGACTGCGCCGACCTGGCGGGCATGCAGATCAATGTATTGCGGAATTTCATAGATATCGAACTTGACGCCGCCCAGGCCCCGAAGGACGAGCGGCGGCTGGGCTGCATGCTGCGGCCCGGCATGCAAGGCGGTCCCCATGATTTTAAAAATTTTGCCGCAACCGCGGGACTCGGCGGGTTCAAGCCGGCAATGCCGTTTGTGCCGTTGTTGCGGGAAGCCGATGCCACCGGTTTCATGCGGGAGGGCGGCAGCAATTATTTCGGCATTTCCCTCCAGCTCGACACGGGCTCGCCGGTCTCCGGCACGGCGGCGGTGGCGGTGGCGGACCTGTTAGACGGCGCGGAAATTAAGCACGATTTTGGCGCGGCGGTTCTGGACGGACCGCGGTCATTGACGCTGAAAGTGCCTTGCGCGGATTGGCGGCCGCGGCGCGTCAGGATTGTGCTGGCCGATCCGGCCAACCCGGCCAATTTGCTGGCGGCGCGGGAAATTGCGGATAGCGCGGCGTTAAACGTCATCCGCGATGCCTATGTCGAGCGGAGTTATTACACCGCGGAAACGGCCGCGATAATCCAGGTTGAACTGGCGCTGGACGCGGAAGCCTTGCAGGGCTTGCAGCTTGCAATCGAGCGGGACGGGGCAAGGCTGGCGGGCGTGTCGGCGCTGGCGCCGCGCCTGGCGGCCGCGATCCCGCTGTCGGCGCTGGAGGAAGGCGATAACCCGCTTGCCGTGCGGCTGCTGGCCGGGGACCGGGAAATGGCCGCCCGGCCGCTGACAGTCCGCCGGTTGGCGCCGCGGCCGGGGCGCGAGATTAAAATGGATTATGCCAGGGGGATAATGCTCAAGGACGGCCAGCCGTTTTTCGCGTTGGGCATATTCGGCCATACGCTGCAGAAGCGCCTGGATGCCGGTTTGTGCGAAGACGACGAGGAGTATATTTTCCGGCATCTCGGGGAAACCGGGTTGAACACGCTGATCCGGACGTACGGGGAAAAGGAAAACCTGGACCGCTGCATGCGGCTGGCGGAAAAATACGGGTTGAACGTCATCACCTGGTCCTACCCCAGGGTGGCGCAACCTTTGAGCATGTTCAAGCCGCCTCACCCCGACACGCTGCCGCTGGCGGAGCGGCTGAAAATCCGGCGGGCTTTATACGACCAGCTTGAGCCGGAGGCGGCGGCCGAAATCCAATTATTGCGGGAATATAAGAATTTCATCGGGTATTACAACCAGGACGAACCCAACCTGCCGATTCCCGAAGACCGCATCGCCGTGGCCGAATGGTACTGGAAGACGGTGCGTCCGCTCGATCCCTACCGGCCTTTGATCTTCGGCTATGCCCGCCAGATTCCCGTGGGCGACAACTGGACGCGCTGGGGAGATATTATCGGCTATGACGTCTATCCCAATCCGCATGTCGGCGGCAACGTTTACAACGATCCCGGCCTGGGCACGGCTTATTATGCCTGCGACTTGCGCGAACGCTGCCGGCGCGATCATAAAATCATGTGGTTTGTGCCGGTGGTCAATTTGATTGCTCCTCAAAAACAGCCAATTGGTATGAGCAAGGCGCACATGCTTTGCCAGGCCTACAGCGCCGTGATTTACGGCGCCCGCGGCTTGCTGTACTTCGCCTTAAGCGCAACGGTTGGCGAGGAGGCCTGGGCTGGACTCCAGACCATCTGCCGCCAGATGCAGGAACTTGCGCCGGCGCTGCTGAATGGCGACATTCCCCAATCCATTGCGTACAGCCCGGATGAATTCCGGCCCCGGGAACGGATTTTCCCAATGGTGAACGCCGCGGTTTACCGGTATCCCGCCGGCGGACACCTGCTGCTGGCGGTGAATATCAAGCCGTTTGCCGTGGAAACCGAGTTCCAGATCGGCGGTTTGAAAGATGCAGCGCGGTTGTTCGATGAGGAGGCACAAAGGGGCAAAGGGGCAGAGGCACAAAAGGACAGAGGGGCGGGGCAGAGGGCCATGCTGTTGGAAGGAGAAACGTTCAAGGACCGGATCGAGCCTTACGGTGTGCGGGCGTACCGGCTGGAATTGAGCGCGGCGGCGGCGGAATCCGTGCGGCCGGTGGAGGTTGCCGTGAAGATGGAGCCTGTGCCGGAAGAACGCTACCCGCTGGTGGACGTCCCGGCGATGGTTGCCCGGTTGATGCTCGGCAAAAACCATGCCGCCAATCCCTGTTTCCGGCAACAGACCAACCCGGGCATTCCGGATTTTTACAAGCCTTACTTCTGCCTGAGCACGGACCCGCAGGCCGGCCAGAAAGGCTCCACGTGGTTCGTGGATGACGCAGTGTTGTGGGAAGGCCATCCTTCGCTGCGGATGTTCCGGCGGAAGCTGGATGAACCCGGCCCGAAGACGCGCGGTCTGTTTGGCTCGTTATACCCGCCGCCGTCGGATAAGCCGGTTCCGGTGACGTTTTCGTTTTACGCGCGCGGCGCGGCGCCCGGGGATCAGATAGGGTTCATCATGCTGGACGTCAAAGGCGGCGAGAAGACCTTTGCCCTCGACACGGCCTGGAAACGGTGTCAAATCAGTTTTAACCTGCCGCCCGGCAAGGACCGGCGCATGGGGGTTCGCCTGTTTATTATCGCGCCAAACTCCGGTTCGACAGTCTGGATCAATGGGTTGCAGTTGGAGCAGGGCGGCCAGGCCACGGAATTCGAGGATAGCTCCCAGCCTGCCGCCGCGGCGCCGGCCGCGGCCGACCCGGCCAACCTGCTGCCGAATGGCGGCGCCGAGCAAGGCGCCGCCGACGGCTGGCCGGATTTGCGGAAGATTGAGCAGGGCGAACTGGGCGTACGGCGGGGCGCGGGGCGCAGCGGGGAATTCGCTTTTTACTGGCGCGGACAATCCGGCGTGATTCATTCGCCGCCGGCGGCAATCAACACGGCCAAAACCTATGAATTGTCCGGCTGGTTCAAACTGGCGGCGCCGGCGGCATGGCCGGCGTTGTCCACCGGCGCCTGCACGGGCCGCGTGCTGTTCGGCATCGCCGCATCGGAGAATGACGCCGAGGGGCGGCTGGCCAAGAGCTGGAATTATTTCACGCAGGAAAGCACCCGGACGGCATTGGCCGCGCCCTGCGCGCCGGGCGACCTGGTTTTGAAATTGCTGGATGGATCCCACTGGCAGAAGGGCTCCGCCTTTGCCGCGGCATTCGGCATGGAGCCAGGCCGGCTCAATTTCAACACCGCCGCGCCCGGAATTGACGGCATACAGGACGCCGGCGATCATTGGCTGGTCACCCTGGCCAAACCCTGCGGCATGTCATTCCCGGCGGGGACGATCGTGGTGGAAAACCGCGGCAACGTCAGCCACTGGGTAGCCCTGGCCCAGCGGGATTTGACCCGGGATGCCTGGACGGAAATCAAGTTGCGGATCAAGCCGGACCAATGGTGGCGCGGGATGAAATATGCGCGGGTGATCATAGTCCCCCAACGCCGGGATGACGCCTGGAATTTATGGTTCGATGACCTGGATTTGAGGGAAACATCCGGCGCCTGAAAACGTTGGAGCGGCTTTCAGGGAAAGAAGTATTCAGCAGACAGTAGTCAGGATGCAGAATTTATTGAATACAGGGAGGACATCATGCAGCTAAGATGCCTTGCAGGAGCGTTGATTTGCGCGGCGGCGGCCGCCGGGGCGCAGGACCGGTTCGTATCCGAAGACGGCGCGCATCTGGAGCCCTTCACCAATTGGGCGATGGCTTCCACCAACCTGCTGGAAGCTGTCAATCTGGCCAATGCTGCGCCGGGTTATACGGTCTGGATATCCAACGGCACGTATGTTCTGACCAATCGCATTAATGTTGGCGACACCGTGGTGCGCGGCGCCGGCGGCAGCCGCGAGGACGTGGTCGTCAGCGGCGGAGGCGCGACCAATTGTTTTTATCTCAATCATGCCGGCGCCGTCGTGGAAGATTTAACGGTTTCCAATGGTTATTCCACCATTGGATCCACAGGGCCGGGAGCGCATATCACCACCGGCGGGGGTACCCTGCGGAATTGCATCGTCGGTTGGTGCCAGGGGTATTATCCCGGAGGGGTGGAAGTATTCGGCCGCGGCATCGTGACGAATTGCCTGATAGTTTCCAATACCGCCTCGATAAATTCCGGCGGCCTGCGGATCGAATCGCAATTCGGCGGTACCATGGCCACGGTGGTCTGCTGCCGGATCGAAGGAAACGTTTCCGGTTCCGGCGCAGGGGTGAACATGTCCGGCGGCACCCTGCAGGATTGCCGGATTGCCGGTAATAATCAGACCTTCAGTTCTTCCGGCCAGGGCGGCGGCGGCGTGATGATCAATAATTCCGTGCCAAGCAATTATTTCTCGATCAGGAACTGCGTGATTGAGGGCAACACTTCGGCGTCGTACGGAGGGGGCGTCTGGAACAAGCCTCTGTCAACGATGCGCTATATTGAAAACACGGTCATCCGCTCCAACACCAGCCAGGCCTATGGCGGCGGCGGCTTGTGTTTGCAAAGCAACCTCGCCGCGCGTTCGTGCCTGATAGCTAACAACAGTTTCAATGGTACGACGCCGTCCGCCGGCGGGGCGCACCTGCTGGACAACGCCAGCCTTGAGAATTGCACGATGGCCGACAACCTTTCGGCCACCGCGGGCGCCGGCGGCTTGTATGTCGCCGGCGCCGCGGCGGAGATCTGCAATACGATCATGTCTTCCAACCGTCTGGGCGCCGCCGGCAGCGACCTGGCATTGGCGCAGGCCGGCTGGACGAATAATTTCCGGCATTGCTGCGCCGGCGCCGGCCCGGAGTTGCCGGCGGCGCAGGGCAATCTTGCCGAAGCGCCCGGCTGGCTGGACCCGGAAGCCGGCGACTACCGGCTGCGGGCGGACTCTCCCTGCGTCAATCATGGCACGAACGCGCCGTGGATGGCAACCGCCGCCGATCTCGCCGGCGGCCGGCGGATTGACCGCGTGGTGCGCGCGGTGGATATCGGCGCGTATGAATTGGTGCCGGGCGTGACGATGTTCATAATTCAGTAGTTGGGAATGGAACGGCAGCGATTTACAATCAACGGGAGCGACAAAGATGACGGTTGAGATGGGGATTGTCGGCTGCGGCAATGCGGCGCGGGGGATTCATTATCCGCCTTTATCCAAACGGCCGGACAAGTTCCGGGTGACTGCCTGCTGCGATCTGGATTCCGCCCGGGCGGGGGAGATTGCGGCGCTGTACGGGGCCAAGCCTTACGGCAACCTGGACCAGTTTCTGGAACATCCGAATCTGCGCCTGGTGCTGGTGGCCACGCGGCCGCCATCCACGCATGCGCCGATCGCGCTGAAGGCGCTGGCGGCCGGCAAGGATGTGCTGCTGGAGAAGCCGATGTGCGCCGCGCACCAGGAAGGAGCGGCCATCATGGAGGCGGCGCGCCGGCATGGGCGGCTGGTGACCGTGCATCAGAACCGCCGGTGGGAACCGGAATTCCTGGAACTCAGGTGGGCAGTGGAGCAGGGCTTGTTCGGCAAAGTGCGGATATTTCATACCAACGTTTGCGGCAACCTGCTGGGCGCGGACTGGCTGTTCGACTGGGGCGTCCATCTTTTCGACCAGGCGCTGCTGATCGGCGGGGGGAAGCCCGCGGCAGTGGACTGCGCCGCCAGTTACCCGCGCGGATTGGAGAAAGGCAGCGGCCCCTGGACTGCGGTCATCCGGTTTGACAACGGAACCGCCGCGGTGGCGGCGATGATGATGGCGCAATCCGGCTGCCCGCGGTTCATGGTGGCGGGGGACCAGGGCGGCTGCGCCTGGCCGGGCGCCAAGGGCCGGTTGAAGCTGGATGAAACCGCCTTAACCTCGCAACTGCCGGAAATCTGCCGGGGCCGCGACAGCGGCGGCGAAGCGTTGGCGCCTTCGCGCGAAGCGCGCATTCCCATCGTGCCGTTTTATGACAATCTGCATGCAGCGCTGCACGGGCGGGCCGCGCCTGCCGTGCGGCCTGAAGAATCACTGCTGGCGGTGGATGTCACCCTGGCGGCCATGGAATCCGCCCGGACCGGCCGTCCGGTGCAGATGGCTTGATTTTTAAACGGAAAGGAGCGGTATGAAATTTGCGGCCCAGTATGGATTGCAGCCGGGACTGACTTTCGAGGAAAACGTAACGCGCATACGCCGGGCGGGATATGGCGGCATCGAATTATCCACCGCGGGCATTTTCGAGGGGCGGGCCCGCCCGCTGGAGGAAAGCGAGATGCCGGAGTTGTGCGCCCGCGCGCGGAATTGCGGCGACTGCGCGCGCGCGGCCGGCCTGGAAATCATCGGGCTTGTGCCGCCGTACTTTGCCTTGAGTTACTTTGAGGCGCCGGTTTTTGAGAATTATTACCGGCTGGCGCAGGCCATGGGTGCGCCCGCGATCCGGGTGTTCGGTATGCTGTATGACCGGAAAAAGGGCTACCGGACGCTGTTCCGGAAGACGCAAGACATGCTGAAGACGCTGCTCGGCTATGGCGCCCGGTACGGCGTGCGCAGTCTCCTGGAATTGCATCCCGGCAATCTGAACGAAAGCTGCTCGGGGGCCTACCTGGTCATGCGCGATTTCGATCCAAAACTGATCGGAGCGATCCACGATCCGCAGAACATGGTGCTGGCCGGCCGGGAAAACTGGCGGATGGGCCTGGAAATCCTCGGCGATTACCTGGCCTACGTGCATTGCAAGGATTCCTATTTCGCCCGCAACGACCAGGGCCAATGGAAATCAATCATAGTCCATCCCGGCGAGGGGCTGGTGAACTGGAAGGAATTCGCGGCCGCCTTGAAAGACACCGGCTTCCAGGGGTACTTGTGCAACGAAAACCGGATGGATAAAACAGGCCTGCAGTCCGAAGCATACCTGGAACAGGAACTGGCCTTCCTGCAAGGCATTTGCGCCTGAACCCGGCGGCAGCCCGCCGCGGGGCCATGGCGGAAGATGATTATGGATCAACCATGCCAGTCAGTCAAAGAGCCGGCGCGGGAAGTGCCTGTACTGGCGGATTACGATGTGGTGGTTTGCGGCGGCGGCCCGGCCGGCTGCGCGGCGGCTATTGCCGCGGCGCGCCTGGGCGCGCGGACGCTGCTGGTCGAGAAATACGGCTGCCTGGGCGGCGCGGCGGTGTCGCAGCTGGTTTGCACCGTGCACAGCACCAATGGCGCCGACCTGCAGGGCATCTGGCACGAGTTCATGACGGGGCTCCTGCGGCGCGGCGCCGCGCGCCCTTTTACCGCGCAGCGCATTGACACCACCTTCGATCCCGAGCAGGCGAAGTACGTCTGGGATGAGCTGGTGAGCGCGGCGGGCGCCGATCTGCTGCACCATGTCCAGGCCGCCGGGGCCGTGCTTGACCAGGGGGCGGTGCGGGGCATTTTTGCGGAAACCTGCGCCGGCCGGCGGGCCATTCTTGCCCGGCGGGTGATTGACTGCACCGGCGACGGCATGGTGGCGGCGGCGGCCGGCGTGCCCTGGGAACAGGGCGATGGTGCAACGCCATGGGGGATGGCGCTGTCCAAGGTTTTCCGCCTGGGCAATGCGCAGTGGCCGGCGGAGGACCCCGATCCTGAAACCGTGCGCCGGTTGGAAAAGGAATGGGCGGCAGCCGCGGCGCGGGGCGAATTCACCCTGCCGGAATTGGCGCGCGCCAGGGATTTCGCCGGACAGCTGCGCGTGCGCTATGGCGCCATGCCGGAATACCGCCGCGAAGTGCGTTGCATGCACCACGCGCGCATCTACCGGGTTGATCCTTTGAACCCCTGGGATTTGACCCGGGCCGAGCGCGAAGGCCGCGAACAGGCGCGTCAGACGGCCCAGGCATATTGCCGTTACATGCCGGGATTCCAGGCGGCCTACCTGCTGGATACCTCCCACGTTGCGGGTCTGCGCGCTTCGCGGCGGCTGCGGGGCCTGGCTGCCGCCACGGCCGGGGATGTCAAGTTATTGCGCAAATACCCGGACAGTATTGCCCGTTGTTCATGGCCGATTGATGTCTGGCCGCCTGACAAAGTTACCGCCCGGACGTCTTTCATGTCCACGCCGGAATTCCCTGCCTGGCGGGATAAGTTGCTGGCGGGCGACTATTACGACATACGCTATGGCTGCATTGTGGCGCAAGGCGTGGACAACTTGCTGATGGCCGGCCGCTGCATTTCATCCGATTACGAAGCCCAGGCCAGCCTGCGCATCCAGCAAACCTGCATGGCCACGGGGCAGGCGGCCGGAACCGCCGCGGCGCTCAGCCTGGCCGCCGGCGCCGCGCCGCGTTTGCTGGATCCGGCGATAGTTGCGGAGCAATTGCGGAAAGACCGGGCGGCCGTGGCGCCGGCCTTCTGAATCCGGATTACGGATAGGGATCGGGGGGCGGCTGCAGCCAGCCGTATTGCGCCGGCGGGGTGTAATGCGCGCGCCGGTCAATCCAGGCCTGCCGCAGCGCCGTGCTGACGGCCATGAGCAGGAGCACGGCCGCCAGCGCCAGGCCGGCGCGGCGCGCGCGCGGCGCGCGCAGCCAACCACCAAGCTGGCGCTCCGCCGCGCCGGCGGCGGACCGCAGCCGGAAGGCGAGAGCAATCGCGCTGCGCCGCGCTGCCGTGAACCAGGGCCGGCATGACGCGCACAGCCGCTGGAATAGCGCGGTGAAATTGATCCGCCGGCGCAAATGGCCGCGCAGGAACTGGCGGATGCGCGGCAGCGGATTTTTCCGTGCCTGCGCCGCCGGCGGCGCTGTCAGGGGCGCACGCGCCGCTGGAGCCGCTGCGGGCGGCTGGGGCGGCGCCGGCGGCCTGGCGCGCCGCGCCGCGTTGTAAAACTTGCCGCCATCGGCGGCCGGTCCGTCTTGCCGGCGGTGGTAGATTTTCAGCAGCGGCTGGGGATTCAGCCCGAGGTACTCGGCATACAGCTTGATAAAGCCCCGCGCATAAACCGGCGCCATCAATTCATCGAAATCGTCGGCTTCCATGGCCTGGATGATCATCTGCTTGGCCTTGATGGCCTGGGCCGCATCGGCGATGGTGCGCCCCTGCTGCTCGCGGGCGGCTTTCAGGATTTGTCCGATTGATTCCATTCCGTGCTTTCGCTGGTTTCGGCAGTTTCAGTTTCCGGGGCAAGATTATCCGCGGTTTGCGCTTCAAGATCAATCAAAATCTCGCGCGGGTCGGATCCGCGCGCGGGGCCGACTATGCCGCGTTCTTCCAGGACGTCCATCAAACGGCCGGCGCGGTTGTAGCCGATTTTCAACCGGCGTTGGAGCAGCGACACGGATGCGCGCCGGGTTTCGCGGATGATGTTGGTGGCGGCGTCGAGCAATTCGCCGTCGGCGTCATCCTCGTCTTCCGCGCCGGGCAGGCCGGGCATGGCGGCGGACTTGCCCTCCGCTTCGTCCGGGTTGGGAATTTCGAATTTGGCGGGCAGCGCCTGCTGCTTGATGAATTCCACCAGGGAATGGATATCTTCGTCGGTGGTCATGGCGCCCTGGGCGCGGATCAGCTTGCTGCTGCCGGGCGGCAGCAGCAGCATATCGCCGCGGCCCAGCAGCTTGTCGGCGCCGCCGGTGTCGAGGATCGTCCGGCTGTCCACCTTCTGGGCCACCTGGAACGAGATGCGCGCCGGGAAGTTGGCTTTAATGGTGCCGGTGATGACGTTCACGGAAGGCCGCTGGGTGGCGAGGATCATGTGAATGCCGACGGCGCGCGACAATTGCGCCAGCCGGGCGATGGCGTTTTCGACTTCCGCCCGCGCCATCATCATCAGGTCGGCCAGTTCGTCTATCACGATCACAATATACGGCACATGCGCCGGGAACGCTTCCTCATCAGCGCCGCCGGGCGCGGGCGGATGGGTGCGCATGCGCTCGTTGTAGGAGGCAATGTTGCGGACGCCGGCCCGGGCGAAGAGCTTGTAGCGCTTGTTCATTTCATTGATGGCCCAGCGCAGCCCGAAGATGACTTTTTTGTGGTCGGTGATGACCGGCGTAGCGAGATGCGGCAGATCGTTGTAAACGGAAAACTCCACGATTTTGGGGTCCACCAGGATCAGGCGCAAATCTTCGGGCGCGCGCGACATCAGCATGCCGGCCAGGATGGAATTCATGCAGACCGTTTTCCCGGAGCCGGTGGCGCCGGCAATCAGCAGGTGGGGCATGGTGGCCAGGTCGGCCACCAGCACGCTGCCGCCGACGTCTTTGCCCATGACCAGTGGGATGGCGGCGCGAGAATTCTGCCACTGCTCGCTTTCAAGGATATCGCGCAGGTACACCTTGGTGGCGATGGCGTTGGGGACTTCAATACCGACCACGCCCTTGCCGGGAATGGGGGCCTGGACGCGGATACTGGTGGCCTTGAGGGTGAGTTGGAGGTTGTTGCTCAGCTTGGATATATTTTCCACGCGGATGCCCGGCGCCGGCAGCAATTCGTAGCGGGTCACCACCGGGCCTTGTTCGATATTGGTTACTTCACATTCAATCCCGAATTCCGCCAGGGTATCCTTGAGCACCTTGGCCGTGGTATGCATGTCGCCGTCAATCTGGCGGTCATGGCCCTCCGGGGTCTGGTGCAGCAGGCTGAGCGGCGGAAGCTGATACGGCAATGGCGCGCCGGGCGCGGTCGGCGCCGGCTCATTGGATGGGGCGGCGGCGTGGGTCGGAACAGGCGCCGGTCTGGCGGGCGGCCGCGCCGCCGGCTTTGCCGGCAGCGGGGCGGGCGGCGGCGGAGGCGCGGGCGCGGGAGGCGGCGTCGGCGCTGGAGGCGCCGCCGGCCGTTGCGGAGCGTTGCGGCGCAATTCCTTTTCCAGGGCTTCGCGTTGCCGGGCCAGGGTGCGGGCCTCGCGTTCCAGCAATTCGAGGCGGCTGCGGCGGGCGGCCTGGGCGGCGCGGACGCGGGCGGCCAGCAGGGCGATGCCGGCCTGAATGGCGCGCGCCAGCCGAACCAGGGCGGCCCGGCCGACCAACATCACCACGCTGCCGCAGAACAATCCTCCCAGCAGGATGGCGGATCCCGTGTGTCCGAGCAATTCGCGCAGAAAGCTGTCAGTCAGGAGCCAGCCGAACATGCCGCCGCTCAGCCCCTGGATGTTTAAACTCAGGCAGAAATGCTCGCACAAGCCGGGGCACAAGGGGAGGGTGGCCGCGGCCAGCAGCAGCGCCGAGAGGCTCCAGCAGCAGCGCGGCAGGAACGGCGTGCGCGGGTCAAGCAACAGGATCAGCCCGAGTGCCGCCGCCAGCAGCGGCAACAGGAAGGCGCCCAAACCCAGAGTCATCAGCGACAGGAACGCCGTCCAGGCGCCGACCGGCCCGATAAAATTAAGCGGCGGATCGTTGGGCGGGGTACGCAGCAGGGAAATATCGGCCCAGTCGTAGGATGTCAGCGCCAGCGCTGTCAGCACGGCGAAGGTCAGCAGGATAATGCCCCACATTTCCCGGATACCGGTGGACCGGATTGGTGTTTTTTCCGCCATGTCAAAATAATTCCTGTCAACCGAGCAAATTTCAAAACTTGAGTTTTGAAAGAATTCCGAATTCAGCAGTCAGAATTCAGAATATATACAAGATGTTTGAGCCAATTTCAAAACTTGAGTTTTGAAAGAATTCCGAATTCAG
>CAYXEK010000100.1:0-13294 GCA_964463985.1 uncultured Verrucomicrobiota bacterium
TCCGCTGCGGCATGGTGGCAATGATGGAATTCACGCCGTAATCGAATTGAATCGCATTTAACGGACCGATCATTAAAACCCAGGCGGCGGCCTGGGCCGGATTCTCAAATTTCCGCCGGACGGCCCAGGCTTCGGCCAATGCGCGTTCATCACGGCCGGATGGATTCCATGCCCATTCGGACAAGGCCGTCAAGCCGAACTCGCCGCCCGAATAGCCGTATGCGCCCTGCCAATGGTTGCTGTGCAGATTATGGATGAAGGCCTTTAATTTGCCGGTTTCATACCCCTGGTTGGCGCGCACCATCCAATGCGCCGCCCAGCGCCCCTGCCGGGCGGCATCGTCAAACGGCGCCTGGGGCCCGTACACATACCCGACCTTGACGGCCCCGGGCAAAGATTGCAGGGAAGCCGGCGTGTTGGATGTGCCATCCGCCAGCGAATAAAATATTCGCAAGTTGAAATCGGGATGCTCCCGGCTCACATCCCGCCACGCCGCCACTATGGCATCGGTTTCAAGTCCAACCTGGCCCTTGCCGGAATTCCGGCATTTTTCACATTCGCATTCGGAAATGAACTCCGACTGCCAAACGTCGAATTCCAGACACCCCTTGGCGGCCGCATCGCGCATCGCATCCGCCAATATATCAATCAACAACGGATTGGACGCGCATGGCACGCGGTGATTCGGACTGGGATTGACTTTTTGAAACGCTTTTTCTCCCACCCCGGCCAATTCAGGATAGGCTTCGAACCAGCGGCCATTGCGCGGCTCGTTGATGAAATTCAAGTGGGTGAAACTGACCACCGGACTGAATGCCCGCAATTTGCGCGCTTCAAACCCCTTGACCCCAAACACAAATTCATTTTTTTGTCCGCGCTGAGCAGGGGTAGCATAATGGCCCATGATCCGGGAAAAATTCAATTTCAGCCCGGCCAGCCAGTCTAAATCCGGCCCGGCATTCCAGACACCGCGCTCGGCCATGGCCGGCCAATCCACCACGGCCGCGATGGGCACAATCACCTGTTGCGCATCCGAGTATGCCCCCAGCAACTGTTTCAAGGTCTGGACGCCGTAATACACGCCCCGACCGTCCAGGCCGGCTACCGCCAGGCGCGACTCGCCCAGCGGCTGGATCACATAAGCCTGGTTGTTATTCGGCAAGGTTGGCAGGCGCTCAATTGCGGGCACAACCACATCACCTAGCCGGCCGCCGGCATCCGCCACGCCGATGATGATTTCAAATGGGGATCCGCCGGGGCCGCCGGCTGATGACGTTAAAAACATCTCCCGCAATTCCACCGCCGCTTGTCTTTCCACCTGGGTCGCGTCGGGCCGGGTGGCGACTGTCAAATTCGACGGCGCAACTGTTATCCTGGCGGTGATGGAGATTTCCTGCGGCAGGGGAATCAGATGGCGCAACCACTCCGCTTCGGCTTGCCGGTCCAATCGCTCCGCGCCGGCTGACATCCCCGCCGCCAAACCAACCAGGCACATCCCAATTCGAATTCCCTGCATATGCGCCTCCTATTCTGCCATCGGTTGCAACACCACTGCCACCTGCTGCCAGCTTTGCGTCGGCTTAAAATCCGCGAGCATTGCCGGAGTATATCCCTTCGCGCTGACACTCAGCCGGTAAGTGTAAACCGTTCTTTCGGGAACATCCGGCGTAGCCGTCGCGCGCTCGATAAACTCGCCCAGCAACAGGGCGCCCGCCATACCCGATCCGGGCGTCCGGCCGTCCGCATCGGTGGCCGCCTTCCCGCATATGACCGGATTGTACCACTCATCCTGCCCGCAAGCAATTTCCACTTCTGCGCCGGGCACCGGCCGCCCGGCCGGATCCGCGGCGGCAACGATCACATGCCGCTGCGAAATGAATACCGGCCGCTTCTGTGGATCGGATTGAGACGAATCCCATGCATAGCGGTTTTTGACCAGGGGCGGATCCCACGCGCAATCCACCGCCGTCAGGCAACTGCCCGGCACGGTCAATTTCCAATTGCACCGGTTGCCGGCAAACCGGCAGTCGGTCAAGGTGACCACAATCGGCCCGCCCCAATCGCCCACCGCCGTGACCAGATTGCGGAAGGTGCAGCCGCGCGCAGGCCAGCCGCCGTTAATCATGGCGTAATGCCCGTTAGCAAAGACCGTGTTTTCGATCCTGGTAAAAATATTGCGCGCGCCCCAGGTGGCCACGCCGCGGAACCATGATATCTCCGCATTTTGGAAAACCAGTCCGCCGTAAGTGAAGACGTGATCGCCGTGCCGCCAGCCGGGATCCGGTTTTCCGCCGAAAGAATGTGTCGAATCCGGCTGGGCGGCGGTAATACGGCTGTGGTAAACATGCAACTCGCTCCCCGACCAACCGTAAGCGGGCTGACGCCCGGGTTTCACGCCGGCGATCAAAGTCCAGGCATTGGACGGCGTGCAGGCGAATTTCAGCGCGGCCTGCACTGCGGGATCATCCGGATATCCCAGACTTACCCGGTTAATCCGGGACTGGGATTGGAACTCGCGCACCGGATTTTCATCTTTGACGCAGGCGGAATGAATGGTCAAATTGCCGTTCAGGATCAGGGTTTCGGCCGGATGTGCCGGCGATCCGATCTGGAAATAAGTTGACGGTCCGGCATTATCGCCAATCAGCAGGCTGGCATTGACCGTGAAAGCATCGGACGCGGCGTCGTATTCCACCACGCCCCAGTCATTCATCCGATCCTGCCGCAGGAGCGTGGTCAGGCTGCAGGGCGCGCCGGCGGGATAATCGGTTATCCGGAGAGTCCGTTCTGCCGCCATCCAGCGGCAGCCGGCGGAAGCCAGGCGTGCCGCCAGCAACAATACCGAAAGTGCTGCCAGCACGCGTCGGCGTGGGCCGTCATTAAAATTATGCGTTGTATGGCGTAATCGCATAGCTTGATACCAATCATACATATTGTGCCGCAACCAATAAATAGTCCTTGATGGTGGATAAATCTAAATTTATTGTCAAGTGCGATGAGGTTTCCGGACATGACAGATGCCGGTCACTGCTTGCATCCGGATCATATTGGCAGACTTTCCGGGCCTGCTGCCCATGCAACGCATTTGGCTTGCGAATCATTAAACTCGCCGGATGCCCGCCGGAATGCTCGGGAAACGGGATGGGGTCAGTGTGGCCTACTGCCGTCTTTTCATCAAAGTCCAATGTTCCCGAAGCATTAAGCAGATGAATGAGCAGCACCGAATCATCGCCGCTCAAAAAAGTCGAGACGATCACTCCTGCGGGAAGACCATGAACGGCAAGATCAGGCCCGCCAGGCAGTAAGCTTTGCAAAAATAAAGCCGTCTCCTTTCTTGCGGCCCAATCGCAGGGACGGAGCGGATGGCACAGCCTGGTTTGCGTTTTGTTGACAAAGCGGTCAATGGATACCAGCGCAACGCGGCGTTCGGTCACGCCATATTTTGGCGCTACGGCAACAATCCTGCCGCGCCCCAAATTGTATGTCGTTGCCGGTGATTCAGCCTGGGCGCACTGAAATTTTGGTATATTCAAAAGACGTGCAATATCACTAGGCGGACGTACGGCGCCATCATCACGGCGCGCGCCCGATGCCCCGCACCATACCAACGTGCCCCCGTTTTCGACAAACGCTCTAAATGCCGTGAGTTCTTCATCCGACAGCAACACCATTTCGTTTAAAACCAGCAAATCATAATCAGCCAAGCGAACCAATTCCTCATGGTGTAGAATATCGAATGGCACGTTGCAAAGGCAGCAGGCTTCCGTCCAGCACCAGAAATTTTTCATATGATCGAGCTGTTGGCCATAAAACCACGCCGTCGGACGTGAATGATAAAACGCCAGGCGTGCAAACCGATGCTGTTTGCGCAGGAAGCGCGCATGACGCCGCTCGAAGGCTCGGAGCTTTTCCAAACCAAAATCCTTCTGACCGCCTTCGGTCACCGGCACATACATCTCTCCCCAGCTCATTGCCAATCCCCATGAAAAACGCTGGATGTCCGTGCGTTCCGGGAAAAAATAGGCTATACTGGGGATATTGCGAAACCTTGCGACGGCAGCATAATAGGCAGATGCCACGGCCATAATGGGCCAGGCATAACGGATCACAACGGAGTCGGCAATTTCCTGCCCAATCCAATCCAGATGCGGCAAAGATTCCAGGATATAACATGTTGGATTTTGCGCCAGCAGACTACAGCAACCGTAGTTCAAGCGCAGCGGCCGCAGTCCAAGTTGTGAGTAATGGTTTTTCACAGCCAAATGAAAGCGCTCCGTCGTGCGCAGACGGAAGCGCAGCCACGCCCACCATGACGGATCGTCATAATTATTCTGCCATTGCTGCCAGGCCACTCCACTCGGCGGCAGCACATGGCCGGTTTCTTCATGGAATAGTTTGCGGCAAGCAGGACAGGCACAGGTGGAAAATGGCGCGCCGTAGAGCTGAACATCATCGGTCATAATACCGTCAATACCGGTCTGGTAAAGAGTTGCCAAGTATGCAAAATATTCGCGACGATAATGCGGATTATTAAAACAAAGGCCATACCCCTTATAGGGCGTGCGGGCCGGAAGCCCGGTTGTGCCATCAATCTGGCGGCAACTGGATAGTGGCACCCCATCAAGAATCTCCGGATCGCCGGCACAGTCTTCCAGAAAGCCGGGCCATGAATCCAAGGATGAAGAACGACGGGTGAATGTATTCCGCAGCCGCTCGATTTCATCGGCATTTTGAGGGTTATGCATCAAGTGCGACGAATGATGCTCGGTTACACGGATGCCGTGCTTATGGCAGGCCGCAACAACCCTGGCCAAGGTTGAGGTCAACATATTCCAATGCCGTCGGAATGACCAACGAAAATGCGTGCAACTGAAAGTTACAACGTGGTTTATGCCGCGTGCCGCCAATACCTGCGCCTTGCGATCCAAATCGGACTGGGTATCGTGAAATATTTCACGGTCGTTATACCAAAAAAAATCGAATCGCGTAAGCCACTTATCATCCGGTGGAGGAAGGTTTAATTGTTTTAAAATGCTCATATCCGAATTTTACATGAATATTGGGATTATACTTATGGCTGCTCCGCATAATCTATGGTAGAAATACAGAAATACACTATCTGTATCAAAATCATTATTTTGAATCAAACCCGACAAATTCCGTCGGTTCCGTTCCCTTTTCAAGTTGCAACGCATCCAGCCAGACCGTGCCGCCGCCATCCGCCGCGGCTTCATGGTTGACAATCAGCCAGATGCGCGCCGGCAACTTCAACGGCCAGGCATATCTTTTCCATTCCCGCGTCACGGCCACTTCCGTGTCGCGCGCGCCGGTGTGATTAGCGCCGAAACGCAGTTTGACGCCGTCCCGGTCGCCCTTCAGCCAGGCGGAAAACACGAATTCCGTGTTGGGATTGCCCAGGTAACGGTCGCTGATATGCGATTGTCCTTCTTCTATGTAAACCCCGGCATTCTGCCTGCCCTGGACTGACAGCTTAAGCGCCTGCCGTCCCTGATAAAACACGTTGGTGTCCAGGCTGATCCGCGCGGCCGGCCCGTTAATCAGGGCCCCGGGGAATGGATTCGGCCAGTTCCACGGCTTATAGTAATCCGGGAAATTAGACACGGCGGCATCTTCAAAACTGGGATTGGCAATGAGGTTTTTGTGTTTGCCGTCAAACCGGGTGACTGTCGGCGCTTCCGGATGTGCCACATCGGGATGGGGCGCCATGCTGATGTCAATCCGGGCGGGCGACACCAGGCGGTCCGGGCCGGGAATGACATAGGCGCGCGTGGCAAACGGTTCCAGCCGCTCGGAAAACGTTCCGGCCTTGACCGGGTATTTTTCATCTCCAAACAGACGGCCGATTGCGCCGGTTTTTTCATCTTCCAACAGTGATATTTTGAATTCCGCGTCCACGGGATACCATTGACTGTTGGCAGCCATCAGAACGTAACCGCCGGACGGATTGGCAAAGAGCGCCGCCTGCACATCCGGGAAAACGCCGCGGTCAAAATCGTATTGATCCGGATCGGGATGATAACGCACCGCCTGGGGCGCATCCGGCATCAGCGCCGCCGGCCCGAGTGTCTGCATTTCCACGGCCAGATGCCGCAACGCATCCCAGGTGCCCTGATGGCAGGGCAGCAGATAATAATAAATGCCGCGCGCGCCGTGAATCAAGGCCAGGTAGGTCTGGCACCTCTGTTCCTCCGGCTGGATTAGACGCCGCCAGGAACCGGACCAGTATTCCGCCATCGGGATGATCCAAGTCACGTTGCGCATGCTGTCGGCGCGTTGGCGGGTGTTGTGTGTAACCCACGAAACCCAGTTGATATTGCCGCGCGGTTTAACTCCCCCGGGAATCCAGTAGGGGTCCGTGCACAGGATGTCCATCCAGTCCAACGCCTCCTTCCCTTCCGGAATATGCGAGGAGTAATTGGAATATAGCGGGTGATAGCCGTCCGCTTTGTTATAAGCCGCGTACAACATCCGCCCGGCGATCCACTGGTCCAGGCCGGAAAAAAACGGCTCGTCAAAGATCATGTAGGCCAGGAGATTGGGGTGATTTTGCGCCAGGCGCAGGACGGAAAGATAACGCGGCAGATTCTGCCCGATGGCATCATTGAAAATTTTCGTTGCCTGCTCCCGGCTGAGCGAGGCAAATTGCGGGTATTCGCGCAAATCCTTCACCGGACCATGCTTTTCGGTAAATTTGACCATTTCCGACAGCAAAGGCTCCTGCATGTACGATGCGGGATTGGTCAACGTCACGCCCTGTGAATAACGATCCGGCCAGAGCACCACCTGCAACCCGTGGCGTGCTGCGATTTCCATGTAAGCCGGCAATTCAAGTTCCGCATCCTTCATTTGATACCAATGCAATACGCTGTTGAATCCGGCAGCGGCCACGGCGTGAAAAACATTGGTTTCGCCCGGTCGGATGCCGGACAGGCAAAAACCATACGGGAAAAACGGCTTGCCGTCTTTGAGCAAAATGCGGTGTTCGCGGTCAATTTTCACCTCGCAGCCGGGCTTGGGCGGTTTCCTGGTCAAGGTAACGGCCTGGCTTGACATCAATTCGCCGCCCGGCGCGCGCAGTTCTATGGCGAGATCGTGCCGGCCGGCCGCCAGTTTCCGGATCGGCACCGGCAACCGTGTTTCCGCGCCAACCTGGCTGGTTTCGGCCATCACCACTCCGTCCGCATTCCGCGCCTGGAGTGCAATGCCGTCAAAGCCACCCGCCGGCAAACCAATTTTACAAACAGCAAAAGCGTTGGCCTCGTCGGTATAATACGACCGATCCAGATATGCCGAAAACAAATCTAGGGACGAGGTGTCGGCGATCGGCTCGGATTGCAGTGTTTCTCCGGTGGCTGGATCCGACATGGTCAAACGCGCACGACGCTTGACCAGCGCCTTGACGGGCACCGGCAAGGTCAGGGAAACATCCGCACTGCCATCCAGTTCCAGATCGCGGCTGGTCTGGACGGCGGCGCCGGATTCCGGACGATCCGCCACCGTGACCCGCACGGCGCCCGAGCGGCTGCTGAGCGTCTGAAAATCGGCAATGACATCGTAATAATATTTGCCGTCCTTCATGTAATACGGGGCAATCCGCTGATTCCTGAACATGGGAAGGAACGGCGCCTTGAAGGCGGCATTCGCCAACCCGTGAATCCGCCCGAACCGCAGCGGCTCGGTCCACCATGCCCAATCCACCGGCGCCCAACTGCACCGCTCGATGTTTTCGCCGACAATGACCGATTGTTCGTCCAGCACCGGCTCAAAAGTGTAAACCAGCAGGTTCAGGCGGGCCTGCGCCAGGTCGCCATCGGTGATCATCTCCGAAAAGGGCAGCGCCAGTTCCGCCTGCCAGCCTTGCGTGCCGATCCGGGCGGCCGAACGCAGCGGCAGATCCCATTCCCCGGAATATCCGCCGGGAGTGTTGCGTTGGTCGGAAACGACGTTGCCCGCGCTCAACCGGATGTGATACCAGCAACGCGCCCCGGTGCCGGGATCGAAGGCCACCTTGACGCAATTCTCGCGCTGGACCAGCCCATCGCGTTTTTCCGCCGCCGGCTTGATGAATTCGGGCCGGTTGTGGGCGACATCAAACGCGACATACAGCCACTCGGCATCATACGCGAGCAAGACCCGGTGGCGGTCGGTAGTCTTGGCTCCCGCCCCAAGGATGAACAAGTTTGACACCCCGGCTGCCGTTTGCCAGCAGGGATCATCCAGTTTGCCGTCAATCACCGGCGTTTGCGCGCAGCGCGCAATGGTCAATTCCGGCGGCGGCAACGCGGACACATTCGCACCCGACTGGGCGCGCACCGGCTGCACCGCAATTTCAACCGCCGCTGAAATCCATCCCGCGGCCGCCAGGAAACGTTTATATTGCATGATTTTCCTCCGTCCTAACGCGGCCTACATGCCGCAATTCACATGCTATTCTCTCACAAAGCCACCAAGACACCAAGACAGAACCAACAGCCAACATCTTACACCAATCCTCTCATCCTTTGCGGCTTAGTGCCTTTGTGAGATATATCTTTTTCGGAATATTTACCAATTCACCTCTATCCGCCAATCCGGCTCCGTGGTAAAATATCGGTATTCAAAATCACATCTCTCGCGGCATGATAACCGCATCATCGGCAAAAATTGATTGGCCGGGTTGCAGAAAAGGGGCATTGGGGATGAAGATTGCCACATGCAATCCGGCGGTTTTGGCGTTTGTGGCAAAAGCGCCTTCATAAAGCGTCCATTCCGGGGCAGGCGGAAATCCGAATTGGATCATCCGCTGCGGCAGCAGCTTGCCGTCCCGGCTGAGTGTTTTCAACAAGATGGTTTCGCGCTTCCCGGCCTGGTCCCAGCCCATGACCGAAATTTTCACGATCGGGACATTCCCTTTCAACCAGAGGGAAAACACGTAATCCGTATTGGGGTTGCAGGCAATCGCGCCCTGGCGGCGGTAGCCGCAGCCTTCGCCCAGCAACAGCCCGATATTGACGGTTTTCTCGCCGTCAAGTTCCTGCCAGCCGTTGAATTTCAGGAAAGCCGACCGGGCGCCGGAATGCGCCTCCTCCGCGGAAATGCCCCAGGCGCCGGAGCCGGCGCCGCGGTAAGCGCCCCAGCCTGCCGGAACCGTTTCAGACGCCGGCAGCAGATACGGAGAATGTTTCGGATAATCGCCGTATGCGATGATTTCCTCGGCGCCGGGATTTTTCATCATGTTCCCGGCGCCATCCGCCGCCGGCGCTGCCGACGGTGTCAGCCATTTGATCCCGTTCAACAGGATGTTGCGCTCGGCATCCGACCCGATATCGCCGTTATCATGTTGTCCGGCCTTGGACACATTTTTGCCGGCGGATGCGCCGGTAAGCATGCCATTGAGAATATAGCGTCCCCGGCCGTATTCGCCGATGATGAAAACCGGCCGGTTGTCTTCCGCGCTCGCCAGCAGGACCACGCCCTCATTGCCTTTTTCCATGACCACATGGTCATAGGCGTACCCGGGACTGAACACATAGCCTTCCTCAAAATCCCCGGTGACGGCATGCCGCTTGACGATCCGGACCTTGTCGCATTTCGGATGGTCAACCCCATGTCCGCCTTCCGGAAACATGGCCATGTGCGCGCGATACCCGACCGCGTCATGCAGGAACATTACGCCGCCGCCGTTGCGCACCCAGCTTTTGACCGCCGGCGCCCAATCCAGCATGCGCTCCGGCTGCGCGCCAAGTTGGTCAAAAACCAGCACGCTGCACCGGGAGAGATTTTCCGGGGTTGCGGCTTCCATCAATACCGGCTCAATCCATTTTTCCCTGCGCAAGGCTGCGGTCAAATTCTCACCGGCAAATCCGCGCAACACCCCCACCCGCACCGGCTGGCCCGCGGCCGCCGCAGCGGGATGCACTTCCACAATTAGCGCCGGCGTTGCGCCGGCAGCCGGGATTTCCGCCTCCCCGCCGCGCGGGAAATCGTTGCGTCCGTAAACCCGGGTCAAAACAAATGCGCCCTTGCTGGGACGATTGTGATGCGTGCGCATGGCGTGGCGTACCACCAATCGGTCATCCGGCTCGCGCGCGGGAATGTAAAACGGCATGGCGGCGCTTTGCCAGCGCGCCACCGCGGTTTCGCCCGCGCCGCGGGGCATGATTTTGATTATGTCGCATTTGCCGAACAGCAATTGCGTTTCCGGCGTGCCGATCCGGGCGCTGAGATTGAACAAGCCGCCTTCGGCCGGCACAAAACCGGTGATTTCATACTCAAAAGTTTTGAATCCGTCGTCCGGTTTCAGTTCCCACTCCGCCACTTCCACGCCGCGCGACAACGGACGCGGATCGGGAATGCCCAGGGGCTCGGCCAACTTGCGCAAGGCGTCCGCCGTCAACTGGAGCCGCCCGGGCATATGCCGCCCCAGCCATTGATGATGCAATGGGGGCAGACCGTCCACGGAGCGTTTGCGCAGGTTCAGGTTTGTCCATTCCTGCAGCGCGTTGCGGTACAAGTTGGCATATTCATCCAGCGCGTTCAATTTGGCGGCGAAGGCATCCGCGCGCGCTTGGGCATCGGTCTCCCCGTGCAGCAAGGCGGATATTTCCTTCAAAGTCTTGTAGGTTGACAAGGCGGCAAAAGCCGCTTCCGACTCGGTAATCATTTCCGGCGCGCCCGTCTCGTACGCCAGCGCCAATGCCGTGGCGGCATCCTGGCAGCCCTGCCGGAATTTTTCCGGATCGTTGATATCCTTGCCCTTGTACAGGTTGTCGCCGAACTGCTGGTTGGCATACAAACCCTGCGCGGGATTGCGCGGCAAGTCCGCCAGGAACCGGCTGTCCGCCAGCAGCCAGCCTGCGCGGCTCGCCTTGACCGCCCACCGGGCGTAGGTTTCCGGGTCGCAGATGCCGGTCACGGCGGCATAGGCGGCCGCAAATTCCGCGGGAGTCCGGCCTTTGGCATTCCAACTCCACTCGGCCAAGGCCATCAATTCCAACTCGCAGTGGTAGCGGTCGGGCTGCAGGAACGCCATGACCAACTGGAGTTTTTTATCCACGAATTCGTTGCACCGGAAATGAATGTAATCAATGCCGGTCCAGGGGACCACGGCCGTGCAGGCATGGGTGATGGTCGGCACCACGCCAACCCGGCCGCCTTGCGCGGCGAACTCCGCCAGCCGCGGAAAAATGATTTCGTCTTTCCCGGATGTGTAAGTCAGCGTGCCGTCATAATAATGCACTCCCGCCGTCTCCGGAACCATTTTGAGCAACCGCTCGCGGGTTTCGTCAATCCGGCAGCCTTGCGACATGATAATGTCGTATTGCAACCATGGATATTGCCGGCGCACGCGTCCGATGGCCTGCATCACCGCTTCCAATTCCGTGACATAATGATCGTAATACCCTTTTTCGGCGGTTGACTTCAGCATGTCGTCATGGCAATAGGTGCGGTTTTCGGTCAGCCAGATGGTGATCCGGTCGCTGTAGCCTTCGGACACCCCGGCGATCCGGCCGATCCAGGCGGTTAACAGATCAATGGTGACCGGGCTGGACATTGATAAAGCCGCCATGTACGGATCAAACTTCAGTTCAGGATTTTGCCGGGCGAGCGCGGGCAGGTATTTTTTCATTTTCGGATCGCGGCGCGCCTGCAATAACCCGTGGGCGCCATGGCAGATTTGTTCGATATGATTCAATGCAAACTGCACCCGTACGCCGGCGTAAGCCCCCGCGACCGCCTGGCGGCGCAGCGCCGTCGGCCGGCCGATGATCGGCTCGTAGGTGCCGAACATTTCAGATTCCGGAGCATTAAGATTGTCAATCTTGGTGTCAGTGCCCCGGTTGGCGAAATTCAGTTTCCATTGCCCCATCCATTTGAAATCGTTTTCGTACGAATCAAACCCGCCCATGCCGCAGTAAGCGCCGCGGTCCGCCATGTCGGGCCAGTCAACCACCATGACCCAGGGGATTTCAATTTCCGTTGCCGGATTCAAATCCCGCGGCGCGCGGCTGACCAATTGCAGCATGGTCCGGACCGCGTAAAGCAAGCCCTCCGGCCGATTGGCGATCAGCATGATCTGGCGTTGATCCGGACGCGGCAGGATGGCGTAGGCCTGCCCGCTGTTCGGCAGCCCGGCCAACCGGCCGGCAAGCTCCGCCGGCAGGTCCGGACTTTCTCCGGCAATGTGCAAAGAAAAAGTAATTTCCGGATTTTGAGGGGCGCCGCCGGCCGTCATGGTTTTCAGCAGCCAGAGTGCCGTCTCGGCGCGGGGATCGGCCGCAACGAAATCGGCGATCTTGATTTGATCGGCGCGGACGGCAAGGCTGGATTCCACCGCAATTTCCTTGGGCAACGGAATCAGGCGGTCGGTCCACCGACGGAGTAGCGGGTCAGCCGCGGCGCGGGCCGGCGTTATGACGCAGGCAAAAACCATCACTCCGGCAATTATTAAAATATTTTTCATTTCACTGTCATCCCATAGGAGCCAATTGCAAAAGTCCTATCAAAAAGGTCGGGGTGTAACCCGACCCTCCAAAAACGGGGTGATTTTCCATTTTGGAGGGACGACTTCCACGTCGTCCGAGACTTTTGAAATTGGCTCATAGATATAATTTATCACCTGAAAACGACGATATTCCTTCAAGGAAATTGGAGGTTGCTTTTAATCTTAAGTTCCGGTTTTTTACAATGGGATCGTCCCAAACTGGGCAAACCAAGCAGAGCAAGTTTAGCCACGAATATTCTCAAGATGGACAATACCGGGACGATACCATCCATCAGCCAGGTTTTTTCATCCCTGGTTATGGTTTTGAATTCGGCCATGCTGGACATGATGCATCCCTGTTTGTGTCCAAATTGATACGAGGCATAATCCAGGTTACATGTTAATAATTTTGACACAAAGCAGGCGGGTTGTCAGTACATTAATCCGGTATCCCGGTATACTTTTCCGACCTAACGCAAGGAACTTAGCTCAAACGGATGCAATTACCGGCATAATGCTTCATCAAAACAAGGTTACACTGGACGGTGGAGACTGGGCCGGCGTACAAGCCCTCGTTTGCGCCCGGATCATGAATCAACCGCCGGATGGAGGTTTGATTTTTTCCGAAATGGCCAGGGCTGCGTCATTCTTGGCGGCTCGCCCGGAGGTCTCGCCCTACCCACGACAAATGCTTGTGAAACGGTAGGGCGAGTTCCCCATACCGAGCCGTCTGTTCTGAGGATGACGCAGCCCTGCCGAAATGGCCAGGCCGGAGGCGTAAAGATTGCAATGTCGGCCCAATTTGCTATT
>CAYXEK010000101.1:0-13147 GCA_964463985.1 uncultured Verrucomicrobiota bacterium
AGCTTTACGGTAACATATTAAACCATGCATGATGGATTTGCCGCCCATAGATTGTGCGGATGAACCAAATTTAATTGTTTTTTGCGGCGGCAGCGCTAGTATTGCAAGCAACAAAATTGCTCGGACAGCGCGGACCGGCCGGATGGAATGCGATATGCAACGCGTTGCCGAATCGTTAAACGCGATGGTGGATGCGCGCGGGATTTGGGATGATGCCGTATTTGGCGCGGTGTCGCCAAATGCCGCCTGCCGCGGGGCGACAAACTTGCCCGCTCAGCGGCAGCCATGCCGCCGACAAGGGCCGGAAAGGCAAATCAGCGCGGGCATGCAAGCGGACTTGGCCTGATGCAATCTTTCAGGTATTTAAACTGGCTGCTGCCCATCGCCTTTTGCCTGGGCGGCCCGGCGGCGGCCGCCCCGGCCGGTCCGACCGGCGAAATCTTCCGCGCGTCTTTCGAGCATGGGTTTGCCGCCGACCTGGCCCGGGGCGCGGCGGAGCCGGCGCAGACCGCCCGGCTGCAGACCGTGCCGGGCGTGCGCGGCAACGGCGTATTCATTCCGGCCGATGGCGCCCTGGAATATGACCTGGCCGGCAACTTGCGCGCCGAGGCAGGCGCTTTGTCCATGTGGGTCAAGCCCCGCTGGTCGGTGGAAGGGACCGGCACCTGGCTTGATCGGCCTGCCGCCGGGGAAGCGTTTTATAAAACCAGCCGCTGCTATTTTTCGGCCGGCCCGCGCCACCAGGCGTCGCAGAATGTCTGGTTGAATTACCTGCCAGGCAAAGAGTATGCCGCCGTAAAACAGATTTTTGCCGGCACTTGGTTCCACCTGGTGTTTGTCTGGGACGATGCGGCGAATGAATCGGTTTTTTATCTCAACGGCATGTTCGGCGACATCTCCGGGGGATTGGGCCGCGAGTTGGATGCAAAGCTTAAGTTCGGGTCGGTCTCCGACCTTTGCTATGGACTGGACGGCGTTTTGGACGAAGTGCGGATTTACGATCGGGCGCTGGATGCCGCCGACGCGCAGGCGCTTTATGCCGATGTTTTCCCGCTGGCAACGGCGCCGCTGGATTTCGCCGGCGCGGCCGGAACGCCGGGCAATTACCGCGTGCGCCTGGTCAATTTGTCCGACAAAACCCAGGAGGCGGAATACGCGTTCAAGATCAGCGCCGTTGCGTCCGGGCAGATTTGCGCCGTCGCGCGGATGGCGGTTGCGCTCCCAGCGGGCGCGACCAGGATTCTTCACCTGCCTTTCACGCCCCCGGCGGCGGGCGGCTACCGCATTGCCGCAGAGGTGGGCGGACGGACGCAGCGCATCTGGGAAATTGCGGCCATCGCGCCGGAAAACCAGACCGGGCAAATGCCCTTGGCGGACGCTGGTTCGCTCCGGACCAGCTTGATACGGTCAATTGACTGCGCCCGGGAGCCGGCCGCGGAGGAGTACGCGGACGATGGAGCATGCCGGGTGGTAGCTTCGCCCTGCGGGCGTTATCGCACAACTGCATTGCGCAGGACTAACGCCGGATTCGCCTACCGTTTTGATATTCCCAACCCCGGAGGCGCATATTGGATCGAAATTGATTATCCGGACGATGCCGACCGGATTTTTTCACTGGTGATTTATCCGCGGGCCGTGTATCCGGCAGCGCCGACTTGCGATCGCTACCTGCCCGGCGGCAGCCTGGACACGATCGGGATTATGACCGGCGGCGCCCGGCCGGTCAGCACAACCCGGCAAACCAAGCGCCTGTTGTTATGGCCGGACAGCCGGGAAATCATGGTCGGTTGTTTTGCATACATACATCCCGATATCGCCGGACCGGCGGCCATGGAATTGCGACTGTATGAAAACAATGGGCCGCTGCCGCGGCTGCCCGTCAATCCGCCGGCCGGCCTGCCGGCGCGGGTCCTGGGCGCCTGGGAGGAAGACCCCTCCATGGCCGGCGCCAACTGGTTCAACCGTCCGGAATGTTATCGCCAGTCCGACTTCGATTTCTGGCTGATCAAGGCCGCGCGCATGGCCGCTTACGCACGGCATTGCGGAAGGAATCAATGGTCCATGCTGCTGCTGGACTATCATGGCGACAATTCCGGCGCGTTAAATTATATTTTGCCGGCCAGCCGGAACACGGCTGCATACGGGCGCATTCCCGGCTGGGCGGACGCGGTGGCCGCGGTCTTTGAGCGGGAGCAAATGCCCTTCCTGGTTGAATTGAACCAGCGCAACAACCTGGCCGGCCGGCTCGACCGCAAGGAATGGGGAGCCCTGGCGCATATCATCGGCCGCCGGAAATTATCCCGCGATTTCGCTGAGGCCGAAGGCCGGGGCGAGGCCGCGCTTGAGCAATTTACCGCGGGCAATGCCCTGGCCCGCATGCGGAACGGCGAGGATGCCTGGGCGCTGGATCCCCTGCATCCGGAAGTCCAGGCCGGATATTTGCGGCTGGTCCGCGCTTACCGCGACAAGTTCGGCAAGTACGCGCAATTTGCCGGGATTAACATGATCAGTCCCGTGCAATTGGATTACGCCGGCCCGGAATCCGGCTACGGCGATTATACGGTCAACCGGTTCGCCCGGGAGACGGGCGCGGCTCTGCCATCCGCCGCCGGCCCGGAACGGTTTGCCGAACGCTGCCGGTGGTTGCAGGCAAACGCCTGGGAACGATGGCTGGATTGGCGCTGCGCCGGGATTGCCGCGTTTTATGCGCAGATGCTGGCCGAACTCAACATCGGCTCAAGCGGTAAACGGCTGGTGATCCGCCTGGTTCCAGGTCGGGATAACCCAATCGCCGCGGCACTGGCCGGCGGAAAACCACCGCCGGTCACCCTGGCCGAGTTCTGGCGCGAGCGCGGCATTGACTTGGCTTTGCTGGGACGCGTCGCCGGGTTGCAGGTCTTGACGGAATTGCGCCCCAATTACAGCGAGGTGCACCCGGAGAACGGCGATGAACGTTATTACACTTTCTCGCCTGCGGCGGCGGATTTCGCGCGGCAGGCCGCGCCGCCCGGCGTCTTGCTGCACCAGCACGCCAACCTGGAAGTTTACTGGAGCATTGCCAGATCGCCCATCCGGAAATTCTGGCGCCCGGTCGGGGTTTGTACTTGTAACGATCTGGCCATGTCGCACTACGCCACGCCCCAGCCGGTCAACCGCTATGTCCTGGAAAACCTCGCCTGGATTCTGGCCGAGACCGACGCGCATTACATTGACCATGGGTTCTGGGGCTGCCCCGAAAACGGGGCGTTGGAAGTTTATCAGCCTTTTCACCAGGCTTACTTGAGTCTGCCGCAACTGCGGTTCGATCGGCACGGCCACAACGATCCGGCCGTGTTGCGCGTGCATGATTCGCCGGCCGGACACTGGTTCTATGTGGTCAACAAGGCCGAATATCCGGTGCGGATCAAGCTGGCCTTGAATCCGGAAAACGAGCGGATCGTGGATGCGGCCCTGAACCGGGAAATTGTCTTG
Organism: uncultured Verrucomicrobiota bacterium; assembly: GCA_964463985.1. GTDB lineage: Bacteria > Verrucomicrobiota > Kiritimatiellia > JAAZAB01 > JAAZAB01 > JAXGPF01. Next base: position 3,472 of record CAYXEK010000101.1, read on the forward strand.
CGCGCTGCCGCCGGCCGGGCCTGGCTGGAACGGGAATTGGCGGGTTACGGCGTGTTGGCAGGACGCTGCCCGGCGCCGCTGCAGGTCCTGGCTTGGGAACAGACGCCTCCGGTAACGGCCCGCGCCGAACTGGCGGCGCGCCTGGCACAGGCAACCGCGCAGCTTGATCTGTACGCAAAGATTTTCGGCGTCCAGCCCAACGATGCGGCGGCCCTGCTGGAACAGGCCCAAGCCGCCGCCGCGGAAGGCCGGCTGACCCAGGCCGACTATCTTATCCAAAGCCGGGCTATCCGGCGTCTGGCCAGGGATCTGGCTTGTAATTTGCGAGCAGCTTTGATTCCAGACGGCCGGCTGCGGCTGGAGTTTTGCAATGTCAGCGCGGCGGACGTCTCGGGCAGGATCAAACTGCTCGAATGGCCGGACAAGTACGGCTGGCAGCCCGCATCGCGAGAGCAATCATTCGCGCAACTGCCGGCTGGTGAAACGCTCCTGGCTGAATTTCCCTTCGCGGCGGCGGCTTTCCATCATCGGGCGCAGCACGATTTCACCGTGGAATTGACAGTTGGCGATGGTTTGCCAGCGGTCCAGCATCTGCAGTTCTTCCCGCACCTGGCGCTCCGCTCCGGGACTATGCCGGAGATGGACGGATGCCTGGATGATTGGACAACCGAAACCGTGTGGCATGACTTTGATGGCAACGGCGCGTCACGCTGGGCCTGCCGCTGGAACGAGGATGGACTGGCCCTGGCCGTATCGGCCGCCGGCCAGGACAGTATGCCCGGCGCACCTGCCAGCCATTCCGAAAACGGAGGATTGCAGGTGCGTTTCAACCAGCGCGGCGGGAGAGTTAATGCCGGCGGTGATGCCGGCCCGGCCTACCTGATTGCCCGGGCGGACGGCGTGGTGCGTGTATGGCGCGGGCTTGCGCCCGCCGGGCCGGGCGCCGCCGCCGCCGCGGCAACGGCCGCGGTCAGGCGGGAAAATTGCCTGATCAATTACGAGGTTTTCTTCCCCGCCGCGGAATTTAAGCCCATGCGCCTTGAGCCCGGTCTCAACCTGGACTGCTGCCTGATGATACACGCCGCGGGCCGGGCTGCGCAGAGCCAGCATGCGCTGCTGGATGCGGTTGCCACGAACACGGCGGGCTGCCCATGGCGCGACTTGATCCTCGTGCAAACTGTTCCAAGCCGGGCCGAGGTTTCCGTGAGCGGCGCCGGGATGACGCCTGGCGCAGTCAATGCCGGCGCGTGGCATTTTCCGGAGACTCCTGAAAACAATGCGGCCGAACAATATGCGCGGAATCTGACGTATAATTCGAATCTTCTGGGCGGGGAATGGCGCGCATATTCGTTCGAATTCATCCCCCGCGCGGACGGCAAGGTGCGCCTGGCCTTGACTGGCGAGTGGGCGCCCGATGGTTATCCCACGCCGTTGGTGAAGTACCGGTCCGTCCAAGTGTCCGGCGCGGCCGCGCCGGCGCCGGAACTGCGCCAGTGGCAGAACTGCAATGCGCCGGCAATCCGGGATGAAGACGGGGTGACGGTAGTCAGGGTTTCCCGTAAACAGCCGCTGTTCATTGATCTTGAAACCGGTCCGGGGCGTAAGGTCAGGGTGAGTTTTGAAGCCTGCCGGAGCGGCACAGATGATTCATTTCTGGCGGATCACTCGGCTTGCCCCGCCGTCTTCTTGTCGCAGGCAGGCGAGTGATCTCAGCCTGCGGCAAATATAAGCAGGTCTGTAGATCAACCTTGCGTCGGTTTCCGGGCGCTGAAAATTGATGAGGTTGAGTTCATCGAACAGGCAGGCAATGGCTTGATCATGATCTTTGTTGATTTAAGTTGCGCCTTCCGGCAAAGGGAGACCACGGCGAAAGGTCTCCGGGGTCGGGCGGATGCGTGTGCCAAACGACTTGTGTGGTTTGCCGGCCCGCTCTCTTCCTGTGTGCGGGTCAGGAAGTCTGAAATTCAGATTTCACGAGCTGCCCGCAATGGGCAATCCGAATCTGTTCTGGCTTTTGCAGTTTTTTGCGGCGCCGCCGGTCAATCGGCCGCGGCGGCGGCCTGGCCGGCCAGCGCCGCGGTCTGTTCCTGCGAATTGGCGGGGAATATCCTGAATCCGATGGTGGCGGTTGCCCCGGCGGGAAGCATGCGCGGGCCGTCGGGGCTGAAATACGGACCCACTGCCTGCCAATCGCCGCGCGGCCAGATGGTGGTGATCTTGCTGCCGCCCGGATTCAACTGGATCAAGCCGTAGCCGCCATTGGTGTTGGCCGATGGGAAAAACATCCAGGCCGAGGCTGGCAACTGCGGCGCGCCGGCGTATTGCCAGCCGTTGGCATCGTAATAATACGGGAATTTAAAGCCCACCAGCCGGTAATAAAAATGCCGGAGCACTGCGTATTCCGACAGGTTTTGCCGGGCAGCCTGCAACTCAATGGCCGGGGAATCCTTGACGGCGGTCAAGGTTAAAGTGATCCGGCAGGGGCCGTCCTGTGCTTGCATGGCGACGCTTTTTTCCGCATCCGTATCGGCCAGCACGGTTATTTGTTCCGGCGGCAGATTCAAACCGTAACCGCCGAAATTGCCGAATGGCCCCGCGAACCCCGCGTTGATGCTGCCCGGGCCTACGCTTGCCCGCAGGGCGCCGTTGATCAGCGTAGCCTGCTTGTCTTGTACTTTCAGCGTAAAAGGTTTTTCGCCTTCGCCGCCCAGGGCCGGCAGTACCGCCAGCGCCAGCGCAATTGTGATCAGTCCGCCTTTCATGGGGTTCCTCAATATTTGAACGTGCGGCGGCATGCCGCCGCCTCAGCCATCAGCCGGCCCGGTGTCCGCCGGCCGGACTATTCCTCCGTGAATTCGCCGGGCGCTTCGCCCTTTTCCATTTGGATGCCGTCCAGCCACACGGCATAGGGTTTGTCGAGTTTTGATTTTTCGGCCAATTGCATGAGGAAGGCTCCGCCGGGCGATTCGCAGGGCATGCTGTAACGCTTCCATTCCCGTGAAAGCTCGAAGTTTTGGTTCTGCCACAGGCCTTCGCCCTCACTGGGCAAGCCGACCCAGAGGCGGGTTTTGTCTGCGGATGCCCGCGCGTAAAACGAAAACACGTACGGCTGGGCGCGGTCTTTCGGCGCGGCGGCCAGGCCATAGACTCCTCCCCATCCATAACCCGCGGGCTGGCCGAGGCGCAGGGAAACTTTGCCGAATTTCGGGTTTTCCGTGTCGAGCGCGTAATCGCGCGCGCCATCCATGGTGTGATGCCTTAACACGCGGTAAGGCATGTAAAAATCGGGCCGATCGGCCAGTTTCCGCCGGTCTTCGAACGATGGGTTGAAAACCAGGTTCCTGCTGTTGTTCCGCCGCTCCTTGATGGCCTCGATTTGCGGCGCGGGCACGGCAAGGTCGGGGTGGAGCGCGGCGGCGACGGACACTTCCGCCGGCGCCTCCGCGTCCACCGGCGCGGCCAGTTCGTAAGCCCTGACGCCATAAGGTTCCAGTTTGTCGTTGAATGATTCGCCGTCAATCCGGAATGCGGATTGATTGCCGAACATCGTCTGCGCGCCGGAAAGATTTTTGATTTTGATGGTCAGGTCCACCGGGTAATTTTTGCTGTTGACGGCCATCCCCATCAACCGGCCGTCAGGGAAACGGAACAGGCGGAAGGGCACGGGCGGGATTTTCCAATGGGCGGCATCGTATGTTCCCGATGCGTAATTGACTTGCTGCGGGACCGGGTCGTTCAGCAGCGCCGGGGCCAGGGTTTCCACCTGGCCGCCCAGGCGGCGCAGCGCCGCCCAGGTTTCATCGCTGTTGGCCAGCATGTAAGTGAAGTAGACGATGCCCTTGGCGCCGTAAATCATGGCGGCATACGCCTGGCACATCAGTTCGTCCCCGGACAATGGCAGAGGACAGCGGCCCGGGTCCAACGCGGCCGGCTGGGGCACGGCCCAGATGGGCATGCGCCGGGTCGCGGCGCGCCGGTCAAGTTGCGCCACTTGCGCCGCCATCGGTTCACAGGGCCGGCTGTGTTCGTTGTTCCAGTTGGGGTAAGTGTAAATGTCGTAGCCGAGGTAATCGAAAAACTCCAGCGCCTCCGGCACGGGCGGAATGGTGCGGGCATACAACCCGAACATGGCATGGTGGGGGTCGAGTCCGGTCATGGTCGTCCGGAAAAGGCCCTGGACGTACAGCCGCGAAACCCAGTCGCCCAGGTTTGGCTCATCCATGCCGTACCAGGCCAGGAAATTCTCCTGGTCTTTCAGCGTTGCCGCGCAGTTGCGGATATTCGGCAGGAGTTCAGTCTCGTAATATTCCCGCGCATGCCGGTTCTTCTCCTCCTGGGCGATGTTTTTCAGGCCGGCCGCTTTGCTTTCCCATGCCGAACTCGCCTTGTGCAATCCGCCCCAGATGATGACATTGATGCCGGCGGCATGGAGGGCCTGGCAGGCCTGCTGCAGGGCCTCCTTGCTGAATTTTCCGTTGAAAGCGCCGTTGAAGGTGATGATCGTGTTCATCCGGGCGCTGGAGTAGGACTTGATGTAGGCATCCATGACGACCGGGTTGATGTCGAACTGGGCGCCGCAGTACATGCCGAAGGCGAAGTAGGGCCGGCCCTTGAAGATCAACACCCGGCGGAATTGGTCGGTTTTGCTCTCGTTGGTTTGTCCGGGCAAACGCTTGACCGCGAGCTTCCGTTCTCCCAGCACCTTGCCTCCGGCGTCAATCAGCGCCGCCTTGAAATGATTCTCGCCCGGCTGCAATATTCCGGCCTCCAGTTCAAAAACCGTAGCGGGCAGCGGCGGCTTCATTTCCGCGATGGTTTTCCCCTCCGCATCTTTCAGCGCCAGGGTCATGGACGCCAGCGTTTCCCGCGCCATGTCCAGGATGGTCCGGATCCGGAGCGTCTTTTCAAACGAGTAAAAATTGAACTCGCTGTAAATTTCCCGGATGATGTTGCCTGAAAACGGAATGCGCTTGCCCGCCAGCGCCATCCCGGTCTGGCGGTCAGTTATGCGCAGGCGCAGCGTTTTTTCGGAGAAATCCGGCACAGGCACGTTGATGGTGAACTTCTTCTGGCAGCGCGGCGGCAGGCTGAGGGTCGCGGCGGCCAGCACCCGTTCCCCGGCCCCGGCGGAGGTTTCGACGACCTCAATTTCCGCATCGCCGGCTACCGGGGTTGCGCCCAGTATTTCGCCACGGACGTCAAAACTGAACTGTCCGCTTTCCGTTTTCAATTCCCCGGTTTGCACTTGATCCAGCATGACCAGCAGCGGATATGCCGCCTGGTTTTCAGACTCGAGGCCGGCAATTGCTCCGAAACTTTCCGTCTCATGCGCCGAATTTTTCACCGGAGCCCAGAAGTGATGCTTGCGGGACTCCGAAATTTTGGCGCCATAGGCGTCCAGTTCGACATTGACCATGTTGCGCATCAAGTTCAGCCGGACGGCGCCCGGCGTCTCGGCGTTCAGCACTGCCAGCGGGATGGCGATTTCCGCCGTCCAGCCCGTTTCGCCGGTTTGCGTAGCGGCGATCCAGGGGAAATTCCAGGCCAGGTCGCGCAGTAAATTGCCATCCTTGTTCTTGACAATCCGCCGTTCCCCCTTGATGCCGGCATAATTCAGCATGTAATGGTAATAACGGTCCATGCCGGCGCGCTGAATGAATATCTCAATCGAATCATCGTGGCAGATAGTGGCATCGTCTTCGGCGGCGCCGTGCAGATCCAGGAAGCGCATGTTGGGATTGCGGCATTCAACGGCGATATACAGGAACTTGTCATCGCGGGCCACCCGGGCGCGCGTGTCCCGGGAGCGCCCGCCGGCCGGGTCTTTGTGAATGTAAAAATCGCTAAGCTCGGCGGCGTCGCGCCAGCAGGCGTCATCAGGCTTGCCGTCCATTTTCGGCGCCGCGGTGCATGCCGACGGAGCGGCTTCCGGCGGATTGCCCGCCTGGACGAATCCGCCGAAGGACAGCATTGCCGCTGCCGTTAACCCCCAAGTCATCATCCTTTTCATGCGCGTCTCCTGTTGATTCCGCGGCGCCGGCGCCGCAGGCGCTAATCCATTGCCAAACCATTCCGGGCCGTGACTTCAAATCTCCGATTTCCTTGCACCATCCATTCCAGCCGGGTGAGCGGCTTGCCGGCGCGGGCCGCCAGGGCCGCGGCGCAGGGCGGCAAGATCACCCGCACCTTGATGCCGCGGGGAGCGGTCACAGTGAGACCGAAACTGTCACCTGCATTGCGCCAGTCCGCACCGACGGTTCCCCGGTCGGTGTTTATCCACCCGCGCGCCCAGTCAACGCCCGCGGCGGGCAGCGGCATGACCGCCGGATCACGGTACCCGTGCCGCCCGGGCCGGATGCCGCAAAGGCATTTGAACAGCAGCGTGCCCGCGTAGGCGGTGAATCCGTGCGCGTTGGAGCGGGTGTCATGGCACAGGGTTTCCCACAAGGTGTCGCCTTGCTCCACCATGGGCCGGCAGATGTCCCGCACATCCCGCACAACCACATCCGCCTCGCCGCGCTCGAACGCGTAAGTCAACCGCGGCCACAGACCGAACAGGCCGGCGCGGGCCAGGGCGAACAGGCGGTTGTCATCGCGGCGCGGCTCGTTATTGATGCGCAAGTCGCGCAGCACTTCCCATAGTCGGTCGGCCTCGGCCCGGTCCAGCGCGCCGCTCCACAGCAGAAAATACTGCGTGGATTCGGAACGGGCATACTGCGCCTTGTAGCCGAAAGTGATCACTTCCGGGTGGGGGACCGGCTGCAGTTCGCCGCTGCGCATCTCAAACGCATCCGGCACCAGCCGCGCCAAACGGTTGCGCCCGACGCTGGCGATGAACGGTGAGGCCATCTCACGCAGGCGGGCGCGCAGTGCCGCGGCGCGCGCGGCAAGCTTTTTCGACCCGGCAGCCCTGGCCCAGCGATCAAGCGCCATGTAATACAGGGCATTCATGCCGACGCCAATCCCGGTTTTGGAACTGATTTTGGACCAGTCCAGAAACCCGGTGATTTCAGGGTGGGCTTCAATCAATCCCTGCGGGTTGACATGCCGTTCCACATCGGCAATGATCCCGGCTGCCGCTTCCCGGAAGGACGGCGATAAAGGTTCGCCGGTGAATTCCCGGTGGAGCAATCCCTGCAGGACAAACGACAGGTTATGCCCGAGAGTGATTTTGCCGACGCCCCCGGCGCAGCATAACACGCCGTCCACGGCCATGCCGGACCAGGTTGGCAGGTGTCCGCGGCAATCGGCAAACATGTCCAGGAATGTCCGGGAAATCGCCGTATCGCCGAAAAATATGTTGCCGGCCTCCACTTCCCAGTAGGAATCGCACAGGTAAATTCTGCGCTCGTGCGAGGAGCAGTCCACGTACAAGTCCGGCGCGCAGACCCGCAATGTCTGCTTGGCTGACGCCGTCACCCGGTTGAGTACCGGATCGGAGCAGGTCAGGGCGCCCCGCTCCTGTTCCGGCAGCGCGCACCATTCCCGGGCCGCAATCGAGGATATCTCCACTGTTTCGCCGGACCCGGGCGGAATCACCACGCACAGGTAGCGCACGCTGAAGGGGTGGCATGTCCGGTAAAAAATCCGGCTGCCGTCGCCGCGGATTTTGAACCCGTGAAACAGGCTTTTGGCGGAAATTACGGCCGGCGCGCCGTTTTCGCGGTTCAGCCACTCGCAATAATGAAAGGCCACGTTCATGCCTGCGGGAATAACCGCATCCAACTCGAACAAGCCGCTGACCGTGCCGCCAAAATCATAAACCAGGTAGCGCGGCGTTTGGCCCGCGGCAATTTTCCAGCCGGCGCCCGCCGGCGCAAACCCGCCGCCGCCGGTGGCGAATGCGCCCTGGCGGTCAAGGCTGCCATGGTCCATCACCCTGGCCGGCGGCAGCCGGCGCAAAGTTGGCAACGGCATCGGCCGCGGCCGGAATGCCTGCGGCGCCGCCGCCGGTCGAACCGGTTGCCATGCGCGATCGTCATAATCCGGCGCGGTCCAGTCCCGATCCAGTTTCCCGGCATCCAGGCACTCGGCCGGATAAGTGCTGCGCAGCGCGCCGGCAATGTCTTTCGCGGCATAAGCGCGCCAGTTTTTTTCTTTCCAGCCGCCGCCGGCGGCCGGCCGGCCATCAATTTTCAATTCCAGCGCGAACCCGGGCGCGCCGAAATCATACTCCGTCCGCGGACCGACATACACCAGTTCCAGGGCGATTACATTGCGCCCCGGCCGCAAGTGCGCAGTTACATCCAGCGTGTCCACGAAAACGTACTGCGCCGGCGACCGGGCGGGGCCGGCCATGACGAAAGCGCCGTTAACGTGAATTTTGTAAAGCGTCCGCGCCGCCACGTTGACGATGGCGGACCCGGGCGCGGCGGGCATGGCGTATGTCTGCCGGTAAGACCGGTGGCAGAAGGGCGTACGCTTGTCAGTCACCGTCCGCATGAAATTGTAGTCGGCCGGGCGTATCTCCAGTCTTCTTTCCGGCGGCGTCAATCTGGGCGTAATCCAGGCTGTTTTCATGGCAATCAGCATATCCTATTGCGTAAAAATCAATTTTCCGTGAATGCCGTGGGCGCGGCGCCTTTCTCCATCTGCAGGGCGTCAATCCAGACTACGGCGTCCTTGTCCCAAGTGTAAAGGAAAAATCCGCGGCTGCCGCCCATGGACCCCGGCGCGCCCTGGTGTGAGAGCGTGCCGGTGAAGGCATACCGCTTCCATTTCCGCGTCAATTTCCACCGGCCGCCCGGCGATTGGGGCGTCATGCTGCCAATGTGCACGCTCAGTTCGTCGCCATCGCGCGCGGCGCGGGCGTAAAGCGAAAATGTGTAGGTTGCGGATTCTTTCATCAGCGGCGGATAAAACACGCCCGCGGTGATCCGGTGATTGACGTCGGGCGGCTCGCCGCCCTTGACCCGGTGCACCAGCCGCAGGCTTTGGCCGCCATGATAAGGATTGTCGGAGTCCAGACCCCAGCCCCCGCCGGGCGCGCCCGCCAGCGGCCAGTCCAGGTACATGTTCGGCCGGATGTAGTCCGGCGCGCCGGGGATGGTCTGGATCGCGAAACTGGGATTGGGGATCACGTTTTTGCGCTTACGGATTTCCGCCACCGGAAAGATTCCCGGCAGGTCCAACGATTCGGGATGGCCTTCGGACCGCACGGTGATTTGAAACATGGGATTTGCAGCCTGTGATCCGGAAATTTCCAGCGCGTATGCCCGTGTGCCGTAACTTTCGAATTCGTCGGCAAAGGCATTGCCGTTGACAGCCGGCGGCCGGCCGCCGAACAGGTTTTCCGCCGCATGCCGGCCCAGCAGTCTGGCGGGCCACCCGGGCGCCTGCAATCCCGCCACGGTAAACGTTGCGGTGACCGGGTAATCTCTGCTGTTGGCGGCCAGGAGAATATATCGTCCATCCGGATGGCGGAACAAGGCCGACTGGACTTCCGGGAAAATGCTTTTGCCGGCGTCCAGCGCGTTGGGCTGGTATTCCAACCGCTGCGGCACGGCCGTGGCCGTGATCGCTGGACCCAGGATTTTCATCTGCTGCGCCAGCCGGCTCAAGGCATCCCACGCGGCCTGCGCGTAACAGTTGTTGCCGCTGAAATACAACAAGCCCCTGGCACCGTGGATCAGCGCCAGATATGTCTGGCAATGCTGTTCGGCGGCGGTCAGCCCGC
>CAYXEK010000102.1:0-13012 GCA_964463985.1 uncultured Verrucomicrobiota bacterium
TTGGAGGGTCGGGTTACACCCCGACCTTTTTGATAGGACTTTTGAAATTGGCTCAGGTATGCTTATTTTTCTGGCGTTTTTCCAATCAACTTGTTATTTTCTCAACAGTGATCGGATAGCGGGCTTTTTCTGAACCATCTGATTTATAGCAGCTTACGAACGGTTTTCGATCCAGGCCGGAAAAACGGCTGATCGGACGGTGTGCCATGCCGCAGATTTTATTGGTCCCCCGGTATGTCCATACGGTGATGCAAGTGCAAATTCCATTGTCGCCGTTGGCGGTATGCTGCCGACGAGCTTTATGGCTGCCGCTCCTGACGGCGCTGGCCTTACTGTCCGCCGGCGCGGCATGGTGCCAGACCGAACCGTTGACCAAAGTTTCCGTCGTCATCACCGACGCCGACCACCCGCCGCTGGTGTTTCAGGATGCCGAAGGAACCTTCAGGGGGATTCTGCCTGATCAATGGGCGCTCTGGTCCCAAAAAACCGGCATCAAAGTTGAACTGAAGGCCATGTCTCCGGAAAATGCCCGGCGCAGCCTCCGGGAAGGCCGGGCCGAAATCATGGAAGCGGTGGCGCATACCGACGCATATGCAAACCTGCGCTTCTCCCGCCCGCACACTCTGCTGAATATTCCGGTTTACACCCACAAATCTCTGGGCGGCATCGCGGATGCCCCTTCGCTGAAAGGTTTTACCATCGGCGTTAAAATCGGCGATCCGGCGGCGCGCCAACTGGCCGGCCGGGGCGTACCAACCCTGAAAGAATACCCCAGTTATGAAGCGGTGATCCTTGCGGCCAAGCGCCGGGAAATCATGGTGATCGCCATGAGCGAATTGCCGCTGGTTTATTTCCTTTGCAAACACGGCATGGCGCAGGAGTTTCATCGCGCTTTTACGCTGTGCACGGCCAACATGCACCGGGCTGTGGATCAGCGCCGGACCGGCCTGGCGCAGGCGGTGGAAAATGGTTTTAAAAAAATCTCCCGCGGAGAATACATGGCCATTGAACGCAAATGGCGCGGAGCGCCTTTTCTGCTGGCGGCTTTTATCCGGCATTGGTGGCCCTGGATCGCCGCCGCCGGTGTCGGCGTTCTGGCGCTGGCGATCAGCAACCTGGTCCTGGCGCGCTATGCGCGCCGCAAGTCCGCCGCGCTGCTGGCGTCCAGGGGGTACTTCGCGATTGTCTGCGACTTGATCAAAGATGCGCTGCTGGAACTGGATCCCGCCACGGGATCCATCATCAACGTCAACCGCAGCATGTGTGAAATGTTCGGTTATGCCTCGCCCAAGGAGGTGCTCGCGGCGGGACTTGGCGCGCTCTGTTCCGGCAAGCCGCCCTATACCGTTAACGACGCCCGCGCCTGGATGCGCAAGGCTGCCGAACAGGGGCCGCAGGTTTTCGAATGGCAGGCGCGGCAGCGTAATGGCTGCCTGTTCTGGGTGGAAATCAACATGCGCCGGGTGAAAATCGGCGCAGAAGACCGCCTGTTTTTTTCCGCCCGGGATATCACCGAACGCCGGCGCGCGGCGCAGGAGCTGGCGCTGGCCTTGCACCGGTACAGCCTGCTGGAAAAACAGAACCGGATCGTGACCTGGACGATCGATCTCCAGGGATTATACACCAATCTGGGCGCGGAAGTAGTGGATGTCTGGCAATACCGCGCGGAAGAACTGGTCGGTAAAATCCATTTTTACGAAATGCATCCCGATCAAGGCCGCGCGGAATTCCAGTCCCGGCTGCTGAAAAATCTGGCGCACGGCCGTCCTTGCCGCAATCTGGTCCACCCGTTTGCCGCCAAGTCGGGCGATATCATCTGGCTCAATTCCAACAGCATCCCGCTTTACGACGAGCATGGCAAGCTTGCCGGAGCCTGGGGCACCAGCGCCGATATTACGGAATTGAAACGCGCGGAATCCGAAAACGCCAACATTCAGGAACGATTGATGCACATTCAAAGGCTTGAATCCATCGGGCGTTTTGCGGGCACTGTCGCGCACGATTTCAACAACATGCTTCAGGGCATCCTGGGCTACACGGACCTTGCCCTGGAGCAGGTGCCCGCGGATCAGACGCTGCACGCCGACTTGGAAGAAATCAAGAAGACCACCCGGCGCGCCACCAAGCTGACGGGCCAGCTCCAAACCTTCGCGCGCAGTCAGTCGGTCGCCCCGCAAATCCTGTTGCTGAACGAAGCGCTGGAAAACATGACCGGCATGCTCCGCCGCCTCCTCGGCGACAAAATCCAGCTGATATGGAAACCAGGCGGCCAAGCTCTCGCCATCCGGATGGATCCCGGACAACTGGAACAGATTATGACCAATCTCTGCGCCAACGCCCGCGACGCCATCGAGCAATCCGGCAGGGTAGTGATTGAAACCGAACAAATTGACCTTGCCCCCGCTGAAACCGCCCGCCATGGCGGAATCACGCCCGGCCAATACGCCCTGCTTTCCGTGCGCGACGATGGCTGCGGGATGACACCGGAAGTCCGCGACCGAATTTTCGAGCCGTTTTTCACTACCAAAGCCCGCGGCCAGGGCGCGGGGTTGGGGCTGTCCGCCGTTTACGGCATGGTCGCCCAGAACGGCGGACATGTCAACGTCGTCAGCACTCCCGGCCGAGGCTCGCTTTTCCAGATTTTTCTGCCCCGCTGCGCTCCCGAAAAGACCGCTCCCGCAACCAGCCCCGCCGATTCCGCGGGGGGCCCTTCCCCGCACGGCACCATTCTGCTGGTGGATGATGAAGAACCCGTGCTGTGCACCACCCAGCGGATACTGGAACATTCCGGCTGCCGGGTTCTGGCGACCAACTCCGCGCGCGCCGCCTTGAATTTGTTCAAAGAACACCACGACCGGATAGACCTGGTCATCGCCGACGTAATGATGCCTGAACTGAGCGGACCGGAACTGGTGCGCCAGTTATTGAAACAGCACCCGCGCTTGAAATACATGTTCATTTCAGGCCACAGCGCCAACTTCCTGGCCGAACAGGGTGTTAACGGCGACGCGGAGAATTTCATACAGAAGCCTTTCACTCAGCGAGCGCTGGCCGAAAAAGTCCAGGCATGCCTGGCGCGCCCATAAATTTCAGGGGGGGTTACAGTCCCGGGCGGCCCCCGTGCAGTCCGGCAGCCCATTCCCGGAAGCGCCGGCCGCGTTCTTCAAAATTGCGGAATTGATCGAAACTGGCGCATCCCGGCGAGAGCAGAATAATTTCTCCGGGCGCCGCTTCGGCCCATGCCGCGGCGCAGGCGGCTTCCAGCGTGCCGCAGATACGGCAATCAGCCGCATGGCGCCAGGCAGCCGCCATTGCGGACGCCGACCGGCCGATCAGGTATATTCCCACCGCTTTCCCCGCCAGCAACTCCGCCGCCGGAATGAAAGGTTCTCCCTTGCCTACCCCGCCGGCAATCAAACGCAAGGGCCCGGGAAACGCGCGCAGCGCGGCGCACAAGGCCGCCACGTTGGTTGCCTTGGAATCATTGATGAAACGCACTCCGCCCGCGCATCCCACATCCTCCATGCGGTGCGGCAAAGGTTTAAATGCGCGCGCCGCTTCCTCCAGACGCCGCGCGGGAACGCCGCAGGCCAGCATGGCGGCGGCGGCCGCCGCCGCGGCAACGCCCAGGATTGGATTGTCAAAAACAGTTCCGTTCAAGTTTATCACCGGCGCGCCGCCGGGACCGATCACCCGGCCGGGGCGGTAAAGAAAATCCGCCGGCGCATCCCCGCCGAAAGTCACCCATTGCGCCTGGGCAGCCGGCGCAGCATATTGGCGCAGCAACGCCGGCTCCATAATACCAACATTGCCGGCGCCCAAGGCGGCAAACAACCGGAACTTCAAGTTGCGATAGGCGGTCAGGTCGCCGTGCCGGTCCAGGTGGTTGGGCAAAACATTCAACAGAACTGCCACATCCGGACGGAAATCCCCGGGAAATTCCAGTTGGAAGGAACTGACTTCCAGCACCACCCAGTCATATGGCGCCGCCTCCAGCGCCGCCTGGCAGGCGGGCAAGCCATAATTGCCGGCGGGAAGCGCCCGCCGGCCGTCCCGGACCAGGGCATCCGCGCAAAGTTTTACCAGGGTGCTTTTGCCGTTTGAGCCGCTCACGGCCAGAGTGCGCGCCCGCAGATGCCGCCAGCCGAAGGCCAATTCTGAAATGACGGGAATGCCGCGGGCTTCCGCCTCGCGCAACCAGGGCGCATCGGCCGCCAGGCCGGGGCTGACCACGCACAGGTCGAAGCCGCCCGGCGGCAGCGCGGCCCGTCCCAACTCCACCGCGCAGCCGGCGGCGCGCAGCGCCTCGGCTTTCATGCGCAATTCCGGAGTATCGGCGGCATCCGCCGCCGTCACCGACGCATTTTGCCTGCGCAGCAGCCGCGCCGCCGCCAATCCGCTGGCGCCCAGCCCCAGCACCAGCACGTTCTGTGCGCCGCCAGCCATGAAATCTCAACCTTATCGAATTTTGAGCATCAAGACGCCGCACAGCGCGCAAATGATCGAGATGATCCAAAACCGGGTGGTCACTTGCGTTTCGCTCCAAGGCCTGTTTTTTTTCAATTCAAAGTGGTGATGCAAAGGCGCGCAAGCAAAAATGCGCCGGCGCTTCCACTTGAACCATCCAACTTGCAAAATAACGCTCCCCGCCTCCATGGAGAACACTCCGCCAATCACCAGCAAGGCCAATTCATGCTTGATCAACACCGCCACAACACCCAGCGCGCCGCCCAGCGCCAGGCTGCCCGTGTCGCCCATGAAAACCTGCGCCGGATGGCAATTAAACCACAAAAACCCCAGCGCGCCGCCCAGCAGGCATCCGCAAAAAACCGCCAATTCGCCCGCCCCGGCAATATACGGCACTTGCAAATATGCGGCAAACTGGATGTGCCCGGCCACATAGGCCAGCACAAGGTAAGCCAGGGTGACCGACCCGGCGCAACCAATGGCCAAACCATCCAGCCCGTCGGTCAAGTTCACGGCATTGCTGGCGCCGATAATAACCAGAGCCGCAAAGACAAATGCCGCCAGCCGGCCCATGTCTGTCAGCACCGGCGCCTTGCAGAATGGCGCCATCAATTGGCAGGTATGGGCCCGGGTCATGGGGAGGGTCAACATGGCGCTGAATATAACCGCCACCCATAAAACCTGCAACAACAGTTTATGCCGCGCCGCCAGTCCGCCGGGACGGCGCCGAACCACCTTGACGTAATCGTCCGCGAATCCGATTCCGCCGAACGCCCATAGCGTGGCCAGGGCCAGCCAAATCAGAGGATTATCCGGTATGGCCCAAAGCAACGCAGCAGCGCTGACGGCCGCAACGACCAGGATGCCGCCCATCGTCGGGGTGGATTTTTTCTGCGCGCCGTGCAGGTTATCCAGAGCCGGGGCGTCTTCGCGGTAACGCGTGGCCTCGCCGCTGCATAAATTCCCCAAACGGCGGATGATCCAGGGTCCCAGGATCAGGCTGATGATGAATGCCGTCCCAGCGCCGGCGAAGGCCCGCACGGTAATATATTGAAAAACCCGCAAGACCGACCATTCAGCCGCTAACAAATGCAGATAATACAGCATGGCCATCTCCCCTTGCGCCAGTTCCGCGCATTTTGACCGGCGCCGGCGCCGGCTGTCAATCCGTCTCCGTCAGGACGCGCAAAACATTTTCCAACCCGATCCCGCGCGAGCCCTTGAGTAAAACCATGTCGCCCGGGCGCGCGGATTGCGCCAAAAACGCGGCAGCTTCCAGCGGCCCGGCGCAGCGGGAAATCCGTTTCGGCGGCATCCCGCAGGATTCCGCCCCATCGGCGATCAACGCGGCCAGTTCACCCACGGCGACCAGCCCCATCCAGTCGCCGCCTGCAACCTGCCGTCCCAAATCCCGGTGCATGGCCGCAGCCGCGTCTCCAAGTTCCAACATCCCACCCAGCACCAGCCACTTGCGGCCGCCCGGCAACCCGCGGTAAGTCAGCAATGCCTCCACCATGCTCATGGGATTGGCGTTATAGGCGTCATTAATCAAGGTGACATTCCGCCAGACCCGCACATCCCAGCGCATGGGCGGCGGCTGATAACTTTCCAAAGCATGGACAATGCCCGGCCAGCCTATCCCCCAGGCGCGCCCCACCGCCGCGGCAAGGAGCATGTTGGCCAGGTTATGCCGGCCGGGCAAAGGCGGCCGGATGCGCCAGACCATTTCCGACGCGCGTTCGCCGAAAGCAGCCATGCCGTCCGGCTCCATCCGTGCGTAAAAGTCCGGCGGATCGGCGGCCTGGTCCGGCGCCAAGGCCACCGCCGTCACCGGGCACGGCGCCGCGTCCCGCAAGACCTTGTACCAGGGCGCATCCGCGCGCAACACGGCCAACCCATCCGGCGGCAAAGCGCGCAGCAACCCCGCCTTGGCCCGGGCAATGGCCGCCTCGGATTTGAAAAACTCAAGATGCACCGGGCCGACATTGGTGACCACACCCCAATCCGGCGCCAGAATCCGGCACAATTCCTCCATTTCTCCGGGATGATTGATTCCCGCCTCGAACACGCCGGCGCGCGATTCGGGCGGCATATTCAACAAACTCAACGGCAAGCCGATGGCATTGTTCCAATTGCCGCGCGTGCGGGCCACCGGCTGCGATACCGACAGCACATCGGCTGTCATTTCCTTGACGGTGGTTTTGCCGGCGCTGCCGGTGACGCCCACGATCCGGATGGCTTGCGCCCGGCGGTAGCCGGCCGCCATGGATTGGAGTGCGCACAACGGGTCGGCCGTCCGCAAGAGCGGACCGGCGCCGGCCGCATAATCCGACTTCACCACCGCGCCGGCGGCGCCGCGCCGGAAAGCTTCGCCTACAAAATCATGGCCATCGGCACGCGCGCCCGGCAACGCCACGAAAAGAAAATCACGGCCAACCGATCGGGAATCCGCGGTGACGCCGGCCAACCGGCCCGGCAGGCCGCCATCCCAGGCGCCGCCGCACCAGCGCGATATTGCATCTGGATCCAGTCCGCCCATGTCAGGTTTTGATTCCCAGGCATTCCCGTACCACCTGGCGATCGTCAAAGGGGATCACCGTATCGGCGAATTCCTGGTAATTCTCATGCCCTTTGCCGGCAATGACCACCACGTCGCCGCGCTCGGCCAGCGACAGCGCCCGCACAATGGCCTCATAACGGTCTTCCACGACTTCGAAGTTGTCATGGCCGGCAAACCCGGCGCGCACCTCGGCAATTATTTCCGAAGGAGTTTCCTTGCGGGGATTATCGGAAGTCACAATCGCGTAATCCGCCAGCTCCGCCGCGGCCGCGCCCATCAGCGGCCGCTTGCGACGGTCCCGGTCGCCGCCGCAGCCGAAAACCACGATTAAACGCCCGGCGGTGATTTCGCGCATGGTGGACAAAACGTTCTGCAGGGCATCGGCGGTATGGGCATAATCCACAAAAACCTGGAAGCCGGCGCCGCTTTCGATTTCTTCCAGGCGTCCCGGCACCGATCCCATGGTGTTCAACACCGGCGCTATCATCGGCAAATCCACCCCCAGCGCGGCGCAGGCGCCCAGCGCCGCCAGGGCGTTGTAAACGTTAAACCGGCCCAGCAGACGCAGACGCAAAGGCAGCGTTCCCCAGGGTGTGGCGGCCTCAAACACACTGCCCCGCGCGCTCAATTGCAAATTGACAGCCCGAATCCGGGCCTGCGGATTCTGGATGCCATACGATAAGGTTTGCACGCGCTCGCCGGCCAGTTCCAGCAGCCGCGCGCCATGCCGATCGTCAAGATTAATGACCGCGGTCTGGCCGGGACGGCCCCGCAAACCGCGGAACAACAGGCTCTTGGCCTCGTAATAACCGTCCACGGTCTGATGGTAATCCAGGTGGTCGTGGGTCAGATTGGTAAAAACGGCCACGTCGTAGTCAATGCCCCATGTCCGGCGCTGGACCAGGCCGTGGGATGATACTTCCATAATGGCGCTCTGGCACCCCGCATTGACCATCTGCGCAAGCATGTTATGCAGGTCAATCGCCTCCGGCGTGGTGCGTGCGGCAGGAATGGAACGGTCGCCGATTTCATACCGGATGGTGCCGATCATTCCCGGCCGGAGTCCGGCCGATTGGAGGATATTGCGCGCCATGTTGGCCGTGGTCGTTTTGCCGTTGGTGCCGGTAATGCCCAGCATGCGCAG
Organism: uncultured Verrucomicrobiota bacterium; assembly: GCA_964463985.1. Taxonomy (GTDB): domain Bacteria; phylum Verrucomicrobiota; class Kiritimatiellia; order JAAZAB01; family JAAZAB01; genus JAXGPF01. Next base: position 8,172 of record CAYXEK010000102.1, read on the forward strand.
GCGGCGCGCCGGATAGCCGTAAAACGCCGCCGCCATTTCCGCCATCACCTGGCGCACATCGCCGACGCGCACGAACAAAGCATGGCCGCGGGTCAGCGTCAGCGGATCGCGGGTGACAACCATCGCGGCGCCGCGTGCCAGTGCATCCTGAATGAAGCGGCCGCCGTCCAGCTTGCTGCCCGGCAGGGCGAAAAAAGCCTGGCCGGGCTTGACCTGGCGCGAATCCAATACCAAACCCTTGATTTCAGCGGCCGGATCGCCGTGCGTTTCCAGCACCTGCGTCGCCGCCATTAAAACGCTTGCCTTCATAACCCCCTTTTCCCGCAATGCTTCGCCGCCCCCTTTTGTTCATCCTTGTGCCGGCTTCAGCGGGCTTCCGCGACCGCCATCGGCATTGGCGATGGAATATCCAGGTAACGCACTGCTTCCCCGGCAATCGCGCTGAAAACCGGCCCGGCCGCCGCGCCGCCCGTGCGGGTTTTTTTCGGCTCATCCAGCACCACGATAATCGCCAGTTGCGGCGCTTCCGCCGGTATCACGCCCACGAAAGAAGACATGTTCAGCAGGTCGGAATAACCGCCGGGCACCGGCTTCTGCGCCGTGCCGGTTTTGCCGCCGACGGTGTATCCTTCCACGCGCGCCCGGCGGCCGGTGCCGCCCTCCTCGGTGACGCGCACAAGCAGTTGCAGCATGCGCGACGCAGTCGCGGCGCTGATGGGGCGGCCCAGTTCCACCGGCTCCTGGCGCGCCAACATCCGCCCTTCGCTGTCGCGGACTTCCCGCACCACGTAAGGCCGCAGCAAAACTCCCCCGTTTGCGATGGCGCAGATCACCCCCAGCATTTGCAGCGAAGTCACGGCCACTTCGTGCCCCATGGCAATTCGGGTAATGCTCAAAGGCGTCCAGCAATCCAGGGGGTGCAAAGTTCCCCCTTCCTCGCCGGGCAGATCAATGCCCATGGGCCGTCCCAGGCCGAACCCCCGCAGATAGCCGTGCAAACGCTCCGGCCCCAAGGCCAGGGCGATTTTAGCCGCGCCGATGTTGCTGGATTTTTTGACGATATCGGCCACGGTCAACCGGCCGTAGGGGTGGTAGTCCCGCAACGGACGCCGATGGTAAATCCACGCGCCATTCTCGCAGTCGAACACCTGGCCGGTATGGACCGCTCCCGCGTCCAGCGCCGCGGCGATCACCGCCATTTTGAAGGTTGATCCCGGTTCATAATTGTACGAAATGCAGCGATTGCGCCGCGCCTCCGGCTCGGCTTTCCTGAAATCGTTGCCGTTATATTCCGGATAACTGGCCATGGCGAGGATTTCACCTGTGGCCACCCGTTCGACAATCGCCCATCCCGCGAGAGCGCGCTGCTCCTCCACCGCTTGCCGCACCGCCTGCTCGGCAATATATTGCACGTATTGATCAAGCGTCAACACCACGTCCGCCCCGGGGCGCGGACGGATTTCCAAAAGACGCCGATCATACAATTCCCGCCGCCGGCCGTCCATTTCGCTGATCAACATGCCCGGGGCGCCGCGCAGGTAACGGTCCCAACGCTGTTCCACGCCCGCGCTGCCCTGCCTTTCCAGGTTAACGTAGCCCAGCACGTGGCAGAGACTGGCGCCGCGGGGATAGACCCGCACCATGTTTTCGCGCATGAACACCCCGGGCAGATTCCGGGCGCGCATAGCATCCGCCACGTCCTGGTCCACTGTCTTGCCATAGCCCATGACGGTAATATCCCGTCGGTCGGGGCGGTCAAGCCGCGCGCGCAAAACATCGCCGTCCAACTCCAGCAATTCCGCCAGCTCGCGCGCCACCTGGTTCAGACTGTCTTTGCGTGCAATTGCTTCCGGATCCGCGCGCACCTCCTGGCGCACCAGATCCAATGCCAGCACATGGCCCTGGCAATCCAGGATTTTGCCGCGGCCGACGGTCAGGTTTTTCTCAAGGCGCCGCAATTCCTCAATCCGCGCCCGCTTTTGTTCGGAAGTTCCGGCATGGAGCAAGACCAGCCGGGCGCTCAACCCGCCCATCAGGATGAACAGCAAACCCAACGCCAGCCATAACCGGATCTGCAGCATGCGGTCAGTCATTCATTAGCATCCTGGATGAATCCGGCAAATGCGCCAGATAGCCGAAATCAGCCGGCGCCCGACGCGCCGGCAGCCGCACCACATCGCGAGCCGGCGGGGCGATCATCACCAGGCGGTTGCGCGCCAGGGACTGCTCGATGCTGGCTGGCGATTTCAGCATTTCCCACTTGGACAATTCATGCGCGCATGCCTTGTTCGACTCCGCCAGCTGTTTTTCCAAAACCTTGATGCGCGCGCCGAGGGCATGCGCCTGGGCATCCAGCCAGATGTACGACAGCAACAAGGTCGCCGTCAGCGCCAGGAACACCGCCGCCGGCAAGGGGAAAGCAAAACCTGCATTGTTGCGTTTGCGGTTTTTCGCGGACATGATTTTACCCTCCTTGATTAGATGGACAAATTTCGAGCACCCTTAACCGGGCGGAACGCGCCCGGGGGTTTGCACGCACTTCCTCGTCCGACGGCGTCAAAGGCTTGCGGGTCAGCGCCTGCGCCAGGGGCTCATCGCCGTAAACCCGCCAGCCGCCCGCCGGCAGGGACTCGCGGCGCAACGTGTGGCGCCGCGCTGTCTGCTTGACCAAGCGGTCTTCCAGGCTGTGGTAAGACAAAACCGCCAGCCGCCCGCCGGGCCGCAACAATCCAAGCGCCGACTCCAATCCTTTCCCCAGGCATTCCAATTCGCGGTTGACGGCGATCCGCAATGCCTGAAAAGCCCGCGTGGCCGGATGGATGCGCCCGCCCTTCCGTCCGCAACCCTGGACCGCCCCGGCCAAATCCAGAGTGCTGCGCAAATCGCGGCGCCCGCGTTCCCGCAGAATCGCCCGCGCCATCCTTCCGGCAGCCGGCTCTTCGCCATAATTCCGCAACCAATCGCGCAACATTTTTTCGTCAGCGCTGTTCAGCAAATCCGCCGCCGTCGCGCCGGCGCCGGATTGGTCCATCCGCATGTCCAACGGCCCTTCCCTCAGGAAGCTGAATCCGCGTTCCGGGCTTTCAAGTTGTTCCGACGAAACCCCCAGGTCCAGCAATATGCCGTCAACTTTGCTGCAGCCGAACCGATGGGCGATATTCGCCATCTCCGCAAAATTTCCATGCGCCAGCCGGCATTGCCCGCGCCAGGGCGACAACCTCGCCTCCGCCCGCGCCACCGCATCCGCATCCCGGTCTATGCCGACCAGCAGACATTCTCCCTGCAAACGCTCCAGCAAGGCCAGCGCATGTCCGCCGCTCCCAAGCGTGCCGTCCAGGTAAACACCTCCCGGCCGCAAGGCCAGCGCATCCAACACCTCCCGGACCATCACCGGTTCATGCATCCCGGCCACTCCGTCATACCGGGCATGCGGCTGCCGTCTGTTCCGCATATTCCAGGTTGCGCAATTTGAGTTTCATGATCTCGGTTTCATAGCACATGCTGCAAAACCCGTGGGAATACCGGGCGGCGGGATCGGCCGGCTCCGGCCGATATCGCCAGATGCCCAGAATCTCGTCCCGCTCGCGGCCGCAAATACAACACTTGGTGATGACTTTCGGGATTTGCATAAGCCTCCCTGGATGATGACGGCGCGCCTCGTCCCTGCCGCCCGCGCGCCGCTGCATATCTTTCAAACGCTTAACCATGAACTTACGTTAAACCAGCAACCGTCCCCGACCGTCGCAAAACGCGCGCCGCGTTCCCGTCCTCCCGCCGGCCGCGCTAAACGAGCAACCGGCGCGGCGGATACCCCGGGGCGCACCGGCAGAATCTGCATGGTTGGCTCCATGACGCAAGCATGCGATCCAAACCGCACCGAACTTGAAACCCGTTTGGGGAAGGCGAACCAACGGCTGGAATCCCGATCGGTTTCCAGCACGCGGTTCCACCCCATCAGCCTTGTCCTTTGAATTATCATGGCGCCGCTTCCAAATCAGTCCTTTTCGATTGTTAATCTGTAAAATCGCCGGTTACCCGCGCCGCGACATAGGCCGCCATTAAAGCCCGCATCCGGGGTTAAAGGTCCACATACCGCAACGCATCTTCAATGGTGGCGTCGCCCACGGAACTGGCCGCACTCCAGGCTTCCGGACTCCAGGCCTCAAAATGGTCGAATGCCCCGATCAACTCCACCTGTTCCGAAATACCTGCCTGCGCGAGCAAATCGTCCTTGATCCGGATACGCCCCTGGGTATCCCACTCCAGCAGTTCGGAGTTTGCCGCCAGCACGCGCGCTAAAACGCGCGCCCGGCGGTCGGCGATTCCAATTTGCCGGAATTTAGCCAGTCGGTGCGCCATTTCAGCCGCGGGGTACAGGTACAGACACTTGTCGCCGTTCAACCCCGGCAACACGTACAAACGCTGCAAGGGACCTGCTTGTTCGCGCCATTCCGCCGGTATTGTCAGGCGTTTTTTCGGGTCAAGCGAATGCCGGAAACGGCTGACAAACCCACCCGCGGCCGTTTCGAAATTATCTGGCAACGCGCCCTTTGAGTTCACCTTCCCCCCTCTTTTGACACAATTCAACACTTTGCCCCACCAGTTGTCAACATTTTTTTTGCTTTTTTTTATTTTTTTGCCGGCGGCCGCGGCGGCGGCAGCGGGCGCATCTGCGATTCGTTGCAGGCTTCGGAAATGAGGCCGGCCCAAACTGTGCTGCGGCTCACCCGGAGGGTTCGCCCCACCGGCCGAACACCCGGCATGCAAGGTGGGGCGAACCCTCCGTGTGAGCCGGGCTGTTTCTGTGTTTGGACGCTCCATGTTGTCACTGGTCGCAGATG
>CAYXEK010000103.1:0-2512 GCA_964463985.1 uncultured Verrucomicrobiota bacterium
CATCACTTCAAACACCAATGCTGATTGACATGCGCGTTTGAATTGGCGATATTGACTTGGAGTAACCGCGCAGCTTCCGGCCGCTCCGGCGTACTGCCGCCCGCGCCCCTGCCGGCCTCCGTCGGAGCCGCTTTCAAAACATGAGTCTTGATATTTGCCTGTAACCATATGCGAAAAAATCATCCCTTCCATAATCCGCTTTACGGCGACGACCGCAATCCGCAAATTCTGAGCATGGCGCAGGATGTGCATGCCTTTGCCGCGCCTTTGCCGCCATTTCATCCCCAACCGGGAGAAATGCTATGCGGCAAAACCTGGCGCCTGGAATCTGAAAATCGCGCATGGCGGCATTGCCTGGAAGATTTTGCCGATTTCCTGGGCCGGATGGGATGCGCCCGCGCCGGCCAAGCCGCCGGCAGGGAGGTGACACGGCTGCTTCTGCGCCGGCAGGCTGGGCCCGCCGGCGCCGCGGAAATTGACATCTCAACCGCAGGCATTGAAATCGGCTGCGCGGACATCCGGGGCGCCTGGCGGGCAATTGTCCGGCTGGAACATGAAATGGCCTGGCGGCATGCGCCCATGCTGCCGGCGGGCAGGATGGATTTGCCGCCCCCGGCGGCAGAACGCATCACCACCAGCCTGTTTGCGCCCGGCCTGGAAGATCCGGCGGATTCCCACGCTTATACCGATCCATACCTGCGCAGCATGGCGCACTACGGCTACGATGGATTTTTCATTTACATCAACCTTTGGGATTACATCCACAGCCGGATTTTACCTGAGATGAATGCTCCGCGCGCCAACCGTCGCCTAGCCGCGCTGGCCGCGCTGGCCGCGCGCGCGGAATCGGCCGGCCTGAAAATTTACCTGCTGCCGGCGGCGCCGGGCGTGCCGGCGGATCACCCGGTCCTGCAAGCGCATCCGACGGTCGCGGGCGGCACGGTGACCGCGGCCCGCAAGCATGCGCTCTGCCCGTCGGCGCCGGCCACGCGCGCTTTTTACTCCGAGCAATTGGCGCGTTTATGCTCCATCCGTCCGGCATTGGGCGGCGTAATATTCATAATCGGCGGCGAGGGGTTCCGGCACTGCTATTCCACGCCTAATCCACGCACCGACCGCGTAACCAACTGCTCCCGGTGCGCCCGCCATGGACCGGCCAGGGCGCTGGCGCCGATGTTGAACGCCATGACGGCCGCGATCCGCCAGGCCGCGCCTGGAACGCGCGCCGTTTACTGGCCCTACTCCAGCATTATCTGGCAGCAGAAAAGCCACGGCGCATACCGCTGGGAACATGACCTCGCCCTGATCAAGCAACTGGATCGTCCGGCAGTCTGGCTGATGGAAATTGACAAGGACGCCCCCGCCGCCATTCCCGGAGTCGGGCCGACGCTGGTTTACGATTACAGCATCCAATACATCGGCCCATCGCCGAAATTCAAGTTGGAACAGGCCGCGGCGCGCCGGCGCGGCCTGGCCATTGCCGTGAAAACCGAAACCACGCAGAGCATTGAATTGTTTGCCCTGCCCTACATCCCCGTGATGCGCCGCTGGGCGGCCCGCCGGGAAGCAATCCGCCGGACGGGCGCGGCCTTGATCATGGACACCTGGCGCTTGAACGGATTCTGGCAGGCGCCCAGCGTGGAATTGGCTTACTGGCAGGCGGAACCGCAGGACTATACAATTCCCGACGCCCTTTACCGCGTGGCCTGCCGGATTTACGGCGCGCGCGCCGCCGCGCATGTCCTGCGCGCGTGGTCGGATTTTTCAAAGGCATGGGAAACCTCCCACGCGCGTTATGGCACCTACTGGGATGGGCCGCTGGTGCTGGGGCCGGCGCACCCGTTTGATATCGGCACGGCCTTCCTTTCCCGGTCCTTTTATTCGCCGGCATTTTACCATGCTTCCCCCGCCCTGCGCGAACACGGCAATGCAGAGGCCTTGCTTGATCCAATGCGTCTGCGTCCGAAATTCCACCTGATGCCCGGCCGCTGGGCCAAGGCGCGCCGCCGGGATTTTGGACGCGCCGCCGCCTGCTGGCGCAGGGGCATGCTTCAATTGCGCCAGGCGCTGCGCCAAACACCCCATCCGCTTTACCCCCGCGCCCGGAACGATCTCGAAATGGCCGAGATGGTTGGCATATTCCTGGAGGAGGACCTGGCATTCAACACTTTTGCATGGCACCGCGACATGCTGAATCACACCTATGTTACCAGCCCCGCTTACCGCCGCCGCCTGCTGGCGATTGAAACCGTTTTGAAAGATGATCTCGCCCGCAGCCGGCGCGGCCGTGAAATTGCCGACCGCCAGCCTTTCATCGGCTGGGGCTACACCTTCGGCACACGCTTTACCGCCGCCATGATTTCGGAAAAAATCAAAAAAACTGAGGCGCTCCTGGCAAAAGTCAGGACCTGCATCGCCGACAGCACTGCGCTGCTGGTTTAACGGGATTCCCCTGCCGGGAAACTGATTATTTTTGACTATAAGGCGGGAAAAGGATTGGCCTGGGTAGCTT
>CAYXEK010000103.1:2612-12981 GCA_964463985.1 uncultured Verrucomicrobiota bacterium
TATAAGGCGGGAAAAGGATTGGCCTGGGTAGCTTAGCGGAGCAGAGCCGGAAAATTAACCGCAAAAGAACGCAAAGATCGCAAAATCAGGAATTTGGGATTGGAATATTATTCGGAACAAGGGGCAAAGAGCCGGAGAAGCAACGTCTAGCATTCATTATTCTGCGGTTCTGCTGTCTTCCAGATTTCTCTTTCACGATCTTTGCGATCTTTTGTGGTTAATTTTCCCCCTTCGTGGTCTTCGCGTCCTTCGTGGTGAAATTCTGGTTTTCTGCCTGAATGTCCGCCAGCACAGCAGGCGGAAAGCGGCGTCGTACTTGCCCCATCACGGCGGTGGCCGACGCATTCCAAAATCACCGGCTTAATTACGTTCGCCGTTGACACCCGAACAGGCGCTGGTTATGTTACTTGTGCGATTAGTAAAAATCGCCGCTGGCAACTTAACCCCAAATATTTCATACAGCAGGAGATAAACATGCAGGCATTGGTAAAATACGCCCCCGGCCCGGACAACATGGAATTGCGCGAAGTCCCGGTGCCGCAGCCCGGCCCGGGCGAAGTCCAAATCGCCGTCCGCGCCGCATCCATCTGCGGCTCGGACCTCCATATCCGCAAGGGCGATATCGGCATACCCATGCGGTTCCCCGTCATACCCGGGCATGAATTTGCCGGCGTGGTGACGGCGCTGGGGCCGGGCGTGATGGACCTTGAAACCGGCGCCCGGGTTACGGCGGAAAATACCCGGTACAGTTGCGGCATCTGCCCGCAATGCGCCAACGGCAGCTACAACTTGTGCCGCAAACGACTGGCGACCGGATATGCTTTCGACGGCGCCTTCGCCAGCCATGTGGTCGTGCCGCGCGTCCGCATTCACCGGCTGCCGGAAAACGTGGATTTCCGTTCCGGCGCTTTGACGGATCCGTCCGCCTGCGCCTACCACGCCGTCCAGGAACTGACCGGCATCAATGCCGGCGACCTGGTGCTCGTGAGCGGCCCGGGCCCGATGGGGCTTTTTTGCCTGCAATATGTCAAGGCCAATGGCGGCGTCGTAATCCTGTCCGGCGCCGAACGCGACCGCGGCCGGCTGGAAATCGGCAAAAAACTCGGCGCGGATCATGTCTGCACGGCCGGCCAGACGGAAGAAATGGTCAACCGGATCAGCGGCGGCGCCGGCGTGGACCGCGTGCTGGAATGTTCCGGCGCGGCCGCCGCCGCGCTACAGGGCCTGGCCCTCCTGAAAAGCGAAGGCAGTTACACCCAGATCGGCATTTTCGGCAAACCGATCACCTTCGATCTGGATCGCGTACTCTACCGTGAAATCCGGGTGCTGGGCTCGTTCAGCCAGAAATTCACCGGCTGGGAAAAAGCCCTGGAACTCTGCGCCTCCGGCAGCATCCGCACGGAGCCGCTGATTACGCACGTTTTCCCGCTCAGCGCCTGGCAGGAAGCTTTTGACTTGTTCCAAAACGGCCAGGCCATCAAAGTGATATTCGAGTAAATTTCAAAACTCACGTTTTGAATGAATTCAGGATTCAGAAGTCAGAACTCAGAATCATTATAAACAGCACAAGATCAATATGTTATGTTGCTGTAAAATTTCAGGCACCGAACACTGAACACTTTTGAAAAAGACTCATTCGAGAGTTAATTATTTTGCACAGAAGGCGGAACAAGGACGGAAGAAGGCTTGGAAGGACAGCGGAGGTTGTTTCAAATTCCGGGTCTGCCGTGAATTATCCTTGTTCCGCGCTTGTTCCGCCTTCTGTTTAAAATTCCGGATTTCCATGAATTCAACCCCCTCGTTGCCTGTGTTATCTTTATTCAAATCCCTACATTCCGCCTTTGCGATCTTTGCGTTCTTTGCGGTAAATTTTCAAATTCATGAAAGGAAAATATGAAAAATGTCGTTCAAACCGATCAGGCGCCGCGGCCGGTGGCGCGTTATTCACAGGGCATCCGGGTGGGCAACACCCTGTACGTGCAAGGCATGATTGCGCTGGACCCTGAAAAAAATACCATTGTGCCCGGCGGGATCCGCGAACAATCCGAACGGGTGTTCCAAAGCATTGAAGCAGTGCTGGCAGCGGCCGGCATGGGTTTTGAACATGTCGTGCGCGTGGCGGCGTTCCTGGCCAATATCGCCGATTACCCGGCCTTTAACGAGGTCTATAACCGCCATTTCGCCATGAATCCGCCGCCCGTGCGCACCACCGTTCAGGCCGGCCTGCCTTTGGGCGCCCTGGTGGAAGTGGAAGTCATCGCCGCGGCAGAATGAAAAACGCTCTTGCCATCTGGTTTGACGCGCCGGTCCCCTACCCGGCAGCCATGCGGTTGCAGGATGAACTGGTACGCCGTCGGATTGCCGAAACCTTGCCGGACATGGCTCTTTTCCTCGAGCATACCCCGGTCGTTACCATGGGCAATCGCGGGCAGGCCGAGCATGTGCTGATTCCCACGGCTGAATTATCGCGGCGCGGCATTGATTTAATACATGCCACCCGAGGCGGCGACGTCACTTACCACGGGCCGGGCCAGGAAATCATATATCCCATCATGCACCTGGGATCCAATGAAGCCGATGCGCATGGATATCTGCATAATCTGGAGGAAATCGCCATCCGCACCGCGGCGGATTTCGGGGTAACGGCGTTTCGGCGGCCCGGTAAAACGGGCGCCTGGACTGAATCCGGCAAATTGGCGGCCATCGGAATCCGCCTCAAGCGTTGGGTCACTTTTCATGGCATGAGTTTCAACGTCCGGCCGGATTTAACCGGTTTCCGAACCATCGTGCCCTGCGGTTTGGTTGGCGAGGCAGTGACTTCCTTGAAAAAGTTGTTGCAGGACGCCTGCCCGGCGCTGCCGGAGGTGCGCGCCAGGTTGGCGGAACATTTCAGCACTGTCTGCCGCCGCCCGATCGCCATCCACCGGCCTCCATGGACAGATCTGCCTGAAGATTTGCGCGACTTGCTCGCGGCGGCAGCCGGCAAATAAATTTGAGAGAAAAACAATTTAAAAAATAAGGCAAAAAGGCGTATCCTGCGTAGCTTCAGCGGAGCAGAGCCGGAGATATTAACCGCAAAAGAACGCAAAGATCGCGAAAGAGAAATCTGGAAAACATCAGAACCGCAGAATAATGAACCGCAGAATCTCGAATGAAAGACGTTGCTTCTCCGTCCCTTTGCCCCTTTGTGCCTTTGCCCCTTTGCCCCTGTGCTGATTTCACCGCAAAAGAACTCAAAGAACGCGAAAGAGGAATTTGGGATTGGAATATTATTCGGAACAAGGGGCAAAGGGGCACAGGCACATAGGCACAAAGGGGCAGCAGGCATAGGCACAAAGCGAGGGATTTTTGCCGGTTACGCCAGCCCCCGGATGAAATTGCCGCAATGGCCGGCCGGGCCATCCATGCCGGTGCGCAAGTTCCGCCAGATTGACTGCGTTTCAGCGGGGGAATACGTCCGCCAGATGAAGTCGGCGCGTACGCGTCTGGCGCCCAACTCCCAGAGCGCGCGCCGGTGCGGCCATAAATTAAGCGGCGCCTGGTTGATCAACACATTCCGGCAGCCGCGCCGGCAGACATGCAGCAGATCGCCATGCGTGGATTTCAGATCCATTTCCGGCCGCCGGCACCCGGCATGGCCGGCGCAGCGCGGCGTACGCATAATGCAGGTTTCCGAAAGCATTAACGGCGTATCCTGGTATACGATCACCGCGGCCGGCAATGGCAAATGTATCAGCATGTTCCGCCAGTTTTCCCGTCCGTCTTCCGGCGACAGCGTCACCCGGGTAACCCCCCACTCCTGCAGTTGCCGGGCGGCAGCGCGGTTGACGGCGTATAACGGCCAATCGGCGGCAATATCCAAAGCTGCCGGTTCCACCCCGGCCGCCCGGAGCAATTCCATGCCGCCGATGTTGGAAATTTCCCAGCGCCGCCAGCCCTCCAGCCATAGCTTCCGGATGACAGGGCGCAATTTGATTTCGTCCGCAGCGTGGACGATAATCGGCAAGGCCAATCGCATCCGGCCCGCCCCCAGTCTTCCGCGCCAGGCCGCCAGGCATTGACGCAGTTCACTGAAATCGCACCCGGCGATATCGAGGATTAATTCTTCCAAGTCATGGCAGTCCTGCTCCTGGAATGATTCCAGGCATGCCGGCTGATCGGTCTTCAAGGACCATATCCACTGCATGGCGGACGGCTCCGCCGGCTTGCCCTGCAAAGCTTCAGCGGCGCAGGGAGGTGTCGCCCTACCACTGATACCGCCAAGCCAGGCAGACACGCGCGCCCGGGCGTCATCCCGCCGGGCGGCCCGGCATTTTTCCAGTTCCGCCACCATTTTCCGCCGCGCATTTTTCAAGGCGGAAACCGGCACAAACCGGCCATCGGGATTTAACAATTCGAATTCAGCGAGGCGCCAATCGCTATCCTGCATTTGCGCAACGGCATTCCGCGCGGCGTCCGACGTCAATCCTTCCCCGCGCGCCGGCGGCGCGGCGCATTCCAATGAAAACGACACCGCCGCCGGCGACCGCGCGCCCGGCCAATCCGACCGCGCCTGGACGCGGATGCAATTATCAGCAATTTCCATGCTCACCGCGACCGGATGCCGCACCCGGTATCGGCCTGGACGCGGACGCGGAAACTTCCCGGCGCGTTTCACTGCCTGGGAAGCGGCGCAACATATGGCGGCGCCGGCGGGAATGGCCGGATGATCGGGCGGCAAACGCACCTCAACCCGCGCACCGGCTTCCACGCGCACCGGCGACCGCGCCGCCGACCGGTCATTCAGGCGCATGGCAGCTACGGCAAAGCCGTACGGGCGCGGCAAGCCGGGCAAGTCAACCTGCAAGCCATCGTGCAATTCCAGGGCGCGCGCGGTTTGAAACGCCAGCCAATCGCTGCCGCCGCGGCGCCGGATGCCCCCCGCGGCGCCGATCGGGCAACCGCGGTGGCCCACCCCTCCGCGTTCCACCGGCGCCGAATGCGAGGCGGAACGCACATACAATTCCGTCCAGGGACGGCTGAAGACCACGCGCACATCGTCCTCCATCGCGCGCAGTTCTGCGGCCGGCACTGTTCCATCCAGCAACCGACGGTACAAGCGGGTGACCATGGCCACGTACAACGGCGACTTTTTACGTCCTTCAATTTTCAAGGCGCTTACGCCCGCTTGCGCCAGTTGTGACGCCAGTGCAGTCAGCGCCAGGTCCTTCATCGAAAAAGGGAAATCCGGCGCGGCATCCGCCGGCGCAGCAGGGGGTTGGAACACTTCGCGGCAGAGATACGCGCATCGCCCGCGGTTGCCGCTGCGACCCAGCAGCAGCGAGGAAAAGAGGCACAACCCGCTGTAACTGTAACAAAGGGCGCCATGCACGAAAGTCTCGACTTCCACGCCGCCGTCCCGGGCGATTTCCCGGATTTCCGGCAGGGTCAACTCCCGCGCCAGCGTCACGCGCTGGAACCCGAGCATCCGCGCCGCCTGCGCGCCGGCCAGGTTATGCACGGCCAACTGGGTGCTGGCATGCCGGGCCAAGTCCGGCGCGAATTCGCGCGCCAGGCGCAAGACGCCCAGGTCCTGGACTATGAGGGCGTCCACCTGCAATTCCGCCAGCGCCTGCAGCCTGTCGGCGGCGGCCGGCAATTCCGCGTCCAGCACCAGGGTATTGAAGGCGACATACACGCGCCGGCGCGGTTGCAGGGAATGAGCATAATCGGTAATCTCTGAGAGCGCCTCCAGGGAAAAATTTTCCGCATCGGCCCGCGCCGAGAAATCAGACAATCCAAGATAAATGGCATCCGCGCCGAAATGCAGCGCAGCGTATCCGGCATCCGGTCCACCCGCCGGAGCCATCAATTCCGGCCGGGATTGGGCCGGGGCTCGGACGGGAGTCGGCTTAGCGATTGAATGCGATGCTGGTATGGAATTTGGAACAGAAGTCATTGGCGACTAACAATATCAGCGCGGAAAAGAATTTTAACATAAGGCGGCACAAGGACAGAACAAGGGGGATTTCTGCTCCGCACCACTGACCCAATTTGTTCCGACTTCTGTTCCAATCCCAAATTCCTCTTTCGCGATCTTTGCGTTCTTTTGCGGTTAATTTCTCCGGCTCCGCTCAATTATTCATTGCCAGATTCCCAAGCCGCGTAAATCCCGCAAGGCAGAATCCGGCCGCCCGCTCCGGCGGGCAAACCCAACTCGCCGCCGGCGATCCGGCCGGACTGCGCGGGCAGGATATCCCGCAGGAGATTCACCAGTACGATGGGCGACAAGCCGGTAGTATAGGCATTTACCAGGAAAAACAGGGGCGCATCCGACAGCAGTTTTCGGGATTCGCCCAGCAGCAGCGCCAGTTGGTCTTCCAGTTTCCATACTTCGCCCCGGCTGCCCCGGCCGTAGGAAGGGGGATCCATCAGCAAGGCGTCATAACGCCGCCCGCGCCGCTGTTCCCGGCGGATGAAGGCCAGGCAATCGTCCACGATATAGCGCACCGGCGCATCCGCCAGGCCGGACAGCGCCAGATTTTCCCGGCACCATTGCACCATGCCGCGCGCCGCGTCCACATGGCATACCTGCGCTCCAGCGGCCGCGGCGGCGGCGGTGGCCGCGCCGGTATATCCGAAAAGGTTAAGCATGCTGATTGGCCGCGCCGCGCCGCGGATTTGCGCGTCAATCCAGTCCCAGTTCACCGCCTGCTCGGGAAACAACCCCATGTGTTTGAATCCGGTTGGGCGCACCTTGAAAGCCAGGCGGCGGTAAGACACCGTCCAGAATTCCGGCAATGGCCGGGACGTTTCCCAATGCCCGCCGCCCTCGGCGCTGCGGTGGTAACGGGCATCCGCGCCACGCCACTGGTCCGGCGCAGCGCAAGGCCAGATCGCCTGCGGATCGGGCCGGATCAGCTTGATTTTGCCCCAGCGTTCCAGGCGTTGGCCATCCCCGCAGTCCATCAACTCGTAATCCCGCCAGGCATCCGCCACGCGCAATATTTGATGTAATTCCGACATGTCCGGCATCCCAAATTCACCGCAAAGAAATCGGCAACGGAACCAATAAAAAATATTTACCGCAAAGAACACAAAGAACGCAAAGAACGCGAAAGAAGGAAGGTGCAATTAAATAGTAGCCAATTTCAAAACTAACGTTTTGAATGAATTCAGGATTCCGAATTCAGAATTCAGAATAAATGCAAACAGCCGTAAAATTTCCGCCTTCTGTGTAAAAAAAATCCTTATTCTGCCCCTGCTCCGCTGAAGCTACGCAGGACAAGTCCTGTTCCGCCACCCTTCGCTCCCTTGTTCCGCCTTCTGTTCAAATCCTAAAATTCCTCTTTGCGTTTTTTGCGGTGAATTTCGAAATTCCTATCCAATCACCGCGCGACCGCCACCCATCCTTCCCTTCCGGGCACGCTTCCGGCGGTCAACTCCCGTTCCGGCAAATCCGCCGGACTCACGGCCAGATCGCCCAGCGGGCAGCAACGTCCGCCGCGGGCGGCCACTGCCTCGGCAAATTCGCGGAAAAGTTCCGCGGCGGCAATGCCTTCCACCTCGGCATGGATGGTCAGGACGTTGTAACGGTCCGGCTGGATCAAGTCCAGCAGGCGCCGGTTATAATTCCCGGCCGTGACGCCATCGTGTCCGATCAATTCATCGTAAGTCGGCAGATTGACCGGCACCTGGGGCGTGCGCAGCCGGCGTCCATCCACGCGCGGACAAAACACCGACTCGCCCCGGCAATCGCTGTTATAGGCAAAACCGAACTCATCCTTGACGGACAATGCCCGCGGTGTGCAACGCCAGCCCGGCGCGGCGGAGGCGGCAGGCGGGCGGCCGAGAATGCCTGCCAGCAGGTCGTATCCCCGGCGGAGTTGATGCCTGATTGTGACTTCCGGCCAACGTTCCACGTGCGCCTGCCAGGCCTGGTGATCCCAGGCATGCAGGCCGACTTCATGACCGGCGGCGGCGGTAGCGCGGATCACTTCCGCGCAGCGCGGCCCGATCATCGGCCCCGGCCAGAAGACCCCCCGGAGGAGGATGTCCCAGCCGTAAAGCGCCGGCGCATTGCTGCGCAGCATCTTGATCAGGAACCGCGGGCGAAACAGGCGCCAGAGGTGGCGCCCCATGTTGTCCGGCCCCACGGAAAAAAAGAAAGAAGCGCGCCAGCCGTGTTCGGCCAATGTCCGGCAAATCACCGGCACGCCCAGGCGCGTGCCCCGCAATGTGTCCACATCTACGCGTAAACCTATTTGCATTGTCCAAATTCGCCGGATGCCACGGCTTCTTGCAGGAAGAAATCAAGCGTCTCATCCACCGATTGTTCCAGGCCGATGGTTGGATTCCAGTCCAGGATGCGCCGGGCCTTGCGGATGCTCGGACGCCGGTGCACGACATCCTGGTAGCCTTTGCCATAGTACAGTCCGCTTTCCACTTCCTGGATGCCGGCGAACGGCGGGAATTTTGAGCGCAGGGGATGCCTGGCAAACTTGGCCGCCAGCAGGTCGGCCAATTCGCGGATGCTGGCTTCGTTGTCGGGATTGCCCAGGTTGAAAATCTCGCCATCGCTGCCGCCTTTGGCGTTTTCAATGATCCGGAACAATCCTTCCACCCCGTCCTTGACGTCGGTAAAACAGCGCTTCTGGGCGCCGCCGTCCACCAGCCGGATCGGCGTGCCTTCCACGAGGTTCAGGATCAACTGGGTAATGGCGCGGGAGCTGCCGATGCGGGCGGAAGTCAGGCTGTCCAGGCGCGGCCCGATCCAGTTGAACGGGCGGAACAGCGAAAAGCGCAGCCCTTCCTTCTGCCCATACGCCCAGATCACGCGGTCCAGAAGCTGTTTCGAGCAGGAATATATCCAGCGTTGCATCCGGATGGGTCCCAGAATCAGCCGGGAATGGTCCTCATCGAATTCCTCGTCGTCGCACATGCCGTAAACCTCCGAGGTGGAAGGGAAGATGATGCGTTTGCCGTACTTGACGCAATACCGCACCACGCGGAGGTTTTCCTCGAAATCCAGGTTGAACACCCGGAGCGGATTGCGCGTGTATTCGATCGGTGTGGCAATGGCCACCAGCGGCAGGATCACGTCGCACTTGCGGACATGGTACTCGATCCATTCGCGATGGATGGAGATATCGCCCTCGTCGAAAAAGAAATCCGGCTGGCCGATCAGCCGCGCGATCTTGTCGGAATGCAGGTCCATTCCATGCACCACATACTTCTGCGACTGCAGCAGCCGTTCGCTCAAGGCGTTGCCGATAAAGCCATTGACTCCCAGGATCAGGACGCTGGCCTTGCGTTTGACCTGGATTGATTGCAGGCCAAGCACGATACCGGGCTTCAAACCCATGGCGGCGGCCGCCTGTACGCCATCCATCAGGATATCGTCTTCCGGCTGCGCCTCCTCAATGCGCAAGGCCTGTTTCCCGGTCGCCACCACCAGGGGGTCGGCGCTCAGGATGGTTCCCGGCACGGCGGCAACCGCAGGCGCCGGTTCCACGGCGGCGCGCCAGACCAGCAGTCGTCGGCCGCCCAGCGTGGTAAACGCGCCCGGATATGGCCGCGTAACCGCGCGCACGAGGTTGTAAATGGACCCGGCATCCTTGCTCCAGTCAATTGCGCCATCCGCGGGCCTCCGTCCGCCGAAGTAGGTGGCTTGCGCATGATCCTGGGGGCGGCGCGGCAACTGGCCCTTGAGCAGGCGCGGCAGAGCGTCGTCGAGCAAATCCACGGCAGCTTTGGTCATCTTGTCAAACAGGGTGGCGGCGGTATCATCGTCCGCAATCGGCACCTGGACCTGGGCGGCAATATCGCCATCGTCGGGTTTCGGCGTCATGTAGTGCAGGGTCATCCCGGTTTCGCGTTCGCCATTCACCAGGACCCAGTTGACCGGGCAGCGGCCGCGGTATTTGGGCAGGAGCGACCCATGCAGATTCAGGCAACCCAGTGGCGGGATTTCCAGGATATCCGGTTTGACCATGTGGCGGTAATAAAACGAAAAAATCACATCCGGCTGCATGGCCCGGATACGTTCGCGCCAAATGGGGTGGTTGATGTTGTCCGGAGCAAACGCGGGCAAGCGATGCCGGGCCGCCAATTCCGCCACGGAGCCAAACCAGATGGATTCGCGGGGATCGTCCTTGTGGGTAAAAACCGCCTGGACGTCGAATCCGTGGCGCAAGAGGGCATCCAGGCCGACGCACCCGATATTGTGATATGCCAAGACCACTGCTTTCATGCATGTCCCTTCCTGAATGAAGTGAGGCCAAATCCGGCGCCTCGGCTGATTGGGGCTGGTCTTCTGCCGGGCGAATGCAACATACTTTATGAAACACCGCGCCAAAAACAAGCAAAATCGGTAAAATGGGAAGGGGCA